>NZ_JBHXSG010000068.1:0-46042 GCF_042714835.1 Streptomyces sp. NPDC058678 | reverse complement strand
CCGGTGAGCAGGTACGTCTGACCGCGGTGCTGCGGGTGGGTCAGGGCGAGGGCGGCCACCGCGGCGATGTCACGCTCGTCGACGGTCGAGGTCCTGGCGTGCGGGTATGCCCCCCGTACGGTCCCGGTCGCCTGGATCTGCCCGGCCCAGGCCAGGGTGTTGGCGGCGAAATCGGCGCAGCGCAGGATCGTCCAGTCCAGGCCGCTCCCCTTGGCTGCGTCCTCGACCGCGTGGAACTGCTGCCGGAAGCGTGCGTGCCCAGCCGGGTACTGCACGGTCACGGAGGACAGTACGGCCACCCTTGCCGCGCCCGTCTCGCGGGCGCGGGCCAACAGGTCGACAGCGGCGGATCCGACGGCACGCGGGCTGAGCAGGATGGCCTCCACGCCGTCGATGGTGGGAACCTTCGCGGGGTGGACGAGCTGTGTACCCGCGGGGAATTCGGCGTGCGGGTCGCGGGTGACAGCGGCGACCTCCGCTCCCCCCTCGACCAGGAGGCGGACGGTTTCCCGGCCGACGACGCCGGTGGCCCCGGTGATCAGGATCATGACTGAACCCCTCGTGGGTGTGTCGATAGTCGATCTTGCGCGGTGGATGATCGCGGTTCGTGTCGCGGGAAGACGTCACGGGCGAGCCGTGCGCCAGGATCATCGGCATGCGGCACTGAAACCTCCGGTCCTGCCCTGTCAGGCTGGTCGGGAGATCACTGGGTTTTACGGGTCTGCTTCACTTCCTGGTCGACGGCCCAGGCGTCGGCGACCGGGCCGAGGTGGCTGAGCTTGTCGGGGTTGATGACCGCGCGGATCGTCTGGATCTGCCCGTCGAATGTGTCGAGGGCGAGGATGTGGAGGATTTTGCCGTCGCGGTCGCGGAAGAGCGCGCCCGGCTGGCCGTTGACCTCGTGCGGTTCGAACGTGATGTCGATCCGGGCCATGAGCGGGTAGACGGTGGCGAGCAGCCTGGCCACGTTCTCGGCGCCGGCGACGGCCCTGGCCAGCTGCGGTGCCTTGCCACCGCCGTCCCCGATGAGCTGGACGTCGGCGGACAGCAGATTCTGCAGTCCGTCCACGTCTCCCTGCGTCAGTGCCTCGAAGAACCGCCTCGCCAGCTCCTGCCGCTCCTGGCGGTCCGCTTCGAACCGGGGCCGTCCCTCGTGCATGTGGCGGCGTGCCCGTACGAGCAGCTGCCGGCACGCCGCCTCTGAGCGCCCCACCGCGGCAGCGATCTCGACGAAGCCGAAGGCGAAGACCTCCCGCAGCACGAACACCGACCGCTCCAGCGGACTGAGCCGCTCCAGGAGCAGCAGCGCCGCTATTGACACCGAGTCGGCCAGCTCCGCCGCGCGGGCCGGGTCCTGGTACGGATCGTCCAGCAGCGGCTCGGGGAGCCACGGCCCGACGTACTCCTCCCGCCTCACCCGGGCGGAGCGCAGCACGTCGATCGCAATCCGGGTCACCGTGGCTGACAAGAACGCCTTGGCCGACACGGGCCGGGTGGTCGAGGCGTCGTAGCGGAGCCAGGTCTCCTGCACCGCGTCCTCAGCCTCGCCCACGCTGCCCAGGATCCGGTACGCGATCGAGAACAGCAGCGGCCGCAGTTCCTCGAACTCCTCGACCTTGCCCACGCCGACTCCCCCTTTGCGGTCTGTGTGCCCGGCCGGACCCGCGCCGGCGAGGCATCCTTCGAAGATCATTCGATGTGTGGGTGGAGCAGACAACGCTCGTGCCGCGACCGCCCTGCCCGCCTTGACCACGGCGTCCTGGCCCCGGCGGGCCTGACCTGGGCCAGGGTGCGGTGGTGGTTCAGTGGAACTGGCCGACCTGGTAGTCGCCGGCCGGCTGCTGGGTGATGATGTTCAGCCGGTTCACCGTGTTCATGAACGAGACCAGCAGCACGAGGGCCGTGAGCTGCTCCTCGTCGTAGTGCTGAGCGGCGCGGGCCCACACGTCGTCGCTGACCCCGGTGGCCGCGTCCGCGACCCGGGTTCCCTGCTCCGCCAGCTCCAGTGCGGCGCGCTCGGCCGCGGTGAAGACCGTCGCTTCCCGCCAGGCCGCGATCAGGTTCAGCCGCACCGGGCTCTCGCCGGCCGCGGCGGCTTCCTTGGTGTGCATGTCGATGCACACCGCGCAGCCATTGATCTGGCTCACGCGCAGCGCCACCAACTCCTGCGTCGTGGCCGGCAGCGGCGATTCCTTCAGCTCCCGGCCAGCCGACATGAAGTACTTGAGGGCCTTGCCGGCGGCCGGGTTGGCGAAGTAGTTCAATCGCGCGTCCATCGTGTGCTCCTCCACGTTCGTCGATGCCTTCACCCCCAAGACGAGGCGGCCCTCACTCCTGTGACACGGAACGGTGTGACCCACGTCTCTCCGCTGTCTGGGTTCGGGCATGTCACAGGCCGAGTCGCTGCCTCGTCTCGGGTACGGAAGTCCTCGATCAGGGAGTTGATGATGAACGTCGCGCTGTGGATCACCGCTGGGGTGCTCGCCGCTGTCTGCCTGGTGGGCAGCTCCAAGATGTTCGTGCCGCAGGAGAAGCTGGCCGCGATGGGCTCCTCTGCGCAGTGGGTCCTGGAGTTCAGCCCCGGCGCTCTCAAGGCCATCGGCGCCGTCGAGCTGCTGGCTGCGGTCGGCCTGATTCTGCCCGCGGTGCTCGACATCGCGCCGGTGCTGGTGCCGCTGGCCGCCACCGGACTTGTTCTGCTGTTTGCCTGCGCGGTCACCATGCGTCTGCGCCGTGGCGAGAAGGCCACGATCGCCGGCGACCTGATCTACCTCGCCCTGGCTGCCTTCGTCGCATGGGGCCGTTTCGGCCCCGAGTCCTTCACCGGCTGACCACCGGCGCATATCAGTCGAGCGCCGAAGTGCCAGGCACACTCCAGGTGGTACCGATATACCTACCAGCCAACGGAGTTGGCTACGACGTCACTCTCTTCAGCAATGAACACCCGCCCGCCGGGCCCCGGGCGGAGCCTGCCACCAGCGGAACGCACCCGGGTACGCTCGTCCCTCCAAAGGAGCCACACCCATTTGACTTAGTGCAGAGAAGCCAAGCTCACTGCACCTCCTGCGGGAGGCTCCGCGGCATCCACTCCGGCACCGCCGAAGCCCCCATCTGCGGACCCTGCACCGCACCGGACGCCGAACTCTGGCGCCCGTGTCCCACCTGCGGGGAAGCAGAACGACTGCGATCCTCCGGTCCGTGCCCTCGCTGCACACTCAAGCAGCGGCTCCACGAACTCCTCGCCAACGGCTCGGGCTCCATACCCCCGAAGCTTCAAGCCCTCCATGAGGCCCTGGCCAGCACTGAACGAGCCGCCACCGCACTGCGCTGGCTCTCCGGCGGCATCGTCACCACCGTCCTGTCCGACCTCGGCTCTGGCCGCCGCCCCCTCACCCACGAGGCCCTGGACGAACTCCCCGAAGGCAAGGTCGTCGAACACATCCGCAGCGTCCTCGTCGCCAGCGGCGCCCTGCCCAAGCGGGACGAGCAGATGGTCCGTCTCGAACGGCACGTGAAAGACCTCGTCACCTCCCACACGACGGCCGAGGGACGGAAAATCCTGCACCGGTACGCGACCTGGCACCTCCTGCGACGGCTTCGCCGTCGCAGCCGCGGCAAGGAGACCACGTACTACCAGCTCCAGGTCGCGCGGCAACATCTGCGGGCGGGCGTCTATCTCCTGGACTGGCTCGAGGGCCAGAACTTGACCCTTGCCACCTGTCGACAGACCGACCTTGAACGTTGGATGACGAGTGAGGACGCCCGTCTTCGCCAGGAGGCAGGCCACTTCGTGCGCTGGGCCCTCTCCCAGAAGATCACCCGCGATCTCAGCTTCCCGGCCGAGCGATGGAACGGCCCCTCGCAGCCGATGGACGACGAAGCCCGCTGGGCCACCGCCCGACGCCTGCTGCACGACGACACCCTCAAGCACGAAGACCGCCTCGCCGGCCTGCTGTTGCTCCTCTATGCTCAGTGGCCCGCTGCGATCTCCCGACTCACTGTCGACCGCATCGAGGAGACGGACGGAGCCGTCCGCATCCGCCTCGGCCCGGTCCCAGTCGAGCTTCCCGCACCCGTCGCTGAACTGGCCCTCCAACAGGTCGAGGTTCGCCGCAGCCATGCCGTCCTCGGCCGGACAGACTCGCCCTGGCTCTTCCCCGGAGGCCAGCCCGGCCGGCCAATCAGTGCCTGGGCCATGGGCGAACGGCTCCGCAAACTCGGCATCCGGCTCGCGGAGGCCCGCTCGACCGCGCTGTTCCAGCTCGCGACCGAGCTGCCCGCCGCGGTCCTCGCCCGCACCCTCGGCATCGACATCACCGTCGCCGTCAAATGGCAGCGGGCCGCAGCCGGGGACTGGGCCGCCTACGCTGCAGATGTCGGCAGCAGAGGCCCACAGTGACCCGGCTGAGTGGTCAGGCACAATGATCGCGCCCCACTGGCAACGCACACCGCTTGGCCACCAGAATCGCGCCATGGACGCAGGACTTGCAGGACTCCTCGGTGGCGTCATCGGCGCCGCGGTCGGCGCAGTCGGCGCTACGGCATCCGCCTGGGTCACCGGAAGGAAGGCAGAGCAACAGGCCAAGATCCAGTCCGAGACGCAGCTGAGGCAAGCCCGCCTTCAGATAGATACTGCATGGACTCGTGCTCTTCGCGAATCGCGCAAGAGTGCCTACCTGGCCTTCGCCGAAAGCTGTCACCTAGTACACGGAACGCTGAGCGACGCGAGCATCAAACTTGGAGGCATCGCAGAGAGCGACCCTCCCGAAGAACGCGAAGAGCGCCGCCAAGCCGCTCGCCGCCTCTGGAACGAAGCACGAACTCAGAAGCGCCAGCTCGACCGCCTTCAGCACATCGTTTTCATGGAAGGTCCCAGCGAGATGGGCACTGCCGCGCAAGCGGCAACAGGCGCTCTGGTGACGTATTTCGGTGCAGTCATCGACTGGCTGCACGCCGTTGACCATGAAACAGAAACGTCGCAGCACGGGGCAGAGCAGGATAGAGCGCACGGCGAGGCACACGCCAAGCTCCTGGAGTTCCTCTATGCCGCCGCGGATACCACCTTGCCGGACATCCAGGACCGGTGAGCCTGGGGTATTCAGGCAGTTTCAATACCCGACTCCACCATTACCGGGTCTCTCTCGAGCGTCGCCGCAAGGCGGTCGAGACGATGCGGCTCCACGTCGTCGACCGCTCCGGGCAGGCCGCGCCGACCTCGTCGGCCACGGCGTACGAAGCGCGCTCGGTGGCCGTGCCGTTCGGGAACTGCACCGAGCCGTCGAACGTGAAGGCCGGCGGCGGGAGTTGCCCGATCCGGTTCCCGTGTTCCGGCTGCGGCTTCTATCGCCCCGACCCCTCGTTCCTTCCCGCCGTCGAAGATCACATCCGCGCGCTCAAGGCAGACCGGGAGACCGCTCGGGCCATGCAGGCCGCCGAGTTCGTCATCCGCAACATCACCGACCAGATCGACTCCTACCAGTCCGTCGTTGTCGGCATCCGCACCAAGCTCGCCGCGATGTCCGAGGACGAGCGGCGCCATATCGAAGAAGCGTCCGCGGTGCTGCGCAAGGTCCGCGCCGCAGTTCCGCTTGCGGTCCTTCCCGTTCCCACCGTCCCCGCCAGGAGCACGTCCGATGAGTGAGTCCCGTACGCCCGCGCAGGTCCTTCGCGACGCCCGGCAGAAGGACTCGCGTGCCAAGCGCGCCAGGGTCCTGTCCATCGTCGATCAGCTCGTCGCCGACGAGGAACCGGTCACCTTCACGGGGGTGGCCCGCGCCGCGAACGTCTCGCACTGGCTGGTCTACGCCGACGGGGTGCGCGAGCACATAGAAGCCGCTCGCCTGCGCCAGTCCCGCACCGCGCGCGGCGAGGCCCGCGGCCAGGCCAAGGCCCCTGCCGGCTGGAAGGTCGAGCAGGAGATCGTGCGCGAGGAGAACCAGCGCCTACGCGCCGAGGTCGATCGCCTCAAGGCGGCGGTCCGCCGGAGCCTGGGACAACAACTCGACCAGCTCGGTGCCGCCGACCTCGGCACGCGGGTGGACGAACTCACCGCCGAGAAGGAGAAGCTCCAGGACCAGCTCGCCCAGGCTCTGGCCCGGATCGAGGAGCTGACGGGCAAGCTCACCGAAGCCGAGGACGATCTGGCCAGCGCACGGACCAGCCTACGCCGCATGATTCGCACCGAGAGTCAAGCACTGCTTCCTAACCAATGACATGCGCGGGGCGGCGCTCGTGGATCGGTCCAGCTTGCCCGAGGTGTTCGGCAGCCCATCCCGCTGCTTCGGCCGAACACTGCGGGAATTCCGATGAGTTGGGGTCTACCGGCCACATCCTCGACCCATTAGCCTCAACGGGACAGGAAAGGCGTTCTTTGCGTATCAGGACATTCGATGCAACTAGGTGCGCTCGCTGCTTTGGTGCAGGAAACGGTCGTGTCTCAGGCTCTCGCGCCGGGCGGCATCCCAAACGTGTTCGCCGGAGAGCCTGGGACTCGGCAGGTGCCTCTCGAGGAGTACGTCCAGTGGCTGGAGGTGCTTGAGAACGCTTTCCCAGTGCGTGCCGATCTCGTCGAGCGTTTCACTCTCATGTACCACCCCAGCCGGTTCTCTCGGATCCTGCGGCTCGACCCGTCCCGTCGCGTGCCGCCCATGGGACTGTCCCCTCGTCAGGTCGATGCATGGACGTCGCTGCTGCACACCGGCTATGTGGAGGTGCCTGGGCCTGGCCGGAGGCAGGCTGTACGAATGACGGCCGTGTGGCCAGCGCTGTGCGTGCCTCGCTGGGTCTCGATCGGGTCCGTGCTCTATTGGCACGGGATCTCCCTGCCGGGCTACACCACCTGGGTGGGCGCGCTGCAGGATGTCGTGGGCGAATGGCTGCGGCGCCGTCGGCTTGACGCAACGAAGCCCGAGGACGAGACGGACGCGAACCTCGCCGCCGACGCAGGCTTGTGGCTGCAGCGGGCATTGAGCCGATTTCTACCCAGGGAGGATCTGCGGGGGGCCATCGACGCGGTCGTCCTGTCGGTGTGGGCCGAACGGGACCCGTCTCTTTCCCTCGGGAACATGATGCGGATCTACTACGGGCTAACTCCGGGCCCGCATCCGCCCGACACCCCGCAGGCGGACCGCCGCCTCGACCTGTTCGCGAGCTCCGAGCCGATGCTGCTCTGGAACGGCACCTCGCGTACGGCCGACTCGCTCAATGGGATCCTGAGCGCGTCGCAGCTGGCCGCCTGGGCGTTGGCGGAGACCAGGGACCCAGCCATCACCCCGTTCGTCTACGACGGCCCTCACTTGCGCCCCTGGTTCGGCGCTGCGATGAAGGTGGTCTCCGAGGCACTGGTAGCTGTGCTGTTGCACGCTGGGGATGAGCAGCGGACCCTGCCGTCCTGGCCCGCGCGTCCCGATTCCCTCTACGGCGGCTGGGATCTGCGCCGCGGAGATAACGACGCGACCCTCACCTACGCGGGCCAGGCCCGGCCCGGGGACCCCGGCGGCCACGTCGCGCGGCTGGTGGCGGACTTGTGCAACAGCGACATCGCCGTTCCCCCCGGTCTCGGATTCACCGGCAGACGTGACGACGTCGATACTGTCTTCGGGGGGCACCTGGCCCTGCTGGTGCGGGAGTTCCAGATCGAGGCGTCCCAGCCGTGGGTGCGGGCACGTTCCGCCATGGGTTGGACCCGTCAGCCCGCGTTCCGGCGGTACCGCGGGCGCATCACCGGCCACTTGGACCGCGACACTCGGCACACGCTGCAGCTCTGGCTCAACCGCCCCGACTTCCCGGTCAGCAACCGTACGGATCCGTTGCCCGAGCTGGAGGCGGCGTGCGGTCAGCTACAACTGGCCAACGGGCTGACCGTCTTTCACGCCTCGCCGGGCAATCACACCCAGCAGGTCGAAGATGATCTGTGGTGGTGGGACGATGTTGCCGACAGCGGGCCACGTGTGTACGCGCGCGACCACCTCCGCCGGGCCGATATCCCGGCAGCCGAGGTGCTGCGCGGCGATCCCGAGGTCGTCACGCTCGGGAGCTGGACCGACAACCCGTTGTACCAACCGGGAGGACCGCAGCCTCCGCCTCCCAACGCCCAGCCCAGAGGAGGCGGGCTGCTGCTGCCCGCGCGAGGATCGTGGGCATCGAAAGTGTTCTCGGTGGCCGAGCTGCTCGGCGCCGGTGCCCCGTTCCCGCCACCAGGTGATCCGCTTCGGGCCGAGGCGGAGTCGACGTTCATCGTCGTTTACGCGATGACGCATCCGGAGAGCCTGGGACGCCTAGACGTCTACAACGCGTGGGACAGGGCCCGCATGTCCCTTGGCCTGTGCCACTGGACGCAGGGCGCGGCCATGCTTCCCACGGTGAGAGGGGAGCTGGGCGCGCTGTTCGCCCTCTACAAGGATCGCTATCCCGGCGAGTTCGCCGCCCGGCTGGGCTCGTGGGGGCTGGATGTCGACACCTTCGCCGTCGCGGCACCCGGCGCGCCTGGTATCCGTAACGCCCCTCTCCAGGTGTGGGGCCTATCCGAAGACGTTCCTGAGCCTTCCCGCCCGATACCCGGGGTCGAGGTCGAGCTCAGGGAGTGGCTGCGCTCATGGCGCTCGATCTTCCGGTTGCTGTGGCTCCTGCGCACCGACTCGGCCATGCTGCTGGCCCAATGGGGGCTGGCCCGATGGCGAATCCAGGGTGCCCTCGCAGGCCGGTGGAGCCCGGACCCGGCCATCAATACGGACATCGTCGACGCCGCCGGAGCACCTGCGACCTATGGTCAGATCCTCACATCGGAGGCCGCTGTCGCAGCTTTCATGCGCTACCACATCAACAAGCCCGCACGCGTGTTCCCGAACAATGCCGAGAACGTCGTGCAGGGCGCTATCCGGGCCGCCGCCGCCACGGCGGGCGTCGGCCTGCCGACCCTGGCCGCAGCGCTGGCCGCCAACCCCGCCTTCGCCGCGGCCGTAGTGACCACGCTTATCGACCCCGCCAGAGACGATCCGCCGCCCCAAGACACGATCAAGGCGACGGAGGCGGTGAACACCGTCGTGCCCGACTTCGGACGCCGACCGAGTCGAGTAGCGGGATCTTTCCAGTTCTGGACCACCGGGATCTGAGGGGCGTCGTGAACCGAGTCGAGACGTGGCTGTTCGAGGAGATCCGCGACCTGTGGTCGCCGCTTGTGCCGCCCCGAGGGGATGCCGACGCGCAGGCGGTCGTGGACCGTTTCCTCGCCCTGCTGCGGGGCTGCGGCTGGGCGCCCGAGGCGCTCGGGGGCGTACCGGACATCGCTGACGCCGCGGCGTCGGCCGCCACGGCCATCGAGCAGGCTGCCGACGGGGACCCGGTCGCGGCTATGGCTGCGGCCGCGTCAGCCGCGGGCGACGTCGCCGATGCGCTGTCCACCGCGCTTCCCGACGCGCACGCCGCCGAGCAGCTGCTGCTCGACGTGGTCAGCGAGCTGCTGGCCGGATGGCTGGCCCGCCGCCACCGGGGCGTGGGGCTGGCCCTGCGGCTGCTCGGCATCCTGCGTGCGGAGCCCGCGCCAGAGGTGCGGGCGTCGGTGAGCGACCCGGCCTCGCCCGTGCTCCGACCGGCCTCGACCCGGGTGGTGGTCGACCTTGAGCAACTGCAGAGGTGGCTGAGAGACCCGGCGGGCACGTTCGCCGAGGCGTTCCTCAGCACCAACGCGGAGGACGCGTGGGCCCAGCTCGGCCCCGTCATCGCCGAGGCGCTCACGGCGGCCGGAGTGCCGGCGCTGTGGAGCGTCCCCACGGAGCCGCCCGCCACCGCGCCCCCCGTCCTGTGGATCTTCACTTCGGACGACCTGGCCGCCCAAGGCCGCGCCGCGGCGCGTTTCTGGTGCGGGATCACCATCCAGCAGGACGCCGACTCCGGCGACCGGGCGCGGCTCAATGTGGTGCCCGTCGGCGAGCTCAAAATCAGCCGCGCGCGCGGCAACTGGACTGTTGAGGCCGGGGCCGGGTTCACCGTACCTGTGTCGATTGGCGCGGATGGCGCGCGGCTCGACGGATCGGCGGGGGCCACGGCCTCACTGGCGGTGTCGGGCGGCACGCCCGCCCAGCCGGTGTTGCGGCTAGGCGCCCAGGGCGGGCCCTCGCTGCTGATCGACACCGTGGCGGTCAGCGGGGCGATCGAGGTGCGGCCCGGCGTCTCCCCGGTCCCCTCGCTGTCGCTGACCATCCGCGGGCTGCGGCTCGTCATGGGGGGCGCCGGGCTGGACGGGTTCCTGTCCAGCCAGATTCCCGACTCCTCCGGCTCGGGCGGCTCGGTGGACGTGGCGCTGCGCTGGAGCGGCGGCGACGGCCTGACCTTCACCGCGAGCGGCGGCTTCGACACCGTCATCGCCGAGCGCCTAGACCTCGGACCCGTGAGCCTGCGCGACATCCGGCTGGTCGTGGCGCTCGCCGAAGACGGCGTGGCCGCCACCGCTACCTTCGACGTCGGCCTCGCGATCGGCCCCATCTCCGGCTCGGTCGAGGCCCTCGGCGTCGGGCTGGGACTGTCCCTGGCAGGCCCGGCACCCGCCGTACGCGTCGGGCCGCACGGGCCGAAGGGGGTAGGGCTGACGATCCGCGCCGGTGAGGTCGGGGGCGGCGGTTATCTGTTCGTGGACGAGGCGCAGCGCATGTACGCCGGGGCCGCACAGTTGACTTTCAAGGCCCTCAGCTTCACCGCCGTCGGCCTGGTTGTGACGAGGGCGGCCGACGGATCGGACGGCTGGTCGATGCTGCTCATCGTCACCGCCGAGTTCCCGCCGATTCCGCTGGGCTTCGGATTCACCCTGACCGGGCTGGGCGGGCTGCTCGGCATCCACCGCGGCGCGGACACCAAGGCCCTATCCGCGGGGGTGCGCACCGGGGGCCTGGACAGCGTGCTGTTCCCCCGGGATCCGGTGGCCCGGGCCAAGGAGGTCATCGCCGACATCCGCCGGTTCTTCCCGGCGGCCGACAATCGGTTCACGGTCGGCGTGATGGCGAAGTTGACGTGGGGGCCCGGCGCCCTGCTTCAGATCGAGACCGGGCTCATCCTGGAGCTGCCCTCACCGCTGAAGCTGATCGTGCTCGGCCGGTTGCGGGCAGAGTTGCCGGATCGCGAGCACGCCGTGGCAGTCCTGCGCCTGGAGGTGCTCGGGGTACTCGACTTCGGCCGCGGCGAGATCTCGGTCGACGCCACCCTGCGCGACTCACGGGTGGGCCCGTTCGCAATCAGCGGTGACATGGCCGTGCGTGGTAGCTGGGGACCCGAGCCCGGTTTCGCCCAGTCCGCCGGCGGGTTCCACCCCGCTTTCGAACCGCCGCCCGGCTTCCCCACCCTCCGCCGCCTGGCGATCGCTTTGGGGAGCGGTGAGAACCCGCGGCTGCGCCTGGAAAGCTACCTGGCGCTGACCCCCAATACCATCCAGGTGGGCGCCAACCTCGAGGTCTACGCGTCGACCTCCGTGCTCGGGTCAGTCATCGCGGCCGAAGGTCACCTGGGGTTCGACGCCCTGGTCACGCTCGTCCCCTTCTCCTTCACGGTGCGGCTCGACGCGGGGGTGTCGATCAGCGTCAACGGACGCCCCGTCCTCCAGGCCCGGCTCGTGCTCACGCTGACCGGCCCCGAGCCCTGGCACGTCACCGGATTTGCCTCGGTGTCGCTCTTCCTCATCGGAGAGGTACGCGTGCCGATCGACCTTACGTTCGGTGTCGAGCAGGTCCTGGTGCCGCCGGAGATCGACCTGCTGGCCAGGCTGCTGGAGGCGCTGCGCCGACCCTCCGCCGTGACGACGCTTCCGCCTCCAGAGGTGGGACCCGTCGCTCTGCGTGGCGGCGCCGGTGACGACGAGCGCGTCCTACATCCGGCCGGGCGGTTGCGCGTTACCCAGCGCGAGGTGCCGCTGGGAAAACGGGTCACCCGTTTCGGCGCCGCCGTCCCGTCCCGGCCCCTCGTGCTCGATTTGATCGCGGTACGGCTTGGCGGCGCGGAGCTGCCGTCGGAGCCGGTGGGTGAGCTGTTCGCGCCCGGCCCGTTTGAGGAGGATCTGCCGGAGGATCAGCAGCTTCGCCGACCCGCCTTCGAGGAGATGCGGGCCGGACGCGAACAGCGGCAGGCCCTCGGCGGCTTCACGGCCCCGGCCACGTCGGTGCCGCTGCCAAGCGGATACGAGCAAGCCGTTGTCACCGGCGCCACAACACGGTCCCGCCCGGGTTCCCCCGCGCAGCCGCCCGCCGCACTCCAGGACACGTGGGCCGCCGCCGCGGTGACTCAGCCGTACGTCGCGGCCTGGCCCCAGCGGGTTTTCGTCCATCCCGAACGCCACCTGCTGGCCACCCGTGAGTCGCTGGCCCCGCTGTCGGACGGCCACGGGACCAGCGCCGCGGAGGCGTACGACCGGCTGCGCGACCACCCGGAAGGCCAGGTCGTACGCGTCTACGAGGCGGTGACGTAAATGGCCTCCCGCCTGTTTGATTACGTCCGCACCGGCGTCGGCGCGGCGGTGACGCGCGCCCCCTCGTCCGCAGAGCCGTGGCGGCCCACGCTGTCGCTCGGCGTCACCGTCAGCGCTGACGGGCTCCCCTCGGCCGAGGACATCGGGACACTGCCGGTCCTGGGGCCGGGCGACGTCGCCGGGATCGATTCCCGGGCAGTCGCGCGCATGGTCCCGCCGCCGGGCACGGCCGACTACCCGCCGGACGACCTGGTGGCCGTCGAGTTCGACAGCGCCGTTTTGCCGTGGATGTTCAGCCCGTTCGGGCCCGACGCGGCGGGACACCTCGCCCCGTGGGTCGCGCTGATCGTCGTCCCCGCCGAGCGGGCGCAGCTCACCCCTGCTGATCCGCTTCCGCGCCTGACCCTGGACGCCGCGCAGCTGCCGCCGTGGGGCCAGCTCCACGCCTGGGCACACGTCGAGGTGCTCAGCTCCGACGGCGACCTAGCCGCGACGCTGCGCTCGCCGGGGCTGGCCCGCTCGCGGCTGCTGTGCGGCCGCCGTCTGGCCGCGCGTACCGCCTACCTCGCGTGCGTCGTGCCGACCTATCTCGCCGGTGCGCAGGCCGGACTGGGCTCCCCGCCCGGGTCCGGATCCGACCAGGCATGGAACACCGACTCCGCAGCGGCGGTCACACTGCCCGTCTACGTCTCGTGGTCGTTCAGCACCGGTGACCCCGGCACGTTCGAAGAGGCCGTGCGCAGACTGACCTTCCGCGAGCTCACCGCCCCGCCGCCGGACCGGCTGATCGTCTCCGGCGCACACCCAGCGCTGCCCGACGCCCCGGCCCGGCCACTCAACGGCGCCCTCGAACCGCGCGCGACGACCCCGTCGGCGTATCCGGGCGCCGCTGCGCTCTCCGCCCTCGTCGACGCCACCGACTCGCTCGCCCCGCCCCTATACGGCCGCTGGCACGCGGCCGCATCCCGGCTCGCGGACGTGCCGGCCGGCCATTGGCTGCACGAGCTCAACCTGCTGCCGGAGCGGCGCGTGGCGGCGGCGCTCGGCGTCTCGTGGGTGCGCGAGCATCAAGAGGAGCTGATGGCGGCCTGCTGGGAACAGGCCGGGCAGCTGCGAGCCGCGGCCAGCCGACTTCGCCGCATCGGAGCGGCCGCAGACGCGGGCGCGCGGCAGGCCGTACACCGCCTGGACCCCCTCCCCCCGGCCGAGACACTGCTGCTGGCCGCGCCCGCGGCGGGCCGCCTGCTCGTGTCCCCAGGCACCACTCTGTACGGCGACGTCAAGGCGAGCTGCGCGCCGCTGGCGCTGCTCGGTGCCCCGTTCCGCCGCGCGATCCGCCGACGCGGTCCCATCGGCCGCCGCCTCACGCAGATCGCGCGGCCCGTGGTGGACCGGGGCTTCTCCCCCGCAGTCGCGATCACCGAGGTGGCCACGCGTCCTCCGGCACCGACCTCCGTCGCGTCCGCCGCCGTGACCCTGCCTGCGCCGATTGCCGACCTTCCCGATCCCAGCAGAGCCGCCACGATCGCGCTTGCCCGGTTGATGGGAAGCCGGGCGGCCACCCGGCCGTGCACGCCGTTCGACGTGACGGACCGGGCGAACCGCATACGCACGGCCCTCGATCCACGAGCGGCGCTGGAGCGGCGGGCGGCCGCCTCCGTCGCCACCCCGCCCGGGACGTTCCGGGGGCCCGACGGGGTGATGGCCGCCCCGTCCATCACCACACCGATGATCCGGGCGCTGTCGGAACTGGACCGCCGCTGGGTGCTGCCCGGGGTGGGCGACCTGCCGGACGACACCGTCACCCTCGCCGTCCCCAATGCCGCCTTCATCGAGGCGTTCCTCGTGGGGTTGAACCACGAGATGGGACGCGAGCTGCTGTGGCGCGGCTTCCCCACCGACCAGCGCGGCAGCGTCTTCCGGCGGTTCTGGGACCGGCTCGCCGCATCCCTCGCGGACGATGTGCCCCCGCTGACCGACTGGGACGACGGCCTGGGCACCCATCTCGCCGCGGGTGTCGTCGACGCCGTCCTGGTAGTCCGCGCGGCCCTGCTTCGCCGCTTCCCGCAGTCCACGGTCTACCTGCAGCAGGCGAGATTCCCGGCGGGGCAGGGCCCGCCGGTGCCCGTGCCGCTGGATTCCGAGGCGGCGTGGACGGCCGGGACCCGGCAGCCCACAATGCGGACCGCGATCGGCGGCGACGTCCTGCTGCTCGGGCTGCCGCTGCCCGTCGAGGAGCTGCGCAGTGACCCCGGCGCGCACAGGGCCGGCTGGTTCGTCGTCGTTCAGGAGGCGGCCGCGGAACACCGGTTCGGCTTGCCTTCGCTACGCGACGCGACCGCGCCGGTCCGGGCATGGACCGACCTGTCCTGGGACGACGTGAAACTCGCCGGAAGCGGTGACGACCGGCTGGCCCCCAGGCACCTCGACGTGGACGCAACCAGAGCCGCGCTCACCGAAAGCGCCTCGCCCTTCGCTGGCCTGTCCCCTGCTTGGAACGGGACCAGCGGCGTGCTCGGCCACGCCCTGTGCCGCCTGCCGTTCCGGCTGCTCGTGCACGCCGACCGCCTGCTGGATGCGAGCCCGGCATGACCGACCCGCAGTTCCGCGACCAATATCTAGACCGGCGTGCCGACCGCGACGCGAGCGAATCACAGCTCATGGGCCTGCTGGCGGCCGTACAGCGGCTGGAGAGTGTCCTTGCGGCCGCGGGCGGCGCTGACCCCGCTTTGGCCCAGGAGCTGGCCGACGCTCAGGCCGACGCCGCGGCCATGGCGCGGCATCTGGACGAGGTCGGCGTGGACGCCGAGAAGCTCCGTGCGATAGCGCTCGACGGCGACGAGTTCGTCCTGCTCGACAGGCGCTCCCCGGTCCTCCTGCTTCCGGTGCGCCTCGAAGCGCGCGCCGGGAGCCCGATGGGCGACCGGTGGGATTTCGACGTCCCCGCGACCCACCTAGTGGTGCGGATCTTTCCCGACCAGTGTCACCTCGACGCCCACGATCCGCTGGTCACCGATGAGGAGGCCCGCTGGATTCGCGAGTACGTGCAGCGGATCCAGGGCCTCAGCGACCACGAGGACCTGCTGCCCGCGTGGACCGAGCTGGTGCGCCGGGCGGGGCCGAACCGGGCGCGGTGGCTGGCGGCCCTGCGGGGCAAGGATCCCGGGAGACGACCCGCCCCCTGGGGACGCGGGGTACGCGCGCGCCTGCTTCCCGACCGCTGGCACGTCCGCGTCACCTTCGACGACGGAGCCGTGCTCACCGGGGTAAGTGCCACACTGGTGCGCGAACCGCTCCCCGCCGGGCCCGACCCACGATCCGGCGACACCGAGCTCGCCTGGGTGCGCGACCTCGGCCAGGCCTTCGCCTCCGGCATGGCGGCTGCGGTCGACCTGCAAGGACGGCCACCCGGCTCGGTGCGGCGCGTCACCTGCGTAGGGGGCCGGGCCGGACTGACGGGCGACGTGACCCGCCGCGAGCTCGGCGACCTCCTCACCGCCCACCGTTTCACCGACGGCCTTTCCGTACTGAAACCCGCGAACCCGACGACCTCGACCGAGCGAGGACGCGTCCCACGCCGCGACGATTCGCCCGCCACCCTGGCCGACGTCCACCGCGACGCCCGGCGTTCGCTGACCCCGACGTCGGCGGGCGCCCGCTTGACCGGGGCCCTGGGGCTGGATACCGGTGTGCTGCTGCACGTCGACGGCGCCGACGCCGAGGATCTGCAGGCGGCGGACCGGCTATCGGAGCTGCTCATCCGCGCCGTCCAAGCGGGGATCACCGACCTGCTCAGCCCTCCCGTGCCCGCGTCGGCACTCACCACGGCGTTCGATCACGCGCGCGCCTGGGTCAGCGCGCTCGGCCCCCTGCCAACGCTGCGTGCCGGGGCCCAGCCGTACGGGATCCTGCCGGTGCGACGGATCCTGCACGCCCGGCCGGACGCGCCGGTCCGTGCCAACCCCGTGGTGGTGGCCGCCGAGCGGTTCAGGCGCGAGATCTGGGAGCCCGCGATGGCGCGTTCCCCCCGCGTTCAGCCGGGGCTGCGGCAGCCGGAGCGTACGCTGGTGGAGCTGCTGCGCCGGGACGGCGCGCCGACGGCATGGACCTTGCGGCTGCTGGCCCCTGATCCGGTGAGCACCGAACTCCTCTCCCACGGCCCTGCCTGGCACCCACGCTGGGAGGCTGCACGGGACCGGCTCGCAGTGGTGTTGGGCGTCCCCGCCGAAGCGGCGCGTGCACTCGGCCTGGCGCTGGCACCCGGGACGGCACCCGTCACCGTGCCCCTGGTCACCTCCGACACCGCGCACCCGGCGGAATATCTCACCGAACTCCTGAGCCTCTCGCTCCGTGAGCTGTCCGCGCCCGCGGCCGTGGGCGCGCAACCGCTGCTCTACCACCTGGCCCGGGCCGCGCTGCTCGAGGCGGCGGACGTGAGCGTGCAGCGTGCGGCCGAGGCGCAGGGTGGCCTACCCACCTTCCCCCGCTGGTCCAGCGGCGTGTCCACCTGGGAAGACGAGGACTGGTGGACGGTGCGGGACCGGTTGCTGAACTACGGCCTCGGCAACCAACTCGTCGCGGAGTGGCTGGACGCCAACCTGACAGACCCGCGGGCCGAAGCATACGCGCAGGCACGCGACCTTGTGTTCGCCCTGGGCTGGCTCTCGGCACCCTCCTCGATCGGCACGCCGCCGGTCGACCTAGAGCCGGTGCTCCGCGCCGTCCTGGGACTCGGCCACCGCATCGACGCCTGGTACACCAGCCTGGCCTGGCAACGACTCAGCGAGGTCCGCGAAACCGGACACCTTGGACTGAGCATCGGAGCCTACGGCGTACTGGACGGCTTCCTCCCAGCTGGGCGCCGCCTCAACGGCGGTTACATTCACGCACCAGGGCCGACCCACGCCGCCACCGCTGCGGTCCTGCGCTCCGCACACCTGGCGCGCTCGACCGGCCAGACATCTAGCGCGGCGGCGCGCACGGCCGCGGTGAACCTGTCCAGCCGCCGGGTCCGCGCTGCCCTCGCCCTGCTCGACGGCATCAGGACGGGCCAATCCTTGAGCGAGTTGCTCGGGCAGCACCTGGAAGAGGCCCTGACGCGCGCCGACAGACACGTACTCATCGCCCCGTTGCGGGCCCGCTTCCCCCTCGTGGCCGGACGCCTGAGCAAAACACACGGCGGCCCGAAGCCGGAAGCAGTCGCCGCGCCCGCAGTGGTGGACGGGCACGCCGCCCTGACCGCGGCGGGGTTCCCCGAGGACCTCACCGTGGGCGCCGGATTCCTGCCCGCTTACCGGCCGCTGAGTGACAAAGAGGCCAGCGACCTGCGCGCCGCGCTCGACGCCCTTGCCGACGAGGTGGACGCGATGGGCGACGTACTGCTGGCCGAAGGGATCTACCAGATAGCTCAGGGCAACATGGCTAGGGCTGCCGCGACCATGGACTTCCTTGCTGGCGCCCCTGTCGGCGTGCCCGACCCCGAGGTGACGCGCACGCCCCGCACCGCGCAGGCACGCCAGGTACGGCTTGCAGTGATCATGCCCGGTGATACGGAGCCCGGTTCGGCGTGGCCTGTCACCCCCCGCAGCGCGGTCGAGCCCCGGCTGGCCGCCTGGGTCGCGGCCGTACTGCCACCACCGGACCACATCGACGTTGTCGCCGAAACCGGAAGCGGCCAGGTCAACACCTCACTCGCCGACCTCAACGCCAGCGCAGCCGCCCGAAGCCAGAAGGATCTCCTGGTCGGACCGCTCGACCTGGCCCTGCCGCCGGGCGGCACCTCTCCGGACAGCGACGACGCGCTCAGCGCCCGCCTCGCCGCCCTGCTCGCGCTGCACCTCGGCGTCGACCGTGCCACCCTGACCGTCCAGGCGGCAGACGGCGACGGCGGGCTTTCCGTGCGCGCCGCCGTCGAAGCCGCCCGCCGCGTGGGCGAACTGGCGCTCGGGGCACGGCCACTGGAACCGGCGGACCTGCGAGCCAGCGGCGAGGCCCCCGAGCCGCTGACAGCGGAAAGTGACCAGCTGGTGGCGCTGGCGACGGCGGCGCGAGCGAGCCTCGACACGCTCGCGCAGCGACTAGCCACCTGGAACTCCGGGACGCGCGATCCCGAGCAGATTGTCGGCCTGCTCGCGGCCGCCGATCACTTCGGCATTCCCGGTGCCCTGCCCGCTGCCTGGGACGAGAGCGCGGACGCGCGCCTGACACGGGCCGCCGCAGCACAGCGTGAAGCCGCCCGCCGCGTGAGCGCCGTCCCGACCACGGTGGAAGATGCCCAGGCAGCCATCCGCACGCTGTTCGGCGGGAACCACATCGCGATGCCACTGCTCCGCGTCAGGGACGCGGCGTGGACGGTCGGCGTGCGGGCGCAGACCGGTAGCGCCCAGGCGGCATTCGCGCGGTGGGCACGGGTACGTTCCTCGGCGGCCAGGCTCGAGCTCGTCGACCTCGTGGCCCGGGCGGGCGGGCGATCCGCCGCCGCGATCAACGGCATCGGCCTGCCGGCGACGGCCCCCGCCAGCGGCACGACGACGCTGCTCAGCTACGAACCCGTCGGCGGCGCCTGGAACGGGGACCGCGTCTGCGGGCTGGCGCTCGACTCCTGGGTCGACGCCACCCCCGCCCCGGAGGAAACGACCGGCATCGTGTTCCACGCCGAGGCGCCGGTCAGTGAGCCGCCGAACCTGTGGCTGATCGCCGTGCCCGAGGCTAACAATGACCGCTGGTCGGCCGACGACCTGTTCACCCACGTCGACGAGGCGCTCGATCTCGCCCGGCTTCGTGCGGTCTCACCCGCAGACCTGGAAGTGGATCATCTGGTGACTCCGTGGCTCACGTATGCGGAGCCCCGGGACCCGGGACCGGTCTGGGGCACCGTCGATCCGGATCGGCTCACCCGTCCGCCCAGTTGAGGAACCGCCATGACGCGCACCAGGCTGCTTTTCCGTATCGAGCCCCACGACGGCACCGACCTCGAGGGCGCGCTCGCCGCAGGCGTATGGGACCCGCTGTGGATGCTTGCGCGCCAGGACGCGATGGGTGAGCTGCTAGGGACGTTCGGCGGCGCGCCCATCACCGCCGCGGCCCGCGGCGTCAGCCGTGCGCTGACCCACTTCCGGCCCGGCCTCCCGCCGGGGGGATGGCCCGGCGTGGCAGATCCCGGCACGGTGCTGCTGGACGGCGACGCGCCGCCCGTCGCGGTCCTGGCCGAAGCCCAGCCCGTGCGCTCGATCGCAGGGTGGCCCCTGCGGGACCGGGCAGCGGCAGGCGTGCGTCTCGCCGATGAACTCGAGGCCGAAGGTGTACCGGACGTCCTGCCCGGGCTGGTCGCCACCTATCCGATCGGCAAGGAACCCGCCGAGGACGCCGCCAGCCGGGAGCTATACCACGTGATGGCCGGCCGGTTGCCCGACGGGGAGGCGATGCACGCGGACCTGGTGTCGCTGGTGCGCGGATCCGACCCGGACTGGCCGCTCCCCGCACGCCTCGCCAGGCTGGGCTGGGACGCCCCCGGCGTTCGCGCCGCCGCACGACGCTGGGTCGACTGGCTGGACGCGACGATTCAGGAGCCCGCCACCGTCTCGTCGTGGGACGCCGGGACACTCGGATACCGGTACGCGGTCGCCGCCGCCACGAACGATCCCAGCCTCGGGACTGACATTCTCACCGCCGACGGCCCCCGCGAGGAACTCGACTGGCACGCCTTCGACGTGGCCGGACGGTCCCCACACGCAGGGAACGGGGCCGAGCCGCGGACGTTCGCCACACCGGACCTCGTCCCGGTAGCCCTGCGCTTCCCCGGCATGCCGACCCCGCGCTGGTGGGAGATGGACGACGCCGCCATCGACTTCGGCGCAGTCGACGCCTCCGACGCCGACCTGGCCCGCCTGCTCGTCCTCGACTACACCCTGGCGTACGGCAACGACATGTTCGTCATCCCGTTGCGCCTGCCGGTAGACACGCTCACCACCGTGGAGGGCCTGGCCGTGCTCGACACCTTCGGGGTGCGGACCGAGATCACGCCCGCGATCGAGACGTCAGATCCGGCCTGGGCTGCGTGGCGCATGTTCACGCTCACCGGGGACCAAGCCCAGCGTCCGTCGTTGCTGTTGTTCGCGCGGCTCTCCTCACCTGTGGTGGCCGAGCCGATGGACGAGGGACAGCTCGTCCGCGACGAGATGGCCAACACCGCCTGGCTGATCGAATCCCAATATGAAGGGGAGGACGGTTTCGCGGTCCGCCGCGCCGACAGCGTCGTGTCGGACGTCGCGCCGCCGCGGCCCGCGCCTCCGGACACACCGCTCCAGTGGACCCTGTCCGTGACTCCAGCGCCGCACTGGATCCCCTACATCCCCCTTTCAGCGGCCGATGGCACCGTCAGCCTGACGCGCGCCGAAGGATACGAACCGCGTGGACAACTGTTATCCGCGGTTCCCGACACTCTGCCGGACCGCGTCGTTTCCCGCGAAGGCGTGCGGATGCTACGCGAGTCCGTCCATGCCCGCGACAGCGTGCGTCCCTATGTGTGGACCCGATGGCGGGCCCAGGCCGGGCGAGGCGAAACCTCCAGCGGACTGGCCTTCGACGTCATGCGCCCGCCCGAATCGCCGTGATTACCTTCCCGACTGTGCCAAATGACTCTGTTCACGAGAAGGGGTCTGGCTCAGGTTCTGGACGGCGGTTGGAAGACACCTGGCGGTCGCGGCCGAGGCAGGAAATTTCATGAGCTTCGACAGCACCGAGCCCTCCTCGGCATGGACAACCCGGGCAGCGCCATAGCAGCCGACAGATCCCGATGGGGATATGCCTTACGTGCCTGCGGCTCGAACACGCCGCAGACCAAGGAGGAGACTTGACAGCTGTAGATAAGGCCCGCGGTGACGGTGCAGTTCGGCCTGTACGACGTCGTCGACGGCGAGCGGCGGCTCTGTGGTGTGGCCGTGTTCGGGGCTCCAGTCAGCACCGCCGTCCTCACCAAGCCGCTGCCGGAGTTCCGGCCGTACACCGAGTCGTTGCTGTGCTCGCGGTTCGTCCTGCTGGATGAGTGCCCCGGAAATTCCGAGTCGTGGTTCCTCGCGAACTGCCTAAAACACCTGCTCGCCAGGGGTGTACACGGAGTCGTCTCGTTCGCGGACCCAGTTCCGCGCCGGACAGCCTCGGGCGTTCTGGTCATGCCCGGGCACGTCGGCACGATCTACGCCGCGACGAATGCCGTGTACGCCGGCCGCGCTACCGCGCGGACGGTGAAGCTCCTGCCGGACGGCACGGTCTTCCATAGTGGAGTACGCGCGGGTTCCGTTGGAACGCTCACAGTCTGAGAATCCGCATCTCGGCAGGCCAATGACGGTGCCGTACGTCCTGAATCGCTCGTGTGAGATCTCTGCAGTAACTCGCAAAATCTGCGAGCTATCGCAGTAATATGCGTTCTTGTGTCAGATTCTGAAAGTCGCGTGCTGACCTTCGTGCGCCCGACTCCGGATCCGACGGCCGTGATGGACCCGGCCGACGTATCGGTGGAGACCGGGCTCGCGGACGTGGTCACGCTTCAGCGGCGGCGCCAGGCGCGGATCTCGGTGCACGACGAGGAGAGCTTGTTCCTCGACACGCTGTCCGAGTACCAGTGGGCGCGGGACGCGGCGGGTCTGGCGCCAACGACGCTGGACGGTCTGATCAAGCCGGTGATCGAGGTCTGCGAGTTCTACGGCACAGTTCCGTGGCGGCTGACTTCCCGCGAGGTCGACCGGTATTTCGCCGGTCCGGGCAAGCGGGCCCAGTCGACCCTGCGCGGCAAGATCAACAAGCTCGACGCGTACTTCGCGTTCCTGGAGCAGCGATACGCCGGCGAGATCATGCGCCTCTTCGGTGCTTCCGTCGAGTCGCCGATCGACCCGTTCAACCGGCCGCGTCACCGAGGTGACTTCGGGCTGCGTATCCCGCCCTCCCAAACGGCAATGAATGACTTCTTCGGTCGGTGGCGCGCGGACCTGCCGAACGCGCGGAAGTACGCGGTCGCCTGCCGCGACTACGTGATGACGAAGGTCGCCTACCTCTCGGGTGTCCGGGCGGCAGAGCTGTGCGGGGTGTGCCTGGGCGACATCCACTGGGAGCACGGCCAGTGGGGCCGGTTCGTCGTCCTGGGCAAGGGCGCCCGGGGCTCCGGTCCTCGCCCGAGGGAGGCGTACCTGTTCCAGGAGGGCCGTGCCCTGCTGTGGTGGTACATCGAGGAAATCCGGGGCGAGTTCGGCGACGACGCGGAGCACCCGCGGGCGCCGCTGTGGCCCTCGGAGCGCAAGTCGAAGGCGATCGCCGACCTGAACGTGCCGATCGCGCCGGCGATCGTGCCTTCGACGTTCCGCAAGGCGTTGCACACCGCGGCCGCGCACTACCTGACGGGCCCCGTCACCGACCTGTTTCCGCACCTGCTGCGGCATGCCTGCGCGACCCACAACTACGAGCGTGGGATGACACTTTGGGAGGTCCAGAAGGTCCTCGGACACAACTGGGCAACGACGACTCTTCGGTACATGGCGACTGCGCACGCTGACCCGGAGCTCGCGAATCTGGCGGCCAGCTCCCGGGCGGCCCAGCGACTGGTGATGGACAAGGGGAACCTTCGGTGAAATGGAATCTGCGGATGGTGGCCGCCCAGCGGGACCTGTGGCGGCCGACCGAGGTGCTCGCCGCCTTTCAGCAGGTCGGGTTCAACCCGTCGCTGAGCAAGGTGGCCGCACTATGGAGCGGCACGCCGGTCACGGTGCGCCTCGATGACCTGGACAAGATGTGTGCCGCGCTGAACTGCACGGTCGCCGACCTGCTCCAGGCCGAGCCGCTCGCGGCGGGCCAGGCGGCGCCGGAGTCCGGTCAGCGCGCGGTCGGCGCCGAAGAAGGGCCGGGGGCGGGCCTGGTGCGGCCGGTGCCGCGCGGCCGTCGTGATGCCGGGCCGCGTTCGCTCCCGCCGAGCTGAGGGTGGTGTCCGGTGGCGGGGGATCGTGGGGAGGGGCTGGCGCGGAGTTGCCCAGTGTGCCTGGGGTGGGTGGTGGTGCACTGGTACCGGGTGTGTGACGGGTGCCGGCCCTGGGCGAGGAAGTACCCCGACCGCGGGGTGTGCCCGCGGTGCCGGCACGAGGCACACCTCAACACGGACGGGCTGTGCAAGCCGTGCCTCATGGCGATCCGGGTCGAGGGAGACGCCGCGTGGGCTCTGGGACTAGAGGAGGCGCGGCCGCGGCCGGTCCAGCTCACGGTCGGCGGCACGTACGGCGACCGGTCGGCGTCGGCTCGACCGCTGCGCCGGCCCACCAAGAATGGTCGGAGTGTGGGGGTCGAGTGGTGGACCAAGCTCCGACAGCAGCGCGCCGATCCCGCCGACCCGCCGGTGCTGGAGGCGCAGGTACGCGGCCAAATCCCGCTCTTCACCGTGCCCAGAGTGCTGAGCGACGCCACGGTCAGCGCAATCGCCGGCCGACCGGTCGCCGAGTGGGAGCAAGTCCGCCAGGTGATCGAGTCGATGGAGGCCGAGTACGGGTTGACCGCGGGCTGGCGCCGCAAGGTCGCCGAGATGGTCCGCCTCGCCCTGGCCGTGCGCGAGGCCGAGGGTGCCGAGCGGCTCCCCGAGGCCATGCTGCGAGACCTACCAGCAAACGGGGACGCGGTCCGCCTGATCCTGCTGGGGGCCGGGCTCCTGGACGAGTCGCCCGAGCCCATGCGGTTTTCCAGGAGGAATCAGCCCGCACGCACCCCATACAGCACCGATCTGGCGCCGCTGCCGCCTCGGGCACCGCGCCAGTGCGCGGACTGTTACGCCTGGATTCCCGCCGGTCGGCGGGCAGGATTCGTCTGTGATCCGTGCCGGCACTGGCGGGAGCGGTGGGGCGGGGCCGGTGCTGCCGTTGCGGTCGCGACGGGCTGGCCCTGCGCGACGGCCGCTGCCGCAGCTGCCACCCCTACCGTCTCCTCGACGAAGCCCGCCCCGCCTCCCGGCGGTTCACACAGCTGGTGATCTCCCTGCCGACCGGCAAGGGCGGCCCGTTCGAGGCGTACCCGGTCGGCGAGCCGGAGGTGCCGGACTACGACGAGCGGCGACCTGCTCTGCACACGAGCCGCGGGCAGGAGGCGCTGTTCACCATCCGGCGTGACTGGGCCCCGGTGCTGGCCCGGCTGCGGAGCACGCCTGTCGGCGAGCCGCCGCTGACCGCGACCGCCCGCCACCTGGTCGAGGAGTTCACCCGCGATCGCCCCGCCCAGCGGCCGGACTACAAGAAGAACACTCGCACGCTGGCGATCCTGCTGTACTGGCTCGGCGCTGACACCGCCGTCTTCGAGCGCGACGTGTACGACCTCGCTCGGATCGACGTGAACCTCGCTGCCAAGCCCGTCTGCCAGTTCCTGCGCATTCGCGGTCTCCTGATGGAGGACCCCGACCTGCATCGGGACGCGGATCAGGTGTGGATCGAGGCGGCCCTGGCCGCGCTGCCGGAGCCGGTCGCGAGCGAGGTGCGCACCTGGGTGAAGGTCATGCGCGAACAGGGCCCCCGCGAGGGCGAGCCGCGCGGGTACGACGGCATCCGCCGCTACCTCACCAACCTCCAGCCCGCCCTCACCGCCTGGACCACGACCGCCGACGTGACCTCACTGCGGGAGATCACCAAGGACGAAGTGGAGGACGTCGTGGGCGGGGAGTCCGGTTACGCCCGCCGAGGGCTAGCCACTGCCCTGCGCAGCCTGTTCCGCGCGCTGAAGCGCGAACGCGTGATCTTCCGCAACCCCGCCCGCGACCTCCCGGTCGGCGACATCAAGGGCATCCCGAAGTCCATCCCCTCCGACCTCCTGATGGGGCTGCTCGATCAGGCCACGACATCGCTCGGCCGCCTCGTCGTGGCCCTCGCCGCCGTTCACGCACTGCCCGGCAAAGAAATCCGGAACCTGCACACCACGGGCCTCGATCTATCCCGCGGCACCCTCGAAGTACGGCGCGGTCGGCTGCGACATACCCTCTACCTCGAGGAACTCACCCACCAACTCGCTGCCGACTGGACAACCTACCGCCACCAGCGGTGGCCCGCTTCGACGAACCCACACCTGCTGGTCAGCCAGAAGAGCGCGGTCGACCCAGACCACCCGGCCGTCAGCATCGGTCTTCTCAGCGACGCCCTTCCCCGCGGCTTGTCGCTCAGCGGTCTACGACAAGACCGCATCCTCAACGAGGCAGCCGAAAGTGCCGACCCGCTCAGACTGATGCGCCTCTTCGGCATCACCGAGCAGACCGCCATGCGCTACGTCACCACCGCCCACCCCGAACGCACCGCCAAGCTGCCCCGGTGAGGCGTCGGCCATGGCAGGTCAGCGCCGGGCGGCCCCGGCCGGTTCCCCGAGGCACCAGGCGAGGCACGAGGCGGACGTAGGCGACTATGCCGACGACCTCGACCAGAGTTTGGGTAACCACGTACGACGCGGCGACGGCCAGGTCGTCGGGCAGAGCTAGGGCCAGGGGGCGGACGCCGAGGGAGTTGCGGGTCGCGCCGGTGAACACGATCGCCCGGCCTTCCAAGCGGAACAGACGGGCCACGGCGTTGTCGGCGAACTACGAGGACACCGCGTAGAACGGGATGACGGCGACGACATCGGCCAGGCTGGCGCCGAGCTTGGGGACCTGAAAGGCGACCACGACCAGCAGCGTCGCGGCCATCAGCGGCACCATCGTGGGGGTCGTCGTGTCGGACACCTTCTGCCCGGCCGGGCGGCGACCGGCCCACGGGGCAAAACAAGGCCGCGTGACAGCTCAGTCATCTGGCCCTCACTCCGGCCGTCCGCGCTGTCATTAGGTCGATCCGCCCTGGGGGTGTGCGGATCTGGGCGTCGGAGGGCGCTTTGAGGTTGCCCGGAAACGGACGCGGAAGTAGTCGCCGCCCTTGCGCTCGCGGTCGTCCGTGCCCCAGTGCACCGACTTGTCGAGCTGTTTGAGTAGCGGAACGTGCTTCGAGCAGTGGATGTATGCCTCCTCGACCTCAATCAGCACCCACGTCTCAAGTCGGCGGGACACCTCCGCGGCCGCCGCAGCCAGCAGTCCTTCCCGCCCAGCGAGCTCAGTGACGATATCCTCGTGTGTTAGGAGGCGCGCCCTGCCATTGACGTGCAAGCCCACGGTCGAGTGGAAGAAGTCGCCGAAGAACACGCCGACATGCGGGTTCTCCGAGATGTTGCCAAGGCTTGCCATCACTCCATTGCCGCGGTACTCGGGATAGATCATCGTACGCTCGTCGAGCACCCGCATCACGCCCGGCTCCCCAGCCCGCAGCGTGCAATCGCAGTGTCCCCGGGCGTCTGACGTGCCCAGGAAGAACAGCGGCTGCCGCGCGATGTACTCCTGCATCAGCGGGTTGAGGTGGTCGAGCATCTGATTGTTGTAGAAGGCGTAGGCCCTGGCTACATTGTTGAACTTTTCCTGCAGTTCATGCTCACCGCGGGAGCCTGGCATCGCACCGCCCTCGTCGAAAGCACGGTGATCGACGTGCACCAGGAGGCCGCGCTGCACTAGCGCGCGAACGATGGGCATGAGGGAGTCCGGTGCTGTGTCCTCCCCGAGGCCCTTCAACAGGTCAGTGATGCGGCGCGGGTGCTGCGCCCTCCTGAGGATGCGTGCGGTCCGCTCGCCCACCTGCAACGTGGTGAGTTCCTCGCCCTCGACCTTGGCGAACACTGCCATCTGGCCGACGGCCAGCCGGACCTCACCAGTGGTGAGCAGCGCCGCAAGGTCGTGGTTGAGGGGGCTGATTGAGTAGTCGCAGCCACGAATCAGCACGGAGTCCGGCGTCAGGTCATCGGCGGTCCTAGCTTCCGACTCCCGTCCAGGGAAGTTGGTCAGCTCGCGGCTGGCGCGTAGCTTGTCCCGCTCGTAATGCAGCAGAGAGCAGAGCGGCGAGTCGAGCAGGTCGAGCCGCACCAGCTCCGCCTCAACGAAGTCCATCATGTCGTCGATCTCGCCGTGGAAGGGCAGCGTGGTCGCGGGGCGGTGCTCAGCGTTGTGTTTCTCGATCCAAGAGAGCCACCGCTCATACCACTCCAGCGGGGTGCTGTAGTGGTCAAGCAGCCTCGGCCACAACGCTTTCAACACGACAAGTCGGGACGCGATCTCCTCGCTGCCATCCACCAGGCTGGCTGGGATCTGTGCCGTGTCGAAGCGGTAGAGACTGGTGAAAACGTCCGGGTGGGTGCTGCGCAACTCCTCCCCGAGCGCGGCGGTGGACCGGGTGAGTGGCGGCTCAAAGTATGCCGCCCTGCGGTTGATCTTGTAGTCTTCGGCGTACATCGGCGCGTCCTGGAACGGGCACAGCGTGAATAGGTGCGCCCGGTAACCGCCGACCTGGAGGAATTCGAAGAACCGGGTCAGTGTCTCGTTGAAAGTTTCCCGTGTCTCCATCGGGTAACCGACGATGAAGCCGGTAACCGGTCGGATGCCGGCCGCTGCGGTGGCGGCCACGACGTCCCGCGAGCGGTCCAGGTCCAGGTTTTTGTGGATTGCCTTTTGCATCTTCTGTGAACCGGTCTCGATACCGTAGTAGATCTCCACACAACCGGCTGCCGCCATCGCCTCGAGCACCTCACGATCGACCATGTCGGTGCGTGTGCTGCACGCCCAGGTCATGCCGAGCGAATCGTCAGTCAGCCGCTTGCAAAATCGCAGCGTCCACTCCCGATTCGTGGTGAAGATGTCGTGTGCGAAGCCGACGTGGTCGCGGTGGTAGCGGTCACGCAGCAACCTAAGCTCTTCAGCGATCCGGTCGATGGACTTCATCCGGAACCGGCGATTCCAGAACGGGGCTGTGGCGCAAAAATGGCACTTGAACGGGCAGCCCCGGCCGACGTCGAGGTAAATGGGCGCGTCCGGGTCCATGCCGTACGCCTCGAAGGTCGGCATCGGCAGCGTATCCAAATCCGGCATCACCTGCCGATCCGGATTGCGTACGATCTGGTCGCCTGTACGCCAGGTCAGCCCGTTCACTTCGCTCGGCGGCTGCTTCTCGGCGAGGCGCCGCAGCATCTCGGTGAAAGTCAACTCGCCCTCACCACGCACCACCATGTCGATGAATGGATATCGCTCCAGCATCAGCTCGGCGATCGGAGAGGATGCGGGGCCGCCCAGGCAGACGAGCGTCTGGGGGGACCGCTGCTTGATCAGTCGGGCCATGGTCACCGTGTGATGCAACGAGTCCGCGTCAGTCATTAGCCCGACCATGCCGTCGTCCGGCTGCAGGATCGTGTCGGTGAGCCGCTCATAGAAGAGGTCGTCGTTGGGAATAAATCCGCCGTTGATCAGTCCGTTCAACTCGGTGACACGGATATCGGCTTCCACTCCGGCGGCGTCCGCGTAGGCCTTGAGGCAGAGTAGACCCGTTGGAACGAAACTCTGCATCGGCAGCTGATCGCCGGGCTCGTGGTCGAGCGTCATCCTGCTGTGATCAAGGTGGAGACTCGTCGCCAGACTGACCTTCATGAAGGAATTCCTTACACTTCGAGGGAGGTCGTGAAACGAGGCACGCACCGTTCCCAATCGTAGGGCGCAGGCCACGGGAAGTCGCTATGAGCGGCCGGTGCGGGTGAAATATCATCCGAACGGAGCCTATGAAGTGTAGGTCTCGGCGAGCCGCGGGATGCTGGCCAGGTATGACTGGTATCAGTCATACCTGCCTAGAGGAGGTAACCACTATGCCCGAGGCCCTCACCGAGGACGCGGTTCTGAGTTTTCTCGACGCCTACCGCGACGCGTACGAGAAGGGGGAAGACAGGTTCTTCTCGTACTTCACCGACGACGCGTCCTTCTTCACCGTCTCCTCGCCGGTCAGGATCGACAGTCGGGAGGAGTTCAAGCGCTCCTTCTCCCCGGCATTCACCAGCGGTATGACTCGGCGCAGTCAGTTCATGGCACCTGAGATTCGCATCCTGGGTGACTATGCGCTGGTGACCTGCCACAACCGCATTTCAGTTGGCGACCAGGTCACCAATCTTCGGGCGACGTTCCTCGTCGTGCTGCGAGATGGTGCGCTGAAGATCGCGCACCTGCACAACTCGGCTTTCCCTCTGCCCGGCGTGCCGGCCGCAGCCGCGAGCGCAAAGGACCTCGAGGAGTTCACTGTTCTCGAGGAGCGCGTGGCCTCCGCCGCCGCTCAGGTCGGCACTCCCAAGTAACAAGGCGCGGGAGAGAAGAGAGGACAGTAAGGGTGACGACCAATCAACGGTCCCGCAAGCTCATCCTCGTCGGTCTGGACGGTTTTTCACCGCTGTGGCTGGAGCGGCTGATGGACGAGGACCGGCTTCCGGCACTCGCGGCGATGCGCCGAGACGGCGCTGACGTCAGTCTCTTCTCTACTCTCCCCGCCACCACGCCCGTTGCCTGGGCGAGTGTCTCAACGGGCGCTTGGCCCTCCACCCACGGCGTGGAAGGCTTTCTCGTCCACCGGCCGGGCGACTCATTCGACCGCCGGGTCAGCGGCTGTTACTCGACGCGGTGCACCGCCGAGCCGCTGTGGGAGACCGCGACCCGTGCGGGGCTGCGCTCCTGCGTGGTGAAGTTCCCGATTTCCTACCCGTCAGGCACCGCCACATTCCGACTGGACGGGGCGGCGGGCTGGGGGGGCCTGCACTGCCTGCACGAGCTAGTGGCGACTGGGGTCACCGACAGCGTGCACCGCAGCGGCGACCGTGAGTTGCACGACGGCAAGCCGTGGAGCGGAGCCGCGCCACCAGGCGAATCGATGGCCCATTGGCGCTGGGAGCTGCCGAACCTGTGGGGCGCGGCGCCGGTTGAGTTGCATGTAGCTCTCCTACGCAGCCAAGGCACGCCGCTGGTCGCGGTGGCAACTGAGCCAGACTGGGGAACTCTGCTCGGCAGCGCGCCGCTGGGCGAGTGGTCGCAGCCACTGGGCCTCACTGCCCCGGACCGCCGTGGCAACCTCACCACCTGGCGGTTCCGCGTCCGGCCCTTGGAGTGCTCCCTCGACTCCCCGCGCCTACGATTGCTGAACACCACCGTGCACGAGCATGCCAACCACTCCGTGCCAGCCGAACTTTGGGAGCGCTACGCCGAGGAGATCGGCCCGATCGAGGAGCAGACCGAGCCCTCGTTGCTGTTCACCGACGAGATCGACGTTCCGACGCTGCTGGACCTGTTCCGGCTCAACGCCGACTGGCTCACCCACGCCAGCGAGGTCCTCCTGTCTAACGAGGACTGGGACGTCTTCATGGTGCACGCCCACTTCATCGACTGGGCACACCACGCTTTTGAGGGCGGCGTCGACCCCCGCCACCCCGACTTCGACCCCGAACGGCGCGCCTTTTACGAGGACGCCATGGCCTCTGCCTACCAGCTCGGCGACCGGCTTGTCGGAGCCGTTCGGGCTGCGGCCGGGTCAGGCGCTGACGTGCTGGTGGTCGGCGACCACGGCCAGGATCTGCACCACACGACCGTACGGGTCAACGAGCTGCTAGCCGAGGCTGGCCTGCTTACCTGGCAGGGCGACGGTGAGGAGGTCGATTGGTCGGCCACCGCCGCTTACGCGATGGGCAACTACGTGTTCGTGAACACCCTGGGCCGCGACCCTGAGGGCATCGTGATGCCGCACTCGGCGGACGAAGTGCGCGCCTCGATCGTAGAGACACTGCTGGCTGCCACCGATCCGGCCCGTGGCAGCCGACCGGTGCTCCTGGCTGGCTGCAAAGAGGAGTTCGAGGCACTTGGCGCGAACGGCGTCGGGGTCGGCGACGTGGTCTTCTGCCTGCGTTCCGGCTATCAGGCCCGCAACGACCGAGGTCCGACGTTCGCCCCCACCAGACTGATGCGCGAGTTCACCGGTGGTCACGACCACTTCTGGCCCTACGACAGGAGAATCCAGACACGCCTGCTTGCAGCCGGGCCAAGTTTCCGGAGCGGCTACCGCCACCAGCGCACCGAGCGGGTGATCGATGTAGCACCGACCGCCGCGCTCGCGCTCGGCATCCCCGCGCCCATGCATAACCAAGGCCACCCGATCACCGCAATCCTCCGGGAAGCTAGCACCAACGACCGGGTGAATGCGGGGCCGGTAGGGGGGACGGAGGCATGACCGCCCGTCTTCACACCCCTGCCCCCCAGTCCACGGTCGCCACTCGGCTCGCCGTAACTGGCGGCGAGCCTATCGTGCCGCGCGGTTACACCCTGAGGTCTGTGTGGCCGCGAATCTCCGAGGACGTCATCAGCCGCGTACTCGCCCAACTCCGCAGCGGTCTGCTGACAGAGATGGCGGCGCTGCGCACCGTCCGTGAGTTCGAAAGCGAGATGGCGGCCTACCACCGGGTGCGCTATGCACTCGCCACCAACAGCGGTACGGCCGCACTGCATTGCGCACTCGCTGGTGTTGGTGTCGAGCCGGGCGACGAGGTGGTCGTGCCAGCGCTGAGCTTCATCGCCTCGGTCGCCGCCGTGATCCACCAGCAAGGCATCCCGGTCTTCGCCGACGTGGATCCACTGACCTACAACGTGACCGCAAACTCGATCCAGGCGGCGCTGACCGAGCGAACCAAGGCCGTGCTCGTGGTGCACCTGCACGGCCTGCCTGCTGACCTGGACGCAATCCGTGCGGTAACCGAGCCGCGTGGCATTCCGATCATCGAGGACTTCGCGCAAGCGGTCGGTGCTACATATCACGGCCGGCCGGTGGGCAGCATCGGCGCGGCTGGCGCCGCAAGCCTGATGGCCGGCAAGAACCTTCCGGCCGGCGGCGAGGGCGGGATCGTCATCACAGGGGACCGGGAGTTGCGCAATCGCGCAGTGCAGCTGAAATGCTTCGGCGAGGCGGTTGCAGTAGACGATGACTACACACTGGTGCACGAGACGATGGGCTGGAACTACAGGATCAGCCTACTCGCCGCAGTGATGGCGAGCCAGCAACTGTTCCAGCTAGACGAGTTGAACACGCTGCGCCGGGAGGGCGCCGCAGTGCTCGACCGGACGCTCGCAGGCCTGCCCGGCTTCAGCCCGCCCGAGGCCATCCCGGACGTCGAGCACGTGTACCACATGTACCGTTTCCGGTTCGATCCCGAGGCCGCGGGACTGTCCATCGACCGGGACCAGGCACGCGAGGCGCTCAAGCAGGTGTTCGCCGCCGAAGGGGTGCCGCTGGTGGAGTTCCAGAACGTGCCGCTGCCCGGCCACGCCCTGATGCAGCGGCGCGTCGGCTACGGCCGTGGCTGCCCGTGGACCTGCCACGGCCGCGGCGATTTGCACTACGACATCCACGACTATCCCGGCGCGCTGGACGCGATCCGCGGCTCCCTGGTCGTCGGGGCCCCCACCCAGGCGGCCGTGGCCAACCCCGAGGCGGTCGCACGGTACGTCGAGTGCTTTGAAAAGGTGGCAGCGAACCTGCGTTCGTTCGAGTTGTTCGCCGCAGAACTAGATGCCAGGGCTCCCTGGGACAACCCGGCCAGATTGTTCTAGGGGCCATGACGCAATGACAACCACGGACTTGAACGCGACTGACCTTCGTTCACTAGCCGAGCGCATCCGCTGGCGAATCCTGACCACCCACCGGCGAGCCGGTGCCGGTCATCTGGGCAGCTCGCTGTCCATCGTCGAACTGCTCAGCGTGGTGCTTGGCGGGCACTACCGCTGGCGCTCAGCCCCGGGCGCAGGCGACGGCGACCGGTTCGTGCTCTCCAAGGGGCACGCCGCACTCAGCCTGTACTGCGCGCTCGTCGAGCTGGGCCGACTGCCGCAGCCAGTGCTCGACGGGTTCGGCCAGAGTGGTGCTGCCGCCGAGCCGCACCCTAACGAGCGGCTGCTGGACGCGGTAGACGCCTCCACCGGCTCACTTGGTCAAGGCTTCTCCATCGGCGTCGGCATGGCACTCGGCGCACGGCTGCGCCGTCGCCAGGCGACCGTGTTCGTCTTGCTCGGAGACGGCGAGTGCAACGAGGGTCAGGTCTGGGAGGCCGCTCGCTCGGCCGCCGCCCTACGCCTGGACAACCTAGTGGTGCTGCTCGACGACAATCGGATGCAGCAGGACGGCCCCACTCCGGACATTTTGGATGTCTCCGACCTGCCGGACGCCTGGGCGCGGATGGGCTGGCTCACTGCGAGCTGTGACGGCCACGACTGCGAGGCCGCCACGGAGACGCTCACTAAGCTGCTCGCGGAGCCGGGCGGACCGAAACTAATCCACGCCCGTACGGTCAAGGGGCGTGGCGTGCCGTTCCTCGAACACCGCGCCGAGAGCCACTATCCACCGCCGTTGGGCGCCGAGGACCTAGCCATGCTGCGCTTCCTCCACCGCAAGACGGCCCAGTGATCCGCCCGCCGAGCCAGAGTTATGGCCAACTGCTAGTAGAACTGGGCCAGGGCACGCCGGATCTGGTCGTTCTCGATGCGGGCCTGGGGACCTCCATGGAGACCGCCGACTTCCGCGCCGCCTACCCGGACCGGTACTTCAACCTGGGCATCGCCGAGCAAAACGCGGTCGGCGTCGCTTCTGGCCTCGCGCACGAGGGGTACGTGCCACTGCTGCACAGCTTCGCAAACTTCCTAGTCAGGCGAGCGCACGACCAGGTGGCCGTCTCGGTGGCCTGGCCGGGCCGCAGCGTCAAGCTGATCGCTGGACACTGCGGCCTGTGGGACGGCCGCAACGGCCCCTCACACACCAGCTACGACGATCTGGCCGGCATCCTCAACCTGCCCGGCATGCTCGTAGTGGAACCGGCCGACCAGACACAGACCAGGCATCTGATGGCTGAGGTGATCGCCTACGACGGTCCGGCCTACGTGCGCCTGCGCCGGCACGGCATGCCGCGTGACCTCGCCGGCGCGCCGCTGAACCGCGGCAGCGTGCTGGTGCGCCAGGCACCAGCGCGGCCAGCGTGCACCGTCGTCGCCGCCGGTACCATGCTCGCCGAGGCGCTGCACGCCGCGCGGCTGCTCGGCGACACCGGCACCCACGTCGACCTGATCGGCGTCGCCGTCCTGGCGCCGGCGAACCTCGAGCCGGTCCTCCAATCGGCGGCGCGCAGCGGGATGGTCGCGGTCATTGAGAACCACGCGCCGCACGGTGGCCTCGCCGACGTCGTGGCGGCTGCGGTCAGCCCGTTCGGCCTGCCCGTGCACAGATTCACCCTGCCCAAGGAGTTCTTGCCAGCTGGCGACTCCGACTGGCTTCTGACGCACTGTGGTCTTGCCGGTCCGCAGCTCGCCGCTCGCATTGAACAAGTCCTGGACGAACGAACATCGGAGGTTGGGTAGCAATGTTCCAGCACCTCGTGCCTTACAGAGGCGCCACGCCGCTGCCCGACAAGACGCGGCCCTTCGTGCGCTACCGCAAGGAGGACTTCGGCTATCTGGCGGCCTTCCCCGACGGCCACGTCGGGATGTACGGCGATGACGTCCTCCCGCTGGTGCAGGCGGGCCTGTCCGCCGACGAGTGCGCCGCGCACGCGCTCACCACGCTCCAAGTGCCGCGCAACTTCCACTTCACCGCGCCATGCATGGCGTGGCTGGAGATCACCCGCAAGTGCAACTTGCGCTGCCCGCACTGTTTCGTGGAGGGAGGCAAAGCCCGCAGCATGGAGTTGTCCACCGCCCGCATCCATAAATTGCTCAACGAATGGGCCGAAATGGGCGTCTTCTCGGTCGTGATCACTGGCGGCGAACCGGGAATCCATCCAAACTTTTTGGACATCGTGAACCATGCGCACGAACTCGGCTTCGTGGTCGGCATCGCCTCCAACGCGGTCCCTCTAACGGACAAGGTCCTCGCCAAGATTCCCCAGGACGACGTGATCATCAGCGTCAGCCTGGACGGTATCCACGACCAGGGCAAGTACCGAGGCGAGAGCGACTTCTCCTATGTGACCAAGAGGTTGCTGGAGATTCGGGACAAGGGCTTCAACACCAGCATCATGACCACCACAACACATGACAACGTGCGCGACCTGCAGACGATCGTCAACTGGGCCATCGACAACGACGTAAGTCTGCGCAGTGTGCCGTTCGTTCCCATGGGCCGGGGCGCACTGTACCGCGAGCTAGCCAACACCACCGCTGACGTGGATCTGGCCGCCGAATTTTGGATCGCTGAGGAGCAGTGGGAGCGAATCAAGGACCGCAGCCTCGGACTCTGTTCCGGAAAGGTGTTCAACTTCCTGCTCACCATGGTGTTCGCCACACGTCGCTGCATGAGCGGCCGGGGCCTGGCCTATGTCAACTCCGGCGGTGACGTCTTCCCGTGCAGCACCTGCTCGGGCAACAAGGTGCTGGGCGCGGGCAACGTGATGATGCGCTCCTTCAAGGACATTTGGGACTCCGAGGACTGGGAGATCCGACAGATCACTTGGGACAATTTCACCGGGACTTGCCAGGGCTGCCCGATCAACGAGGACAAGTACTTCTGCACCAGCCGCTGCCCGGGCAACTCGAGCGTCTACAACAACACCTTCGATGGCTGCGGCGCTACGGAGTTTCAGCGCCGGTCGGTGCTCCGGCGGGAGGAGTTGTTCCGCGAGCGGGTGATGGCCGAGCCGCAGGTCCCCGTCGGTGACCACGGGTCGCACATCGAGCAGGCGCGCTGAAAGGAATTTTGATGAGTATGCTCTCCGACGGTGTTTCGACCGGAGTGGGTCGGCTGCCCGCTCATGTGGTCGCCGCTGGCACCGGCAAAGGCCGGCCCACCTACGTGTACGACTTGGCTGCGCTACGCGCCCGGTGCGCTGAGATCAGCGCACTCCCGCTGCCGCGCAAGCGGGTCTACTTCGCCAGCATGGCCAATGATCACCCCCAGGTGATCGGCTGCGTGCGCGATGCGGGGCACGGCGTGTTCGTCAACTCCCGCAGCCACCTTCAGACGGCGCTGAACGCCGGGGTGCCGCCGGACCGGGTGCTTTACGCCTCCAGCAACATGGTCGATGAGGAGATGCGCCACTGCGCCGACCTCGGTGTGCGCGTGGTGCTCGACTCGGTGGCGCAGGTAGGCCGGTTCGGCGTGGTCGCCGGACCGGGGCATGAAATCGGGCTGCGGGTGAGCGTCGGGTTCATCGACGGCGCGACCCTCCGCGACGACCCCGGTTACCGCTTCGGGGTGCGGCCCGATGAGCTGCCCGCTGCGGTTGCCGCCGCGCGCGAGCACGGCTTGCTGATCGCGGGCGTGCATTCCTATTTCGGCACCAACCTCCCGGCGGCCCCGTTGATCGACGGCATCGAGCGGCTGGCCGAGGCGGCCGCCACGCTGCCGGACATCGCGTTCCTGGACGCTGGCGGCGGGTTCGGGGTGGCCATGCCGGACAAGCCGGAATTCGACTTCGACACCTATACCCGCGGGGTACGGGCCCACCTGGAGCGGTTGGAGCGGCGGGTCGGGCGGGCAGTGGAATTTGTGCTTGAGCCAGGCCGTTACCTGGCCGCGAACTGCGGGCACTTCTTCGTTACCGTCGTGGACGTCAAGGAGCGCGCAGACCGGGTCTTCGTCGGCACCAACGCGTCTGTGGCGGTATTCCCGCGGCCCCTGATGTACCCGGACCGGGCCGAGCATCCGTGCGGCATCGTCGGACGCGACCCCCTGGATCCGCCGGATGAGCGGCCGGTCTACGTCTGCGGCAGCTCCACCTACTCACAAGACTTTTTGGCCAGGGGCATCCGGCTACCGCTGCCGCAGATTGGCGACACCCTGGTGTTCGGCCACGCTGGTGCCTACTGCCGCTCGATGGTGACACGATTCCTCGGCAAGGACGCGCCACTCGAAGTGATCCTCGACGGGCCCTCCTCGGCCGTCTCAGCCACCGCCGAGGTGGATCTGCTGGCCAAGACGGCAGTGACCACGAGCTGAAGGAAGCGTCCGATGGAGCTGCGCCGCAGGGAGCACGTCCGCTCACTGGGTGTTCTCGTCAGCCGGCTGGGCGAGGTGTCGGTGCGACACGAGCGGTGCGAGTTCACCGGCGGCCGGGACGACCTCGGCGACGGCAGCCGGCTGTTCGCCGGGACCGGCCGCACGGGCGGCGGACTAGCTGTGCCCGAGCCGCCATGGCCGGCCGACCGGGAGGTGATTGAGAGGCTCCTGCTGGACTTCACCGCCTGGATCGGAGGGGCGGTCACACTGCGGCACCAGACCGTGGCCACCGGCCGCATTGTGCGGGCTGGGGCCGGCGCGGCCGCCCAGCGAGTGCGCACCGTGTTCGCCCTCACTGGACAGGCCGTCACAGACAACGGCCGGACGTTGCCGATTGGGGTGAGCGGCCGCGGAAGCGGACTGGACGTGCTCCGAGACCGTCAGTTCGCTGAGAGCATCGCCTGGATGTGCTGCGCGCTCGCGGCAGCGACCGAGCCTGTGCGCGGCCGCCCCCCTGCGGTGTTGCGCCCGCAGGCGGCCGCCGTCCTGCTGCATGAGGCGGTCGGCCACTACGCCGAAGCACTGCATGTCGGGGCGCCCGCAGTGCACCGGCTGTTCACCCGCATCGCTGGAGAGTGCCTGTCGGTCGCGGACAGGCCCGAACCGGACGGCGGTCCCGGCGGCTACCACCAACACGACGACGAGGGCGTGCTCAGCCTCGGGCCGACCGAACTGGTGCGGCAAGGCGTGCTGATCGCGCAGTTGCACAGCCGGTCGACCGCCCGCGCCGCGGCCACTGCGTCCACCGGCAACGGCAGGGCGGCACAGGTCTGGGACGTGCCGATCCCGCGCATGTCCACTTTGGTGTGTGCGCCGGGCCAGCGGACGGAGGAGACACTAGTGGACGACCTCGGCTCCGGTGTGTACATCCATCGGTTGGCTGACGGCTACCGGCAGGGAATCCAGGTTTCGGCCAGCATTGTGCTCGGCGAGCACATCGAGCGGGGTAGGCGGACTGGTCGATACTTCACCGGCGGCCAGGTTGATGGCCGACTGGACCTGTTCACCCACCTCGTCGAGCTGGGTGACCATGCTGAGCGCAACCCGAATGCCATGTGTGGCAAGGACCGCCAGTTGCTGTTCGACGTCGGCACCATCGCGCCAGCGATGCGTCTGTCCACGCTCAGCCTGGGGGCCCGGGAATGAGCACGATGTGGCGGGAGGTCAACCGGGTGCGGCGCATCGGTGAGGCGACGCCGGAGCAGCACCAGTGGGGTTGCCGGATCGACACCGACGCCGACGGCCTGACCGTGCGGATCACCGCGCCTGAAGCAACTGCCGACCGCGACCTTGACACCTCAGCAGCAAGGTTGCACGACGAGCTGCTCGCCCAGGTGCCCCGGATGCTGTGTGAGAGCGCACGATCCGAAGTCGGCGTCGTACGCACCGAGACGCCGGCTGGGGTGCTCGAACGCCCATACTCGCTCGCCACCTGCGCCGACGTGGTGATCACGTTGGCCGAGGAACTTGCCCCGGAGCTGGCCAGCCCCTGGTGCGGCACAAACTCGCCAGACGACCTCGACCTGCGGTTGCCGATTGTGCTCGGGCCATCTGCCGTGCTTTCACTCGCCGCCGGTATGCTCGAACTGGCCGATGACGCCGGAGCGGCGCTCCCCGATTGGCTCTCGGTGCACGCCGGCGTTCACTCCCCCTACCCGCCACACGATGTGCCCGAGGGGCTGGACGACGCTGCGATCACGTGGTGGACCGCGCACATCGAACACTGGTTGCGGCCGATGCGCACCACCAGGACGAGCCGCGGTCAGTACAAGGTGCGTGCAGCTCTGCCGCCGGCACCGGCTATCTCATCTGCGGTTTGGATCGAGTCACTGGTCAGTCTGGACACCGAGGGGCACTGCTGGCAGGCATCACTGTCCATCGAACGGGATGGTGGCCGCTGGTGGATCGCCCAGCCGCTGCCCGTTGAGATCGGCGCCGCCGAGATGTTCGGCGCGGCCGTGGGGCAGATGGAGCAGCCACGGGTGGCGTTGGACCGCGACTCCGTGGACGGGGAGTCGTTCGGCTGGGCGCCCGGCCTACTGCTCAGGAGACCGGCCAGCGACCTGGGCGTCGGCAAGGGGCTGAGATGATCAACCACCGTGTCGACCTGGCTAGCGCAGTGGATCGCGTAGGCGCCACCTACGACACCGAACGGGCCCAGGGCGAACTAAACGCGTGGGGCAACAGCTTCCCTGCCGAGGAACTGCCGTTCGGTGGGCAAGTCAACGTCGGCGGCGTGTTCTATGCCCTGGTCGAAAAGGCGCCGCAGCAACCCGACCACCTTGAGGCACTCGGCCAGATGATCGCCTGCGGTCCGCCCAGCCGACCGGTCGACGCGCTGGCTCTTCTCGCCACAGGCGAGCTGGGGCCGCAGAAGCTGTCCATACGCGTGCATTTGGCAGGTGGCGACGTGGCAACTGTACCGGTGGCGGTCCCAGGCTGGCTGGTCCGCCCGGACGCGCCGGTGACCGCCGACCAGCTGCGTTGCAGCCATCTGCACTATCCCGGCGGCTACGAGCTCGCCAGGTTGCTTCCTGTGCTGTGGAGCCGGGTGCTGCCGCTGCCGGGCTTGCCGATAACCGCGCTCGAGCTGCTGGTCAACCCGCTGGTGCACGTTTTCGCCATCTCCCTACTGGCCGAGGTGGAGCCATGACCTGGACGCCCAGCGTCAGCACGCTGTACCGCAACATCGAGGTGCTCGCCGGGCGCCGCAGCCCCCGCTCCCATCAGATGCGACTCGGCCTGCGCTGGGGTTTCGGACTGCCTATCGGAGGGCGCACCGACCTCACCGAGTACAGCTTCCCACTGCAGCCGGACGGCGACCTTCTCGGTCTACTCCGCCGCCGCGGCGGGCTGGCCATCAAGCGTCACGATGATCCGTCCGGCACAGCCATGGACGTCTACCTGCAAGAAACCAGGGAGCCGGTGATCGCCGTAGTCGACAGCTACCACCTGCCGTACCGGCCCGCCTTCGGCCGGGTGCACAGCTCACGGACGATCATCGTCGAGCCGCTCGACTCCGACCACGTACAGGTAGAGGACTGCTGGGAGCCGTCCTACTGCGGCGTGCTGCACCGCCGCGCCCTCAACGCCGCCCGCTACTCGGACGCGGTGGCGAATCCGGTACTGGAGCCGGTCTACTCCGGCGTGCAAGCACCGGCTCAGTGGTTCACGGTCACAGTCGAGCCGTTCCGGGTCGCCGACCCACAGCGTTGGGCACAGGACGTCATCGAGTTGCTGGTCACAGAGGTCGTCAGAACCGAGCGCACCACGGACGCGCACTTCGGCCTAGCCGCACTCCGCGAGTTGGTCCAACTGCTCGCTCTGGGAGGTGACAAGGTCTGGCGGGTGATTCCGCGGCGCACCCTGGCGCTGGTGCTGCGCGCCGAACTGAGCAGCCGCCGCTACCTGTGCGTGCTGCTACGCAACGCCGTCGCGCTCGCTGGCCGACCCGCCCTCACCGCCGAGGTCGAGCGCTACCAGGAGGGGCTCCAGCACCTGCAGGCGGCCCGGGACGTGCAGGTCAAATCGCTGCGCACGGCCCGTGTCCCATACGACGCCTACGTGCTCTATCACTGCCGCGAAACGCTGGCCAACGAGAAGCGGTTGCTCTCCGCGATCACCGAGGCCAACCTGGCAAACACCGCGAAGGAGGTGGCGCAATGGACCGCGTCGCGCTGATCGGGCTGGACGGCGTGCCGCCCGCCCTGCTGTTCGGGCCGTGGCGGGCAGACCTGCCAGTGATCGACGAGCTGTGCCGCACCGGCGCGCACGGGATTCTCTGGTCATGCCTGCCGCCGATCACGGTGCCTGCTTGGAGCTGCATGCTCAGCAGCCAGGACCCGGGGCAACTTGGCATCTACGGGTTCCGCAACCGGGCCGACCACGGCTACACCGGCCTACGCATGGCAACCAGCCGGGACATTCGAGCACCGCGCGTGTGGGACCTCATCGGGCGTGCTGGCGGCCGCTCGGTGGTCATCGGCGTCCCCGGCACCTACCCGCCGCCTCCCATCGACGGCCTGGTGGTGTCGGACTTCCTGGCGCCCGGCCGGGACGCGGCGTTCACCCACCCCAGCCCGGCCCGGACGCGCGTACTCGACCTTGCACCGGACTATCGGTTCGATGTCACCGACTTCCGGCACCGCGCCCTGCCCTCCCTTGTCGCCGACGTGACCGCCATGACCCGTGAGCGATTCCGGCTGGCCCGCGCCCTGGCCGCCGAGCCGTGGGACTTCTTCGCCCTGCACGAGATCGGCACCGACCGCCTGCACCACCGGTTGTGGCCTCCGAGCTTCACCGAGTCGAACGAGATCACCAGTCTGCTCCTGGGCTACTACAAGGTCTTGGACTACGAACTGGGGCTGCTGCTCTCGGTGCTGCCACCGGACACCGCAGTGATCATCGCCTCCGACCACGGCGCCCGGCGCATGCGCGGCGGCGTACGGGTCAACCAGTGGCTGGTCGACCAGGGCTACCTCCGGCTGTTGCCCGGCACCCCAGCCGGCACCGTGACTCCAGACGCCATCGACTGGGACCAGACCGTGGCGTGGGGTGAGGGCGGCTACTACGCCCGGCTCTGCCTCAATATCAAAGGCCGCGAGCCGTTCGGCACCGTGCCCGAGAGCGCGGTGCCCGCCCTGCTGGACGAACTCCGCGACGGGCTCAGCGAGATCCGAGACAGTGACGGTGAGCGGCTCCAGACCACCGCCCGTACACCCGCGGAGGTCTACAGGGCGCAGCACGGCGTGCCGCCCGACCTGCTGGTGCTGTTCGACGACCTGGCCTGCCGGTCGATCGGCACACTAGCCGAGGGCGGAGTCTTCACCACCGACAACGACCTCGGTACTGACATTGCCAACCACTCGATGGACGGCGTGGTGGTGATCCACGGCGGGAACGCGCAGGTGCCGCCGAACGGGGCTGACATCTACGACATCGCGCCTACCATCCTCGACCTGCTGGGCGTGCCGATTCCGCCGAGCATGGTTGGTCGGTCACTCATCGAGAGGAGATCCTCGTGACGCCGTTCACAGTGGTGACTGGCGGAGACGGTGTGGAGCCGTCTCTGCGACTGCGGGATGAACTGCGCAGCCGGGACACACCATGTGTTCTGCTAATCGACCCAGCCGAGGCCGCAGTGGCGGCCTGCTCCGCCCTGGCCCAGGCTGGCATCTCTACCGTTGTCCATAGTGCGCCCGAGCGGGTCGACCTCCTGCTCGCCGACCTGCGCCAGGAGCTCCCACGGGTTGTGGCCTCCCAGCCATCCGCCGCAACCACTGTCGACGAGCTCGAGACCATGGGCTGGCTCACCGACCCGGGCGAGGTCTACACCCAGGAGGAGCTGGAGACAGTGACCGCACGGCTGCAGGAGCTGGGCTATTCATGAGCCCCCTATGCCAACGATCGCCGCATGATGGGCCGCCCGGTTGGGCCGCGCGCCGCCTCGGTGAAGCCAGCCGAGCGAAACGCCGACACCGTTCCGGTCCACGCGAAGGCGTCCGGCATCGCTTCCTGCTTCGGCTCAACCGGGTAGCCCTCCAGAATGGTGGCCCCCTGCGCAGCAGCGTACTCGGCGGCGGCCCGGAGCAGGGCGACGCTAGTTCCGGAGCGCCGTCGATCCCGGCGAACGAACAGACACACCACTGACCACTGGCCGGCGTCATCGATAAGCGGGAGTGCGCGGGACCGGGCAAGCACCGGAAAGGACTCGCGCGGGGCCACCGAGCACCAGCCGATGGGCTGTCCATCGTCGTACATCAGAATACCGGGCACGTCGCCACCATCGACGATCGCACGCAGCGCAGCACGGTTCGCGTCGCCTTTCGCGGCGTTGTACACCGACCGGGAAAGGCGCCACCACATGCACCAGCAGCCGCCGCAGGCCCCACGTGGTCCGAAAAGTTCCTCAAGATCTTGCCATCGGCCAGGAGTTAGTGGCAGCAGCGTGCCGTGCCTGTCGTCCACACCGCCAGGATACCGGCCGGGCAAGGAATTCTCCGGAAGTGCTGTGAGCCGAGCAGAACGCAGAGCACGGGCACAGTCTCCACGACCGCGACCCGGACCTGTTCTGCTCGCTTCTGAAGGTCGAACCGCTGCAGCGCGGGCTAATGGCGTACGACGCCTGGGGCATCAGACTGTGCCACGACGAGTCCCCCACCCGGGCGAACCCCCCGGTCGTCGGCTGAGACGCCAAGCGCCGCAAGGCGAAGATCACGCCGATCGCCCGCTGGAGGCAGAACGACGTCGACGCATACGACGCCCAGCACAGGGTGCTGCTGAACCCGCTGCTGTGAAACGGCTACACCTCGATCGACTGGCCCCCTGCACCTGCCGGGTCGCCGAGGGCGAGGACGCCGGGTTGGCCGCTCGGTGGGCACCGGCAAGATCGGTTGCGGACTACACACCTGACCGACCCTCTTCCGAGTCACCACCCTGGAGCGACCGACGTGACCACCACCGTCGAGGGCTCGGCAAGCGGCCGCGCACCGAGGCGCACCGGGTCGAGACCACGCAATGGGGACTGGCATGACGGCAGCGGACAAGACGCTCATCGACCGCACCAAGAACCTCTACACTCTCTCCCACCTAGACGCCCTCGAGGCGGAGTCGGTGCACATTTTCCGCGAGGTGGCGGGCGAGTTCGAGCGGCAGGTGCTGCTGTTCTCTGGCGGCAAGGACTCCATCGTCATGTTGCACCTGGCCCTAAAGGCCTTCTGGCCCGCGCCGGTGCCCTTCGGCCTGCTTCACGTGGACACCGGGCACAACTTCCCCGAGGTCATCGCCTACCGCGACCAAATTGCGGCGACGTGCGGGCTGCAACTCCACGTCGCCTCGGTGCAGGAGTACATCAACGCCGGCAAGCTGCGCGAGCGCCCCGACGGCACCCGCAACCCGCTGCAGACCGTGCCGCTGACCGATGCCATCCGGAACAGCGCCTTCGACGCCGTCTTCGGCGGCGGCCGACGCGACGAGGAGAAGGCTCGAGCCAAGGAGCGGGTCTTCTCGCTGCGCGACGAGTTCTCCCAGTGGGACCCGCGCTGCCAGCGCCCCGAGCTCTGGCAGCTGTACAACGGTCAGCACGCCCCCGGCGAGCACGTCCGGGTGTTCCCGCTGTCCAACTGGACCGAGCTGGAGGTCTGGCAGTACATCGAGCGCGAGGGCATCGAGCTGCCGGAGATCTACTTCGCCCATGAGCGCGAGGTCTTCCAGCGCAACGGCATGTGGCTGACCGCTGGCGACTGGGGCGGGCCCGAGGACGGCGAGACCGTGGAGCGCCGACTCGTCCGGTACCGCACGGTGGGAGACATGTCCTGCACCGGCGCCGTGCAGTCCGACGCTGCAACCGTGGCCGCCGTCATCGCCGAGGTCGCCGCCAGCCGTCTCACCGAGCGCGGCGCCACCCGGGCCGACGACAAGCTCTCCGAGGCCGCCATGGAAGACCGCAAGCGCGAGGGGTACTTCTAAGTATGTCGACCGATCTACACCACGTCGCCACACCTGCGGGCCGGGACGCCGCGGCCGCCACCTCGCTGCTGCGCTTCGCCACCGCCGGCAGCGTAGACGACGGCAAGTCCACCCTGGTCGGGCGGCTGCTGCACGACACCAAGTCGGTGCTCGCCGACCAGCTGGAGGCCGTCGAGCACGCCTCACTCCGCCGCGGTCAGGACACCCTCGACTTGGCCCTCCTCACCGACGGCCTGCGCGCCGAACGCGAGCAGGGCATCACTATCGACGTCGCCTTCCGCTACTTCGCCACCCCCGGGAGGCGGTTCATCCTCGCCGACACCCCCGGCCACGTGCAGTACACCCGCAACATGGTCACCGGCGCCTCCACCGCCGAACTGGCCGTGGTGCTGGTCGACGCCCGCAATGGCGTAGTCGAGCAGACCCGCCGCCACGCCGCCGTCGCCGCCCTGCTGCGGGTGCCGCATGTGGTACTGGCGGGCAATAAGATGGACCTGGTGGACTACGCCGAACCGGTCTTCGCCGCGATAGCCGAGGAGTTCAGCGCGTACTCGGCCACCCTGGGTGTGCCGAACGTCACCGCCATCCCCATCTCGGCGCTGGCTGGGGACAACGTGGTGGAGCCCTCGGCCAACATGGACTGGTATGGGGGGCCCACCCTGCTGCAGCACTTGGAGACCGTGCCGGTCGGCTCCGACCCGTCCGCCGAACCGGCGCGCTTCCCGGTGCAGTGCGTCATTCGGCTCCAGTCCGGGGAGTACCGCGGCTACGCTGGACAGCTCGCCTCTGGAGTGCTGCGTACAGGCGACACCGTCACCGTACTGCCCTCCGAACTGACCTCCACGGTGGCCGGGATCGACGTCCTCGGCGAGCAGACGGACATCGCCTGGGCCCCACAGTCGATCACTGTACGCCTCACCGACGACATCGACATCTCCCGCGGCGCCCTGCTCGCCGCCGGGCCCCTGCCGACCCTCACAAAGGACGTCAGGGCCACCGTCTGCCACCTACACGAGCGCCCGCTGCGGCCGGGCGACCGGGTGCTGTTGAAGCACACCACCCGCACCGTGCGCGCCCTGGTGAAGGAGATCCCGTACCGAGTGGACATCGACACCCTGGAGAAGCGGGGCACCGGGGAGCTAGCTGTATTGATCACGAGCGTTGTTAACGCTGACCGGGCTTGAACATGGCGAAGGCCTCCGTGTGTGGTGGAGGTGTCGAATCTTCACCGCAC
>NZ_JBHXSG010000067.1:0-46286 GCF_042714835.1 Streptomyces sp. NPDC058678 | reverse complement strand
GCGGATCTGCCGGGACAACGGCTGGTGGAGTGCCTTCGGCAAACGCCGGGGCCGCGGGAAGAACGCCAAAGCCGGGCCACCGGTCCACGATGACCTGGTGCAGCGGAACTTCACCGCGGACGGGCCGAACCGGTTGTGGCTCACGGACATCACCGAGCACGCGACCGGCGAAGGCAAGCTGTATCTGTGCGCGGTCAAGGACGTGTACTCCGGCCGCATCGTGGGCTATTCCATCGACGCCCGGATGAAGTCCCGCCTCGCGGTGGCCGCGCTGGAGTCCGCCGTCGCCCGCCGCGGCCCCGCTGCGGGATGCATCCTGCACTCCGACCGCGAATCGCAATTCCGGTCCCGCAAGGTCGCCGCCGTCCTCACCCGGCACGGCCTGGCCGGCCCAATGGGCCGGGTCGGGGCCGCCGGCGACAACGCCGCAATGGAAAGCTTCTTCGCACTGCTGCAGAAGAACGTCCTCGACCGCCGCGTCTGGGCCACCCGCCAGGAGTTGCGGATCGCGATCGTCACCTGGATCGAGCGGACCTACCACCGGCGCCGACAGCAACGACGCCTGGGCCGATTGCCCCCCGTCGAGTACGAGACCATCATGACCCCACCCGCAGCTCTGGCTGCATAAACCCCGCTGTCACCCGATCATGCAGCAGTCCCACTGAAGCGACTGAAGCTTGCTATAAATAACGCACACGCGCACACATGAATGTCCTCATATACCCCGGACTTGAGTCGCTTCAGTCGCTGCACATGACCCAATAGCGCGTTGACCTGCGGGTTTGAACTATCCGCAAGTAGCGACCGAGCAGTCGCCGAGTAGCTGAGCCTTCAGTCGCTACCTCCGCCCCCTGCAGACCCCCCAGGCGACCTACCGACGGCGAAGGGCCCGTTTCTCCGACCAAGGAAGCTTTCGTACGCGATTCCTGAGGCACAACGAACTACTCCCGCCACCAGCCCAGCGGATTCGGATCTGCTGTTCGAGGAGCTCAGTCTCCAACTCCTCCAACTCACTGCCGCTATGCCCGATCCCACCAGTCGCTGCGCCCTGGCCGCGCCCACGGTTCAGGACGAGAGCCACACCGGCTACGAAACGACAACTCAGGTCAAAAACGGGCAACCGGCACGCCGCTCCAGGTGACGGGACGCTCTGCTGCGGGCCCAGACCGGGCAGGGCCTCAGAACGGGGGATCGTCGTGCCATGGGCCGTCCGGCAGCTCGGGCGGGCGGGGGGTGCACCGGTGGAGGGCGGCCAGGGCGTCCTCCACGCGGCCGAGGTCGATGAGGTAGCCGGCCAGGTCATGGCTGTTCGCGGGGGCGTGCTGTTCGAGGACGGCGACGGCCTCCTCGGTGCGTCCGGCGCCAGCGAGTAGCTCGGCGATGTGCGGCGCCGCGTACGAGGTGGCGCCCTCGGGGTGGGAGCGGGCCTGTCCGATCGCTTCGTCGACGCCGTCGCGGGCGGCGATCAGCGGCAGCCGTATCCAGTACAGGTCCCAGTCCTCCTCGCCCCCGCGGGCGGCGTCGAGGGCGTCGAGGTGTGCCAGGCCGTCCCCGGGGCGGCCCTGGTCGAGGCACAGGCCGGACAGAGTATGGAGGATCCAGTCGTCTCCGTTGCGGGCGTCGGCCTGGACACGCATCACGTCGATCGCTTCGCTCCCCCGGCTGTGCCGGACCAGGAGCTGCGCGAGCTCGAAAGCCGAGTTGGGGTCGCGGGCCACGGGTCCTTTGGTCTGCCGGTATGCCGCGATCGCCCCTTCCACGTCGCCGCGCTCCTCCATCAATCTCGCGAGCGCCTGTACGGCGTACCTCGAGTCATCAGTCGCCGCAACTGTCCGAAGCTCGTCGAGTCGGCCGCGCCGTGCCAGCAGCCCGGCCAGTTGCTCACGGTTGTTGAGCAGCATGGTGTTGCCGGTGCGCAGCAGGGCGATCGCCTCGTCGGCGCGGCCCTGGCGCTCGCGGATCCTGGCGAGGAGCCCGATCGCCGTGTCGCGATCGAGGCCTCGGCAGCACCACGGGAAGTCGGAACACCGGTGTTCGGTCCGGGCGGCGACCAGCGCGGCGGCTTCCTCGTCGCGGCCGGCGGCGGCCGCGACGTCGACCAGTACCACCACGAGGGACAGCTCGCCGATGTGCGGGCGCAGCAGGGTGAACGCCTCCTCGGCACGGCCGTGCCGGGCGAGCAGGCGCGCGTAGGACTCCAGCGCCATCGGGTGTCCGGCCTCCATGCGGACCCGGGTAATCTCGATCGCCTCGTCGACGCGGCCCCAGCTCTCCAGCAGCTCGGCCGCGGCTGTGACGGCCGTCCACCAGCCGGTCGCCAGGTACGGGGCGAGCACCTCCAACGCGTCGGCCTGCCGGCCCTGCTCACCCAGCAACCGCGCCCACGCCAGCGCGCAGAACCACTCCCCGCGCCCGGCGTGCAGCTCCACCACGTCGACGTGACCGCGTTCGAGCAGCCGCGAAACCAGCTCCGGCGGGATGCAGCCGGACCGCGTCCGGGCCCGGTAGTCAAGATCAGTAGCGTCCACGGCCACGCACCATAGCGCTCGCTTCCGGCACCTTTCCGACGCCCCCAACGCTCCCCCTGCGTCCAACCGGTCCAAGTCCGGTCAGGACTCCCCCAATGAGCAGACAACCCTCGCCGAACGTCTCGTCACATGCCCAGAGACCAGCCATCACCGTCACCCTCGCCCGCTGAACTCCAGCTTGGCCAGGCGCAGTTTGGATTGGCACATGGTCATCTGCCCTGTGGTGGTGTAACCGTGCCAGGTTGATCTCCATCCGGATAGATCTTGTCCATGCTGCCTTCGGGGAGGTGGCGGCGGGGGAAAGCGATCCATTCGTCGTGCAGCTCGGAGGATGGCGGTGGTGAGGCGGCTGAGGGCGTCGGACGACCGACAGTGGCACATCAGCCGCAGCCACCCGACAAGAGGAGGTCTGCTATCGCGCCGCGGTAGCTGTCGTGCCAACTACGGTGCCGCCCATGTCCGTACCCAAGCGCGTCGCCAGCAGAGCAGATCTGGCCGCCCTCGTTCCTCCCAGACGAAGCTGAACTCAACCAGAGGCCCTCCATCGACAGTTGCCGGGGCGAGCGTCACGTCCAGGTGAGCGAGCAACACAGCACAGGACCCCTCAGGTAGGCACAGTGCGAAGTCCTGGCCGGCGTTCGTCGGCCTGGACGTCCTCCTGCCGCACTCCCGCCCTGCTGGTGGGTGTCATGGGGTATCGCATGTGTCACATCTGACCCAGTGGTGCCCCTCGGCGTCGGGCAGCCAGTAGCTTTTCGGCGTGCTTGGGCGTAAGAAGACCATTCAGAATCCGACGGTCGCGAAACATATGACCGCTTTCTTCAGCGAGTTGACGGCGGAGGACCGCAGGTCGTCCCGGTCGGTGGGCCAGGCCTACGGCGCGTTCCTCTACAACAGCCGCAAGCGAGAGCTGGTGGACGAGAAGAGGTTCTCAGCGTCGGCTTTCCACGTCGGCTTGGGAGCTGACGCCGGCGATCTGGGACGTCTCACCAAGCGCGGCGTTCTGGTTGCCGACTCCCTCCTGCTGGCGCACGACCGGAGCTTTCCGCAGCACACCGTCGCGGCGATGACCAGGAGGAGATCTGTCCTTGAACCCTCGAGCGGGCCCGGTGGCGAATCACAAATACAGGTAGGCGCGGTCACCGAAATCTCGGAACACGTCGCCATGCACTGCCCCGACCTGGACGGCCTGGGACGCTGGATCCTCGATGTCGAACCGCTGCTCAGGGCGGGTCTTGCCTGGTATCTGCCGACCTATTCGTGGGGACGAGAAAGTTGGGATGTGAGCGACTACGGCGGCGGGAGCACGCGCGAGGCGCGAAACGTTCCCAGCGCGCTCGACTTCCTCGTCAGCAGCGGGAGGGTCGTCGAGGAATACGACACCGGGCCGGTGAAAAGCCAGATCGTGCGACCGGTACTGCAGTTCGACCTGCCGTTCGTCGATGGTGTGGACCTTCTGGACTTCAGCAAGCTGACGGTCCACGAATTCGCCTCGTACGCTGGCTTCCGGGGTTTCCTGCGCCAGACGTTCCTGGAGCTGGATGACGCGCTCAACGCCGTGGAGTCCGAGCGGGAGCTGATCAGGATCGGGCTTCGAATCGAGGACGAGATCCGGGGGATCCAGGCGCAGCTGAGCGCGGCGCGCAGGAAGCGGGCCGTAGCGGTGACTGGGGCGGGGGTCGGCACGGTAGGTGCCGTGCTGGTCGCCGTGTACGGTCCAGCCTTTCAGTCGGCGTTGACGGTTCTGGGGGCCGCGGGGGCCGGTGGCGTCTGGGGCATCATTCAGGCGGCGGCCGACAACGGCCGGCACTCTCTTCGCCAGGACAAGTGGTACTACGTGTGGGCCCTGGCGAGGAAGAGCGGACGGTACGGCTTCTGAGTCCTCGCAGCGCGCTACGGCACCTGGGCCGCATCAGCTCGGACAGCAGCGGCTCTCCTCGTGGAAGTGGCAGCCGGACGGTGCAGAGAGTGCCGCCGGTCAAGAGCACCGCGCCTCTTCTGGGTGAACTGAGCCGCTCCAGCAGGGAGCTTTCCGGCCGTCTGAACGGGCCTCAACGGGGCTTGGTCTTCCATGGGTGCTTCGCCATGTGCGCAAATCCTTCGAGGTCCTGTGCACGGGCCAGTCCGTGAATTCTCGTTTTCGAAGGCGTCGGCGATGCCGGTCCCCGTCGCTCCACTGCATCGCCGCAGGAAGGGACGGACTCACTCGGCTGGCCGGACGTCCTCATTGGCCTCACCACTTCAGATGCTTGCAGGTGTCGGGCCGGGGGTGAGGAGCAGGGCATGGAGGGGGCGGGTGGAAGTCGGGATTTCGAGCCATCCCTCACCGTTGGCCAGGCAGTACGGGATGGACCGGTAGTGCTGCCACTTCCAGTTCACCCACCAGCGGGCCTCTTCGAGGCGGCCGGCCATACGGCTGGGGGTGGGAAGGCGGTAGCCGGACAGCTCCACGTCGCTGAAGTCGACCCCTTGCTCCTGGAGGTGGTGCAGGGCTGCGAGAGCAGCGCGGCGCAGTGGGCTGTGGTCCACCCAGCGGGTGCGTAGGTCGATGGCGATGTCACGGTCGGCGGGTTCGGCGGGCTGGTCGGGCTGGTCGGGCTGGTCGGGCAGGTCGGGCAGGTCGGGCAGGGTGATGCGGGAGATGGTGATCTGGCCAGTGTCGCGCCAGGTGATCAGGTCGTGGCGGACCGGGCGGGGGATCGCACGGTCCAGGCCCTCGAACTCTTCGATCATGTCGTCGCGTGGTGCACGCCCGGCTTCGGGATCCGGCTCGATGCCGTGCAGGGTCAGCAGGGGGTGCTGAAGGGTGTCGCCGCGGCGCCACAACCGCAGCATGGACACGCCCTCACTCTCGAGCTGCTGGCGCTGGGCCGTGTCGAACTGGAGCTGGATGCCGCGGCTGCGTCCGACGAGCTGCCCGCGGAGTCGCTGTAGGGGTTGCGGCCGGAGAAGAGGCACGCGACGACGTGCTGGCTCATGCGTTCATCGCGGCGGACTTCGACCGCGACGTCCACGTCGTGCGGCTGGAGGGCGCCACGGGCGTAGGAGCCGAAGAGGTAGATTTCGTCAACCAGGGCCAGCGGCCAGTCGGTCCCCTCATCCAGTCGCCGCAGCATGCCCTCCACCAACGCGGTGGCCCGCTCCCGCTTCACCTTCCCCACTCCTTTCGCCCCGCCGACGGCCGGCGTGAAGCCCCGCACAACTCACGGAGCGACGTCTGTCGTCCCGACTACGCAGTGAGCGTACTGGCGGACACCGCGTGGGCAGCCGGTAGAGCGCGCAGTTGAACGCGACGCCGCCGTTGGCCCTACCCCGCCGACTCACGGGCCACTGCGTCGAGTTGGGGTGCCCGCTCGGCGGAAGGAGGAGGTCGCGATCCGAGCCGGGCCGTGGGCACCCTTGCCATACTGGCGGCCGGGGGTGCGGGATGGCAGAACAGCGACCTTCACGGCAGGAGCTGATCCGGCGTCGCCGCCGGAGCGGCTTCGTGGGCCGACGTGGGGAGATGAACGCCTTCCGGGAGAACCTCGCCCAGGGTGTGGAAGGCGACGACTACCAGTTTCTTTTCCACGTGCGCGGCAACGCCGGTGTGGGCAAGACCTCGCTGGTGCGGCAGTGGGAGGCGGTCGCCCTCGAACAGGGCGCGGCCACGGTGTACCTCGACGACAGTGTGCACAGCGCTGTGGAGGCGATGGAGGAGGTCGGTGAGCGGCTGGGCCGTCAGGGCCTGGAGCTTCGCCGGTTCGACAAGCTGCTGGCGACGTTCCGCCAACGTACTCACGAGGCGCAGTCGGCGCGGGACACCACGCATGCGGCCACGGAGGACGGCAGCGCTGCGCAGCCGCCTGCGGCCTCACTCTCGGGGTCGGTCGCCGCGCAGGTGGGCCTGGTCGGCCTCGGGATGGTGCCGGTCGTGGGGGCGCTCGCCGGCACCGTCGATCCGCAGCAGGTGGCCCAGGGCGCGGACCGGCTGCGGGCCGCGCTCGGTGCACGGTTGCGATCCCACGACGACGTACGGCTCGTCATGGCCCCGGTGCGCGGCTTGACCCCGGTGTTCCTTCAGGACCTGGCCGAGGTGGCGCGGCGGCGGCCGTGGGTGGTGCTGTTCTTCGACGTGTACGAGCGGACGGGGCCCGTGCTGGACGAGTGGCTGCGCGACATCGCGTTCGGCGAGGTGCACGGCGCGCTGCCGGCCAACGTGCAGATCGTGCTGTCCGGACAGGGCCGTCTGAATGCCCGGAGCTGGGGCGACTGGCTCGATCTGGTCACGGAGGTGCCGCTGGAGGTGTTCACCGAGGAAGAAGCGCGGGCCCTGCTGGCGCTGCGGGGCGTCACCGACGAACGGGTCGTCGAGGTCGTGCTGCGCCTGTCGGGCCGACTCCCCGTACTGGTGCACACCCTGGCGCAGGCACGGCCCAACTCGGCCCAGACCGTGGACGACCCGTCGGGGACGGCGGTGGAGCGGTTCTTGAAATGGGAGATGGACCCCTCGCGGCGGGCCGCCGCTCTTGCCCTGTCCCTGCCCCTGCAGTTCGACGAGGACATCTACCGTGCCGTTGCACCGCCGGAGGCCGCCGAGCAGTACTCCTGGGTGCGCCGACTCGCCTTCGTCACCGACCAGGCCGGGCGGTGCCGCTACCACGACGTCGTACGCGCTCCCATGCTGCGGCTGCAGCGCACCCAGTCCCCCGCCCGATGGCATGCCGCGCACGACCTGCTCGCGGAGACCTTCCGCACCTGGCGGGCAGAACGGGAGGAGGTGGTGGCGGCCGCGGAGCGCTGGGGCGACGCGGTCTGGCGCGAGCACCGGTCGAACGAGACCTACCACCGCCTGTGTGCCGATCCGCGCCGCCTTCTGCCGGAAGCGCTCACGGAGGCCGTCCGTGCCTGCGAGCACGGGAGCGGCACGGCCCGTCGCTGGGCGCAGCTGCTCGCCCAGGCAGGGACGGACAGCGCGGACGAGGGCCTGGCGGAATGGGGGGACCGGCTGACCGCCGCGTCCCGGGACGACGCCTCGGCGGTCATGGCCGTCCTTGACGCGTTGCTCGCTCACTCCGGTATGAACACCGCAGGACAACTGCGCGCCCGAATCGTCCGAGGGCGTCTCCACCGGCGCGCCGAGCGGTACGGGTCGGCCCTCGCCGACTTGACTGCGGCGTTGGTCCTGGAGCCGCAGCACGACGACGCCCTGGTGGAGCGTGCCCACACCCACCAGCAGATGGGGAACGCCGACGACGCCCTCGCCGACATGAACGAGGTGATTCGCACTCACCCCGACGGAGCCTGGAACCACGTCTATCGGGGGCACGTCAACCTGACGGCCGGGCGCCGCGCCGAAGCGCTCGCCGACTTCAACCGGGCCGTGGAACTCGACCCCGAGCAGGACTGGGCCCTCGCCAGCCGCGCCGAGCTCTACCGCGCCGAGGGGCGGTATCACGAGGCACTGGCGGATCTGGACCGCGCGCTCGGCATCGATCCGGCATACACCTGGGCCTACACGGAGCGGTCGCGATGCCTGAGTCGCCTGGAGCGGTGGGACGAAGCGGTCCGCGACATGGCGCGGGCGGCCGACCTGGACTCCGGGTCGGGGTGGTACCGCGCCCAACTCGCCGGCCTGCTCCTCGACCTCGGACGGCACGCGGAGGCTTTTCAAGAGGTCGACCGCGCCCTGGCCGCCCCGGACGAGGACGGCCTACACGGCGGGGCCTGGCCGTACACGCTCCGAGCCTGGGCACTGCACGGCCTGGGCCGCGACACCGAAGCCCTGTCCGACCTCGACCACGCGATCTCCCTCGACGACGCGTACGAGCTCGCCTTCGCGATGCGCGGATGGCTGCGGTGGGAGGCGGGGCGACTCGCCGAAGCGGAGCAGGACTTCGATCAGGCGCTGTCCGAGCTCCCGCAATGGCCGTGGTGCCTGGTGGGCCGAGGCATGGTCCGCGTGTACGCCCAGCGGTACGAAGAGGCTGTCGACGACCTCACCCGGGCTTTCACCATCCAGTTCGGCATCGCCGCGGCGGAAAGCGCGATCGCCCGGCCCCTCGTCGAACTACTGCGGCAGTATCTCCCGACGAACCGCGCCCCCCTCACGGCCACGATCAGACTCGCAGCGCTCCTCAGCCACCAGATCCAGTGGCCGGGCCTGGCCCGGCAAGCGGGCTCCGTCCTCGCCCTGCGCCCCAGCCCTCGGCTGCTGACCGACGGCTTCCGACTGCTGCGCCGCGTCACCACCGCCCTCAACGACCCGCCCGAAGGCGCGGACACCCAGCGGACTGCCTGGTCGCTGAAACTCCTGTCACCCATCCTGCGCGTCTTGGAGCCCTGGGGATCTTCGACGGACACGGAACCAGATTGACGCGTGGTGGAGCAGGGAAAGTGTCCCATCGTGGACACGGTCGGCCGTGTCCACGGCCTGGCGCCAGGCGCCCGGCTTGGCCTGCCATGTCGCCATCGGCCCTCCGCCCGTTCCTTCCCGCGCCGGTTCCCCCTCCTTGTAGCGTCCGGGCTCCGGCCAGGGCGCCGGCGACATCGCCCTGTTCACCCGGACAGCCCCGGCTCGACCGGACCCAGGTCCTCGCGGAGACGAACGAACCGCACGGTGCGGTGCCGGGTGGTGCCCACCTCGACCTCAGCGAGCAGCGGCGTGACCACCCGGTGGCCCCCGCCGGGCAGCGCCTCCCGGACGCCGGCGGCGATCGCCCGGCCGACGGCGGCGCGCTGCCTGCTGTCCAGCTGCGCGGTCTGGGCGAGGGTGCCCTCCGGAAGCCGGACGACGAGGTAGGCGGGGCGGGCCAGGGAGCCCGCGACCGCCACGATCTCCGTGTCAACCGTGTCGACATGCCACTGGTGGAGTGTCGGTATTCGAGGGTTGCAGTATTCGCCCACAGGGCGAGCACTCCCACACCCGGCCCGCAGTGACAAGGCGTACTGCTCTCACCGCAGCGGGCGCTGTCTGCGCGAAAACGCCGGATCAAGAAGAAGAGACCGACCTCTTGCGGTGAACCCGCGCCGGCGCCCGCGCTCCGGTGCGGGCCTTCGTCCTCTGCCACCGCGCCGTACGGGCCCCTCCCGGCAGCGGCAATCCCGCACGAGAGAAGGCTCACCCGACGCTACGAGGTTCACGGCGCCGGTACGGCGCCGATGTGCTGCATCACCCCGAGGAGGTCGAGCTGGCGCCGTTCGCGGTGCTTCCTGGCGCATCGCCTGCCCGGCCTCGGCGTGCTCGGGATCGGTCAGGGTCTGGTGGCGGGCCCAGCAGCGGGCATGCTGGGCGACGATCTCGCCGCCGGAGGTGAGCACGATGACCTGCTCGTTGTCGGTCAGCACGGTGACCTGGTGGCCGATCGCGGCAGGGTCGACGGAGTAGTCGCAGGTGTCGACGCGGACATAGTGGTCCCGGCCCAGCCGGGTCGAAAACCGCCACCAGGTCGGCGGGTCGACCGCGGGCAGGGTGAGCATCTGGGCCCGGTCCGCTTCCCACCGGTCGGCCGGACGGGCCCCGAGAGTGCGGTGGACACGCCGGTTGGCGACCTTCAGCCATGTCTGCAGCTGGGTGTTGAAGTCGTCCGGTCCGCTGAAGTGCCGTCCTGGCAGGAACAACGTCTCCAGATAGCCGTTCGCACGCCCATTGCTGGTGATCGCGCAGGCGTGTGACTGTCCTTGACCCGCTGGGGCCACAGCCATGCGCCGGATGGTTCCAATGTCACGTCCGACCCGCACCCCCTCGCCTTCTATGAACTCGATGTCTATGAAACGGGACCAAGTGCCATCCGCGTGGAAGCGCCGGGCCTGCCAGACGCGTCCGTCCCCTGTTGCAACGGCGACATGCAGCGCTGTGCCCACATCGGAGCAGCTCACGTCGACAACATCGCCGAGGGATCTGGGCTTGCCGGTGACCACATGCACGACATCCCCGAAACCGCTCCAGTACCCGGCATCGGGGTCCACCCCACTCGTAAATGTTCGTATGGTCAGAGTTGCCCGTCGACGGTTGTAGCGCACAGTTGCACACCGCCGTAGAACGAATCAGGATCATTCTTCAGGGCGTACGCCGAAACGGCGGTGAACTCTCCGCGCTCTCCCGCTCGTTCGCCGACCTCCACGTCACGGGATGGGGTCCATCGTCCTTCACCGTCGCTGCTCGTGCGAACGAGCTCCCATCACCGGTTATCGCAAATAGGTGAACTAGGTCGCGTCTTCCGAAGCGAGACATCGGCACCATCGCAAGAGCCACCCGAGAAAATGCGGCCCCAGCGATCTTACTGGATCCCTTACCGCCTCCGGGAATCTCGCGTGAGACCAGCGCGCCCACGTCTTCTGGGGGCAAGTATCCAATGGATCCGTTCGGCGCGCGCGACGGTGTGTGCGTGTAGAGAATTCGCCCCGTTGATGTGATGGCAGCAATGCGTAAGCGTTGAAACTGATCGTTTACGCCCGGATTATATTCTGGAGTGCAGGAGACTGCCGTGAAGGTCAGCCCTGGAGCGAACGGAGCGAGAGGAGGCCTTTCGACCCGCCAGTAGGCTGATCCATCATCACGGGAGTCGCGTGTGCAGTGCTGAATTTCGCCATCCGCACTGAGAAGCAATCCATGGAGAGGCATATCCCCCCTCGGGGTGAGACGAACGGAGTGCCATATTCGCTTCGGGGTAAGGGAACTGCCGATGTCTAAAAGATCAACATAATGGCATTTCGTGGAGTATTTGGTGTCGGTATTAGTGAGGCACGTATGCGTTCCATCGCCTCCTCATTTCGTCGAACTCGGCGACTTGGCAGATGACTTGGCCCGTGCGACCTCGGCGTCGGAGGGATCCCCGAGTTTACGGTTCTCTTTGTACCTCGTTTCCTGGGCGTCGGGGGGGGGATGCCCTGGGCCACCTCGCTGGCCCTTTGTGCCGGAGTGGCCAGGCCGTATTCCGCGTAGGTAGAGATTAGATCATCGCCGTATTCCGCGTAGGTAGAGATTAGATCATCGCCGTATTCCGCGTAGGTAGAGATTAGATCATCGCGGCACACCTCAAAATCCGGAGAGGTCTTCGCGATCTCGCTGAGGACCAAGGCGGTGTGCTCTTGGGCGTCGAATTCGACCTGCAGAAGATAGGTGGCAAAATCTGCAAGTGACATGGCCTTCGCGGCAGCATCGGCGCCGAATTCGCGGCCCATGTGATCCTTGACGTGTCCGTATTCGTGGGCGATATTCAGCGCAAGGTGAAACACTGCATGGGCAGGGGCCGGGCGCCCCGGCTGAAGCTTATCGTGATCACGGATGACGCTTCCGGGCCGCGGTTGTGCCGGGGGTGCGGGATGCCGCTGATGCCGTCGGCGAAGGCGACGGCGGTGTTCCGCGCGGGCGCAGGCGATCTAACACCCGCCGAGGCCCTCGACGAGCACCTAACCTCGCGCTTTCATGAAGCGGGCTGTCCGGCAGTTGGTCAGCTCAGCAGAAAGTGCTCCTGTCTGCCGAATCTTTGATGGAGCTGCGGTCTTCGGCAACATCCCCCGCCCATGCGCGTAGCCATGCATGTAGCACGAGCTAGTTCTGATCGGAGGTGCCAAGCCTTGTCATGACAGTGAGCCTTGAGGCCCATCACCGAACAGGGAGCGGTGGAGACGGCCGCTTTCGTCAGTTGCCGCATGACCACACCTCGCAGACACCCTCGGCGTCGAACCATATTTCTCCCACCACGCCCACGGCGCCCGATTCACCGCGTCGGCAACAACGCCTCAGACAGGCAGCGGGCAGATCTACGACCGGTTCAGGACACATGCCGACGTCCACGGTGACCGCCTCCACTGATCATCGCCGACAATGACACCCCTCCCATCACGAGCGACTCATTCGGCAAAGGTGGAATTCGACTACGAGAACCCGATGGTGCCCGGAGTCGAACACCCCGGTCCGGAGCAAGTCGGTCATAGTCGAGAACGAACACGGTGTTTGACGAGGCATCGAGCCGTGGGCGCCTCGTGCGCAGCACCCGACATCGCTTCTGGGCCACAACCCGCCTGATTCGCCGACGCGTTGACAGGGAGGGACAACGGGCGTTGACTGACGGGCACGGTGTATGGCAACGGTTCCGGACTCTCTGGACCGGCCCACCGCTCTCAGTTCGCCGGGACCCCGCGGATCGCAGAGACCAATGCGAACCGGAGGTTCTGCCGTGCTCTTGTGGATAGTGCCGTGCTGGTCCTGGTCGTTTTCGGGTTCGGCTTCACCCTGCACGTCCTCTGGTACGTCGCCGTGGCCCTGTTGATCCTCTGGGTGATCAGTTTCCTGATGCGCGGACGGTTCGGCGGACGAAGCGCCGGCAGGAGTCATCGTTGAATCGGAGCCGGCGAAGCGAGGCCGACAGCCCCGCCGTGCCGAAGAAGCCGCGCTACCGGCCATAACCGAGCTGTGAGGTCAAGGAGGCAAAAGATGACGCGTGGATACCTACGCACCAAGACGTTCCAGAGCGCGTTCGAGGAGTCGAAGGGCCAGCCACTGGAGATCGGCGGGAGGACGGTCCATCTCGCCTACGACGTTCCGGTCGAGTGGCCGTCCACGCGGGCGGCGCTGTCCTTCACGTCCTTCACCGACAGTCCGGTGCAGGGAGTCTGCCTTGCGATGTCGGAAGGGGAACTGGAGATCAACGGCCTCAGCACCCCGACTGCATGTCTGTGGGCCGACGCGGCCCCGGCCATCGTGGAGATCCGATTCCTGCAGTTCCCCAACTCGTCGGCCGCGCTGCGGGTGTGGAACTGCTGGCGCAGCACGACCGGCGCCACGCTTACCTGGACCGAGAATGCCGGCCTGGTCGTACAGGCCGCAGACGACGACATCTACCGCTTCTCATGCAGTGACGGCATCGGGCCGGCCGACTTCACCGACCTCACGTTCGACCTGAAGATCGAGACCGCGATCCACGACACCAGGGACAGCATGAGCCTCGCCGGAAGGGAATGACCGTGGAAGAGAACATGTGGGGATACCGGCAGAACGCCGCGTACCAGCCGGGAATCGATCTGACCGGATTCAAGGTCGAGGCCACCGACGGAAGTATCGGAAAGGTCGACAAGCATTCCGAGGACGTCGGGGCCGCATACCTCGTCGTCGACACCGGAACGTGGATCTTCGGCAAGGAGGTCCTCGTACCCGCCGGAATCGTCGTCCGTGTCGACCCGCAGGAGAAAAAGGTCTTCGTCGACCGCACCAAGGAGCAGATCAAGAGCGCTCCTGGCTTCGACAAGGAGAAGCACATCGGCGACCCGACCTACCACGACCAGCTCAGCAACCACTACAAACATCCGACACAGCCCTGACCCACCCGAGAACCGGCCTCCTCGCAGGACGCCCCACAGTGCCCGGCCGGGCACCGCTTCGTAGTCGGCATGTTTCAGCGATGCCAGCGAGTCCAGATGCTGCACCGCCAGGGCTGATGCCGTGGATCAGAGCACCCGCCATCGGTCGCGAAACGGCCAACGCGGGCACCACAGGTGACGAGCGGTCAGCACTCCCAGGCTCCGTCAACAGGGAGGTCAGCGGCGTCGGTTGTCGAGACGTTCAGGTTCGGCCGGCGGACGTTCGCTGTTGCCCAGGCAGGCGCTCGAAGAGGCGGATGGCCTCGGCCGTGAGACTGATCCGTACACGATCGACGCCATGCCGAGCGCACCGGGGGACTGGCACAGTGCCGGTCGCGCCACCTCTCCCCGAAGGACAGCGACGCGGGCGGTGATGCCGGCATCGGCGCGCTGGTGGCGGCGGTCCACCCGCTGTGAAGTCATCCGAATCCGGCAACCTGCACCGTTGGATGCGCCGCTGGACCTGCCCGGCTTGTTGGGCGGTGGCGAAAGGCGGCTGCATGATCCGCTGTCGCAGCACGCGGTTGTCCCGGCAGGGGGTTTCCACCGTGCAGCCGACTTCAACGATCAGCCTGGGGCGGCATCTCGCACGCCGGCTCTCGCGTCGGTTCCCCGACAGGTGTCACGCAGCGATCCGTGCCTCGTGGGATGCGCTGACCTCGTACGGTATCCACAACCTTCCTTCAGGACTACGCTGTTGAGTAAAACCCCAGTCCCCGGTATCGATGCTGCGTCCAGCTCCCGGGGAGGCCCACTGTGTTCGTTCTGCTTCTCATCCTGATCGTGCCCCTGTTCGGCCTCGGTTTCCTTCACCCGTTCTGGTGGCTGGCCGCCGCGTTGCTCGTCTTCGCCGCTATCCGCCACGGCCGCGATCGTGGTGGCTATAGCGGTCCAGCGGCATACCGGGACTACGAGGAGCGGCGGGATCGTCAGGAACGCTGGGACCGCCGCTACAGCCGCCAGAACCAGGCGCGTTGGGGACGCGAGGACCGTCGGGACCGAGAACGCCACAGGTGACCCGTGAAGTGGCCCGGCAACCAGGAGGGTTGCGGAACCGCTTCCGCCAGACCGGACCCATTCAGCCAGTTGAGAGGTACGCCATGCAACGCACAACCGTGCTCCAGGAGGACTGGTGGAACCTGCGGGCGGAGGCCACGTGGGGGAACCCGGCGACGGGAGAGGACGTCGAGGTCCTGCGTGCCCAGAACGATCAGCTGCGGCGGGCGCTGGCCGGCCGCGCGGTCATCGACCAGGCCCGCGGCATGGTCATGGTCCTGACCCCCTGCACCCGCGGGGCGGCCAGGGGTCTTCTCGTGAACGTCTCACGGCAGTGCGACACCAAACTTCCCGAGGTCGCCGCGGCCATGGTCGCCGCCTGGGAGGGCAAGCCGCTCCCGGACCGGATGCAGAGGGCACTACGACGTACGCTGCGCAACTTTCACACACAGAGCAAGCAGTGCAACACGCGGCGGCCGGGCCGGTCGTCCAGGTAGGGAGAAGTCATGATTCACGCAGCCGACATCCGGGAATGGCGCGACCGCGACGTCGTCGACACCGAGTCGCGCAAGATCGGTGTCCTCGAGGCGGTCTATGTGGACACCACCACCGATGAGCCGGCCATGGCCACGGTACGGACCGGACTGCCCACCCGGCACCGTCTGGTCTTCGTACCCCTCGGCGACGCGATCGCCGGACCGAACTATCTCAAGATCAGCTACGCCAAAGCATTGGTGACGCAGGCCCCTTCGATCGGCGTGGACGACGTCCTGCCCGCTGATCAGGAGGAAGCGATCTTCAAGCACTACGGGCTGGCCTACCAGTCCGGCACGGCCGGAGAACGGCAACTGGCACGCCGCTGATCGCCTCCAGGCAGGATGACTGCCCCCCGAGCCACGCACCGAGTGCGCGCCGGGCCCGCGCCCTCATCCCTCCCGTCCTCAGCGCCGTCGATGGCTCACTGACGCTCCGCCACGGCGGTCTGGGCCAGGCGGGTCCGGGTTGCGGAGAGATTGCGTCATACACAGCAAGGGCTGTCAGGCGTAAGCTACAAGGAGCGTCCTAGACCCCGGCGTGGCCGATTCAAAGCAGGCACTGCCCACTGGCGGTGGAGGCGCACCTCCTTCCGCCCGTTTGCACCTGAGGGCACAGACCGGTACCGGCATCACGTACGGCGCACCTGTCCGCACGTGCATACCGCAAGGCACCAGTCCGCAGGCGGGCAGGCTGTCCGGGAAGCGAGGCGTGATGACTGGCATACGTGTGATGACCCTCTACCGGCGCTACGGTCGCGCGACCGTCTTCCTGGTGGGTGAGATCGACGCGGACACCGCTCCCACCGTGGGTGCTGCCGTCGATGACTGCTTCAGCCGGGAGACCGGCGGCGTGGACATCGAACTGGCCGGCGTCAGTTTCTGTGACGCCAGCGGCCTGAACGTCTTCCGCGCTGCGGCCCTGAGCGCGAACGCGAGCGGCCGCCGACTGCGGCTTCGCCACCCGACGCCCGCTGTCCGCCGGGTGTTCGACCTCACCGGCACCGCAAGCTTGCTCGACGCTGCCCAGGCCAAGCCCCCGTTCCGCCCGGAGGAGTTCGCGCCGATGCCCCCCGTGCTGGGACCGCTGGCGGCCTCTGGTGATCAGTGACCGCATGGCAGGGCTCCTCGGCCTGCTCCACGAACGCGACGCGGCCGGCGGCGCCGACTTCACCGCGGCCGGTGCCGCCGCACTGGGCGTGGACGGCGTCACCGTCTCTCTCACTTCCGGACCGGACCGCGGTGAGACCCTGTGGGCCTCCGACGGCGCCTCCCGCGGCTTCGAGGATCTGCAGGCGACCCTCGGCGAGGGCCCGGGGGTGGACTGTCTGATCGTCGGCACCACGGTGCGGGTACCGGATCTGGCACGGGTGCGCCACGACCGGTGGCCCGCACTGATCATGGAGGCGCAGGACCAGGCGGCGCGGGCGGTGTTCTGCTTCCCCCTGCGGATCGGCGCGATCGTCCTGGGCGTCCTCACCCTGGTACGGCGTTCTCCCGGCGGGCTGACGCGGGGGCAGACCAATGACGCCGTGGCCCTGGCGGCCGCGCTGACGATGCGTCTGATGGACCGCGGCTCTCCCGCGGTGCTGCCGCCCGAGGAGTCGGACGGGCCGCCCCTGCTGCACGCGATCGTCCACCAGGCGACCGGAATGGTCAGCGTCCAGCTCGCCGTACCCCTGGCCGAGGCCCTGCTGCGCCTGCGCGCCCACGCCTACGGCAGCGGGCGCACCCTCACCGACACGGCTCACGACATCGTGGCCAGGCGCCTGCGACTGGCTCCCGGCACCGACTTCCCCCCGCCCGCCGCAGACAAGGACTGATGCCATGACCACCCGTGAACAGCAAGTCACCGAGGTCTTCGTCGAAGTCGCCGACTCCCTGGTGGCCGACTTCGACGTCATCGACTTCCTGCAACGGCTGTCCGTGCGCTGCGTGGAACTCCTGGACGTGGCGGCCGTCGGCATCCTGCTCGCGGACAAGGACGACGTCCTGCACGTCCTCGCAGCCTCCGACGAACACACCCGGCTGCTGGAGCTGTTCGCCCTCCAGTACGACCAGGGCCCCTGCGTCGAGTGCTACCGCAGCGGCCAGGCGCGCACCGACATCGACCTCACCGACCCGCAGGTCACCGTCAACTGGCCGCAATTCACCAGCAGTGCCCGGGAAACAGGATTCGTGGCCACCAACGTCCTGCCGCTGCGGCTGCGCGGCCGGATCATCGGCACCCTCGCCCTTTTTCACTCCACCCCCGGGCCCCTCAGCCCTGAAGATCTCACCCTCGCCCAGGCCCTGGCCGACGTCGCGACGATCGCGATCCTCCAGCAACGCACCCTGTCCCACGCCGAAGCCGAACGCGACCAGCTCCAGTACGCCCTCACCACCCGCATCATCATCGAGCAGGTCAAAGGCATCCTCGCCGAACGCTGGCACCTGAGCGTCGACGAAACCTTCGGCACACTGCGCGCCTACGCCCGCGCGCACAACCTCAAACTGTCCCAGCTGGCCAGGGACATCACCGAAGGCAAGTTCGACACCCGGCAGATCCGCTCAAAACCCGGCGCCTGAAGCCCTGGGCGACTTCCCGGGCACGACGCCCGACTCAGCGGATTGTCAGCTCGGGAGAGTGTGCGCGGGTCCGTACCGAGCACTCTCGGTACGGACCCGCTTTCTGCTCGGCATCCAGCGGTCCGGGCAGCTTGTCTGCCCGGAGTCGCCCGTCGCGTCCGGACAGCTGGTCACTCGTTCGGTTTCATCGCGGGCGTGGCGGGTGGATTGACGGACCGACGGGTAGCTCCCGGGGCGTCGCTGCGGGGTCTGAGCCCGTCGGCGCGGCGTTCGGCCGGTGGTGCCCGGCTGCCCGGACTTGGGCGGCCGGGTGTCGGATCGTCCCCGCCCAGGTCCTGTCCGGGGACGGGTGCGTCTGCTCCATCGGCGCGAAGCCGTCGGGACCCGCGGACATGTTCGAGGAGAACCGGACGAGGATGCCGGGCCCGAGGAGCGGCGGGAGGCGGACATCTGGCGGCGCGGGCTGCAGCTCGACGTCGAGTCCGACGCCCTGCAGCACCGTGGACAGCAGCCGCTCGGCGCCGCCGATGATCTCGGCCGCATGCTCGATCGACGGGGCGGGCACGTCGCAGATCCGGGCCGCCCAACGCGGAGTGCACCGCTCGACTCCGGCGGCCAGTTCGGCGAAGCCGACGGTGTGCGTGTCGAGGTGGTCGCGGTCGATCCGGTCGGTGCGGATGATCTCGTGCAGCAGCGCGTTGCCATCAAGCGCGTCGAAAAGGGTGTGAGGGGCCTCGCCCCAAAGAGCGCGGACATGGACGCTGTGGGCAGCGTTTTCCCATCGCCGAACCCGGCGACCCCGGGGTTGAGTGGCTACCCGAGCCAGACGATGTCCAGGACGGACAGGTGCCTCAGCGAGCGGTTCGCGAAGAAGATGACGGACAGCTGGCCGACAGACGCAATGCGCACGTCCTCGCCCTCGGGGTCGCCGGCGTCCCACTGCGGGAAGCCCCACGGGTTCCCAGCCGCGGCATCCAGGACGTCCCAAACCATCTGCTCCGCGTGCTCCGGCAGTGCGGCGAGTACCTTCGCGGCGGGCGGCGACAGGCGGACCGCATACGGCGGACCGCTCACCGGCGCCTGCTCCGGATCTCCTCCAGGTCGACGAACCCGGTGTCGTCCTTGCCGGAGGCGAGGAACGCGTCGACCGCCGGGGCAGAAGCGAGGCGGGCCTGCCAGACCTGAACGACCTCGTACAGGGCGGCGAGGGAGAACGTCCGGCGCGACTCTTCCAGCGCGGCCGTCCACTCCTGCTCGAAGGCCGGCACCCACCGGTCCGCGCGTCGATCGGCGCGTAGATGGGCGAGCAATTCGGCCGGAGCTCCCGGGGCGGGGGCGTACGGCGCGACGGGTGCGTGGTCGGGCTGCGCGCTCATCGGCTGTTCCTCCTTGCAGGTCGTACCGCCACGGTACGCGCGCCGGGAGGTTGTGGATGCGGGCATGGAGGGATCCCTCCTCCAGGACGGCCAAGAGCTTAGCTACTTTCATGATCACTAGCCTGGGAAGCATGTCCTCGGTCGGACGATTGAGAGCTTTCCCCAAGTACGTCTACATGGCCGCTGTCTTGCGGCAGTCCCCGTGCAGCAGCGGCCCGTACGTGCCGGTTACTGTCCCGGGCAAGCAGGAGCAGGCTGTCGCTGCTCCCCGCACCCGCCGCTGACCGCGGCACCACCGCCGTCATCGATTTTGACCTCATCAAAGGCATCCTGGTCCACCAGGGAAACCTGCCGGCCGACTCGATCACGCACCGGGCCACGCAGGAAGAAGCCGGCATCGACTCCCTGGCGGTGACCGCGCTGTCCATGACTCTCGAAGACCGCCTGGGCGTCGTGATCACCGAACACGAACTGGCGAAGCCGACCACCATGGCCGACCTGGTCAAACTGGTGGCTCAACGGGCAGCGTCATCCTCCGACCACGAGAGTCCGGAAGAGCAGGGCCCCCACCCCCAGGCAGATCGACCTCACAAGGTGCCCGAGACGTAGTCGCGCCCCAGCTCCTCGCCAAAAGCTCCGACCATCACCCTCGGCAGCACACCGGTAACAGCGGGGCCGCAACGAGCGTCCAGTCAGAAACAACCCCGAAGACAGGCCCTCCGCTGCCAGTGACGCGAACGAGCAAGCACAGAGAAGACAAACCGGTGATCTTTGCACGCAAAACTACTGCCCCCTCGCCAGCACAGGCGGCGCGACTGATCGGCCTGGGGTCCTACCTGCCCCCGCGAAAGGTAGACAACGCCGACTTCGCATCACGCCTGGACACGACGGATGAATGGATCCGCACCCGTATCGGCATTACCGAGCGACACATCGCCGATCCGGCCACAGCCACCAGTGACCTGGCGGTAGAAGCAGGACTACGGGCAATGAAATCAGCGAGTATCGAACACGTCGACGCCGTCATCCTGGCCACCGCCACTCCGGACCATCACGTGCCTGGCACTGCACCGTTGGTGGCCCACCAACTCGGCTTGCGCCAAGTGCCCGCCTTCGACCTCGGCGCCGGCTGCTCGGGCTTTGTCTTCGCAACGACCGTCGCAGCAGGACTCATCCACGCGGGAACCGCTGGCACCGTACTGGTCATCGGAGCGGAGAAGATGTCGGCCGTCATCGACCCCGCCGACCGATCCACCGCGCCGATCTTCGGCGACGGAGCGGGCGCGGTCGTGCTCAGAGCCGGACACGCCGACGAACCCGGAGCCCTCGGACCAGCCGCATGGGGCAGCGACGGCGAGCACGCAGACGCCATCTACATCCCCGGCGGCGGTTCCCGCAACCCTTCACGTACGACCGCCGACCTGAGGAACCGCTACGTACACATGAAAGGGAACGAGGTATTCCGTCACGCGGTGCGCCGCATCACTCACGTGACTGAAGAATCAGCCGCCGCAGCAGGGTGGGCCATTCAGGGCATCGACAGGCTGATCGTCCACCAAGCAAACGCACGCATCAGCGTGGCTGTGGCCAACACCCTGGGAATCCCGCCAGAGCGCGTACCGTCCAACATCACCCACGTCGGCAATACCTCCGCAGCCTCCATCCCCCTTCTGCTGAGTCACTCCGCGATCAACGGGCAGCTGAAACCCAGGCAACGAGTCGTCGTGACCTCTTTCGGCGCAGGCTTCACCTGGGCGGCCACCACTCTGCTGTGGCCCATCGGCCTCCAGGTTCTCGCCTGAGCGCACCTCCAGCGAGCGGATCCACGAGATGGCCTTCTCCGGCGCCGACCAGACATCCAGATACGCCTTCGCAGACAGGGGAAACGCGCTCCGCCCCAGCCGCTCATTGCGCGCACACCTTGTCGTCCAGCCGCCCAACAAGCTCCGCACCGGCAATCGAGCGCGCCCCCTGCTCGACGAACGCCTTGTTGAAGAAGCTCAGCATCAGCACACGCTGAGGCCCTGGGGACCGCCCTCCCCCTGCCGATCTTGGGTACCGTGGTCGTCACTGTGGCTGATGGACCACTCCACGTGCTATTTCCCGGAGTCGCATCCGTATCGCCCGTACCCTTCGTGGTATCCACGGCGTCACGTAGCGGGCGCCTACAGTAACCACTGGAGGCCAAACCTCGTGCTGATTGCTCAGCGTCCGTCCCTGACCGAAGAGGTCGTCGACGAGTTCCGCTCCCGGTTCGTGATCGAGCCGCTGGAGCCGGGCTTCGGCTACACCCTCGGCAACTCCCTGCGCCGGACCCTGCTGTCCTCGATCCCGGGTGCGGCGGTCACGTCCATCCGCGTCGACGGCGTGCTGCACGAGTTCACCACCGTGCCGGGCGTCAAGGAGGACGTCACCGACCTGATCCTCAACATCAAGCAGCTCGTCGTGAGCAGTGAGCAGGACGAGCCGGTCGTGATGTACCTGCGCAAGCAGGGACCGGGTCTGGTCACCGCCGCCGACATCGCGCCCCCCGCCGGTGTCGAGGTGCACAACCCCGACCTCGTCCTCGCCACGCTCAACGGCAAGGGCAAGCTGGAGATGGAGCTGACCGTCGAGCGTGGCCGCGGTTACGTCTCCGCCGTGCAGAACAAGCAGGTGGGCCAGGAGATCGGCCGTATCCCGGTCGACTCGATCTACTCGCCGGTGCTCAAGGTCACGTACAAGGTCGAGGCCACGCGTGTCGAGCAGCGCACCGACTTCGACAAGCTGATCGTCGACGTCGAGACCAAGCAGGCCATGCGTCCGCGTGACGCCATGGCGTCGGCCGGCAAGACCCTGGTCGAGCTGTTCGGTCTGGCCCGTGAGCTCAACATCGACGCCGAGGGCGTCGACATGGGCCCCTCCCCCACGGACGCCGCCCTCGCCGCCGACCTGGCGCTGCCGATCGAGGAGCTTGAGCTCACCGTTCGGTCGTACAACTGCCTCAAGCGTGAGGGCGTCCACTCCGTGGGTGAGCTCCTGGCGCGCTCCGAGGCCGACCTTATGGACATCCGCAACTTCGGTGCGAAGTCCATCGACGAGGTCAAGGCGAAGCTGGCCGGCCTGGGCCTGGGCCTCAAGGACAGCCCGCCCGGATTCAACCCGACCGCCGCCGCACTCGGTGCGGACGACGACGCGGACGCGGGTTTCGTGGAGACCGGGCAATACTGAACGCTGCGCTGCGCCGGTCATAGAGACACCTCGTGCACGGGGACAGGAGAATGAGCGCGTCGGGGCGGCCGTGGTGGCGGGCAGCCGTCGGGGCTGGACCGTGACCGGATCACCGAGGTGTCCGTGCGGCTGTTGGACGCGGAGGGACTGGCCAGCGTCGGGTAACCCGGCACGCGTGCCGGGTTCTGTCGCACCGCAGTGCTGGATGGTGCCCCGAGGACGAAGAGTGAGAGCATCCGCGTCATGGATGATGCAGACGGTCACACGGCTCGGTGGTGGGTGGCGTTGCGCCGGACGCCGATGGCCGTCTGGAACGACGACGTCACGGACTGGGCCGCTGCGCTGACCTACTATGCGGTTCTGGCCCTGTTCCCGTTGCTGCTGGTGATCCTCTCGATCCTGGGTCTGACCATGCCCACGGCCAAGCCGGAGGTCATCGACCGCATCACGCAGGCGGCCCCGGCCGAGTCCCGCGCTCTGCTGCGCAGCACCCTGCGGCAGATGGTCGCACAGCCGACGGCGGCATGGACGCTGATCTTCGTCGGAGGGGCGGGGGCCCTGTGGTCGGGATGCAGCTATCTGAGCGTCTTCCGCCGGGCGTTGTACTCCATGCATCGGATCAGCGCGGACCGGCCGGTCTGGCGGACCGCTCCGCGCATCATCGCCACGGCACTCGTACTGAGCTCCCTGCTTCTGACGTCGACCCTCGCGTTGTTGCTCACCGGCGGCCTGGCCCGGCGTCTGGGTCAGGCTCTGAGTCTGGGTACCGGGCCCCAGGCCACCTGGGACACGCTGCGGTGGCCGGTCGTGGCCGCGGTAGCCGTCGCCTTGGTGCTCGTCCTGTACCGGTCAGGACCGGCGTCCTCCCGCCCTGTCCGGAGGATGGCGCCCGGCGGCACACTGGCGGTGGCGCTCCTGCTGACCGTCTCACTCGGATTCGCCGTCTACACCTCCCTGGTCAGCACCTATGACCGTCTGTACGGTTCACTGGCAGGCGTCGTGGTGTTCCTGGTCTGGCTGTGGCTCTCCAATCTGTCCCTCCTGATCGGCGCTCAGTTCAACGCAGAGCTGACGAACCCTGCGCACGGGGAATGAGCCGGCCTTCTCGTACCTGCGGCTGACCGCCCGTACCCTTGGGGCCGGTTCGCCGCGGCCGCGTGGGCAGTGGCGGCCTCTGGCCTCGCGCGGCGCGCCGTCCGCCGCTGGACCGGCAGGGCACCGCACAAGGTCAGCGCGATCAGGGGCAGGGTGGCCCGGGGGGGGAGACCACAGGCCGGCCGCGAGCGCGGCGATGCCAGGTTGGTAGCCGGGCATGGAGAAGCAGTCGGCGTCGTGCAGGCACATCACGCGCCACCACCGGTGCCCCTCCTGTTCAGGGTGCGGGTCCAGCGCGGGCCCGGGCGGGCGTCCGCTCACTCAGGCCCTGTCGAGTCAGACCACCCATCGTGCATCCGGAGCGGCGGATTTGGGGCCTCGCCGAATCCGACCATCTGCCCGGCCTCAAGACACAGGTCATCGGCCGAACTGTGGCTCCGAGATCTCGATCTCACCGCCTGGCGCGTTCTGCATGCAGACCGCAGGTCGGACGATTCGGCTGGGCGGAAAGCCTTCCTCGACGCCTGGACCAGCACCTGAACGACTGCTCCGCCAGGCAGCCGCGCAAGGCATGCGGCGCCCGAGTCGGCACGTGGCGCGCACCCCGGCCTCGTACCCCTACTCCTCCGGTTCGGTGTTGCAGCACCTTGCGAGCAACCCTGGTCGCCGACGAACTGCGACACCTACGGTGAGGCGGCCGAGCCCGGAACAACGCCTGATGCGACCGAGTTCAGGAAGGGCCCGGCCGAGGTGGGCCGCCCCGGACGCACGTCAACGGAGCAGGGCCGCGCAGCCATTGCTGCGCGGCCCTGCTCCTGTGCACCACAGGTCCTGTCGGCGCCCGGCACAAGAGCGGACCCCCTTGTTCGGCCGAAAGGACGGCCTGCACCTGCCGCGGCAGTCACCGGACACGGCGTGCACTATCCCTCGGGCAAGGCTGCGAGGTCAGGCCGGGTTGATGTTCTCGGCCTGCGGGTCCTTCTGGCCCTGGGAGACGTGAACGGTGGGAGCCAGAACGGCGTACCGTTCGGGCCCCCACTACTGTTTCATCTCCGGTGCCAGCGTGGCATGAACTCTGGTAGGCCGGATGACTGCGAGGTCCAGGCGTTCCACACGGCGACGGTGGCCGGGCCGTTCGACGAACAGCCGGCCGACAGGTGCATCCGTTCAAAGGCTCTGTGGTGCAATAACATCTGCCGGGCACCGGACTTGGCGCCAGCCCCTCGCATCCCCGGGCTGGAGCCCTGAGCAGCAGCGACCAGCGAGGAGCCACCGTGACCGTGCGCGGGCCTGACGGGGACGGTGGGCCGACCACTCGTACTCCCGCGAACGGGGGTGGCCGGGGCAGGGCGATAACCCTGGCGGAGACTCTGGCCGCAGCGGAGTCCGCAGCGCCTGTGGAGTCGCTCGACGTGGTCGCGGGCATGCTCAAGGAGCGCCTCGGGGCCGCGTCGGTGTCGTTCCTCATCACCGACTTCACCGGTGGCTCGGTCGTACGGCTGGGGGCGGCGGGCAGCATCGATACCGATGAACCCGCCCGGCGCATCACGCTGCGGGGCACCCTGTACGACGACGTGATCCGCACCCAGCGGCCGAGCGTGGAGGACAAGGGCGAGGGCGCGCTGGTGCGGATCCTCGCCCCGGTGACCAACCGCGGGGACGCCATCGGGCTCCTCGAACTCTTCCTGCCCGCGGCGCCGGACGCGGAGGTGATGCGGGAGATCGGTGAGACCGCGCACGCCCTGGCATACATCGTCATCGCGAACCGGTCCTACACCGACGTGTACCAGTGGGGCCGCCGTACCGTCCCGCTGAGCCTCGCTGCCGAAATCCAGCACCGGCTGCTCCCGGCGTCGCTGGCGTGTGAGGCGGCTCAGTTCGCGGTGGCCGGGGCACTGGAGCCCGCCGACCACGTCGGGGGCGACACCTTCGACTACGTGATCGACCGGGATACAGTCCAGCTTTCCGTCACCGACGCCATGGGTCACGATGTCGACGCCGCGCTGCTGGCCACCCTCTTGGTGGGCGCCCTGCGCCGGGCACGGCGTGCCGGCGCCGACCTCGCCGAACAGGCCCGACAGGCCGACCAGGCCATGCGTGAACACGGCCGCCAGAGCTACGTCACCGGCCAGCTCCTGCGTATCAGCCTGCTCGACGGCAGGACCGAGTTCATCAACGCCGGCCACCCCTGGCCGCTGCGGATGCGGAACGGCCAGGTGCGGGAGATCACTCCGAAGATCGATATGCCGTTCGGCTTCCAGGTCCCCCACACCTACCGGGTCCAGTCGCTGGACCTACGGCCGGGCGACCGGCTGGTGATGCTGACCGACGGCATGCTGGAGCGCAACGCCGACAGCCTCGATCTGTCCGACCTGATCGTGGGTACCCGCGCGCTGCATCCCCGCGAGGCCGCCCGCACCCTCATCGCGGCGATCGTCGACGCCAACCACGGCCACCTGCAGGACGACGCGACCGTCATGTGCCTGGACTGGCACGGCGTCGGCCACTTCGAGCGGGACGCCGACACCGGCGCCGACCTCTCCGACGCCTCCGCCCCGTCGCGGACGGGGCGGACCACTCCTGGGTGATGACTCGACGACTGCTCCGACACCCCGCTACGTCCGGTCCCCGGGCGGGCGGCCGTGGGGGCGCTTGCCCGGCTGACCGCGTCACCGGGGGAGGCGCCTGCGGCGGCGGCCCAGGCGTAGGCCGAGGAGGACGAGGTCGGCGACCAGAACCACCACGCCGATGACCAACAGGTAGAACAGGCCCTTCGCCACCACACCGATGATGCCGAGCACGATGGCCACAATGAGCAGCAGGAGGAAGAGAGCCATTGGTGTCACCTCATGGTGGGGGACGTTGATGAGGGCATCAGCGGCGGGCGAGGCGACGTTCGCCGCCCGCACCCGTTCGGTAGGCGAGCTCGTAGTGCGCGAAGACCGTCTTCTCGTCCTCCGCGAGCAGTTCGCCGTCCGTGCCGATCGAGGGCGCTTCCTTGACCTGCTTCTTGTCGTAGGCAACCTTCAGATAACCGGGACCGACCGTCGCGTCGCCCAGGGGGACGAACACCAGCCGGTGCCGGGTCGGCAGGCCGACCGTCACCGTCGCGAACGCGGGCTGGTCTGTGGCCGTGTCGACATAGACCGCCTCCAGGACGCCGATCTTGTGCCGCTCGTGGTCGACCACGTCGCGGCCTCGCCATTCCCTGATGTCTTCCGCCTCGAACACGAAGCCCCCTCTGTCGCAGGTCAGCTGAAGACCGCTGTCGTCTTTCTCTCGCTCCTCCCTCCTTACCTGCCTACGGAGCGTCACACCCTGGAGAGCAGCCAACTTTCAGGGCGGACAGCGGCGAGTACAACCTTGTATCCCTGGCCCCTCCACCGGCGTACGCGTGATGCGCCACAGCGAATCAGCCTGCGCAGGCGGTCGTCGATGACGCCAAGGACCCGGTTGAAGCCGTCGAGCCTTCTGAGCCGGTCCGCGGTCACGGCACGGATCGAGGCCGGCCGGGCTCAGACTGCTCGTGAGGTCGGAAACAGTGCCGGGCGAGCGGTGGCTCCCGGCTTCAAGGAGGCCGTCGACGACACCGGCCGGGGTTTCACTGAGATCCGCCGGATCGTCTGCACCACCAACGCCGCCGAGTCCGTCAACGCCCGGATCCGCCGGGCTGTCAAGGCCCACGGCCACTTCCCGAACGAGCAGGCCGCGCTGAAATGCGTCTACATGGCGATCATGTCCCTCGATCCCACCGGCAAAGGACAAGCCCGCTGGACCAGCCACTGGAGGACCGCCCTGAACGCCTTCCACATCACCTTCGACGGCCGGCTCAGCGCGCACGACACTGACCTCAACAACCCGCTTTGCGCCGTTGATTGGACAGCCCCTGTGCCAGCAACCAGAGCCCCGGGGGAAGACCGTCCTCACCGTGATCACCCTGCCTGGACTCTCGTCCTGCGGAACCACGGGGAGCGGGAAGGGCGGTGGGTGTGGAGGACGAGCAGCGCCAGGGCGCCGGTCGCTGCGGACCAGGTGAGGGAGAGCAAGCCATGGGACCAGGCACTCTGGGGGGGGTGAGGGCCGAGCTCAGCGCCAGCTGGTTCACGCCGGACAGAGGAAGCGCGACACGCCGGCCACATCCATGAGCGTGTTGAAGACGGGATTCTGCAGGCCCGTGTCGACCAGGCTGAGCATGATGATGAGGAAGAAGCCCTCCAGCTCGCCGCGGACCAGAGAGCTGGAATCCGAGACCAGTGGTCAGTAGGTGGCGAGGGAGATGGCGGTGTAGTGCGCGGTGAAGGCCACCACGGTCAGCGCATGGAAGACCTCGTGGAAGCCGAACCAGCGGGGTGCGGGGTCGGGCCGCTGGAGGGCGTAGACCACCGCGCCCGCGCTGTAGAGGAGACCGCCGACAACGATCAGGACCACTACGGCCGCTCCGCCGGTGTGCAGGAAGTCGGGCAGGTAGCTCACCGGTGCCCACCCCAGTGCCAGGTAGCACGGGGTGTACAGCCAGCGCGGAGCTCCGACCCACAGGACCCGGAACGCGATGCCGGCCAACGCTCCCGCCCAGACGATCCACAGCAGCACGGACCGCTGGTCCGGCGGGAGGAGGATCACAGCCAGGGGGGTGCAGGTGCCGGCGATGATCAGGAAGATGTTGGCGTGGTCGAGGCGTCGCAGAAGAGCCTCGCCGAGCGGTCCCCAGGTGCCGCGGTGGTAGATGGCGCTGGTCGCGAACAGCAGCCAGGCGGTGACCGAGTACACGGCGCAGGCCAGGACCGCCTGCGGAGTACGGGCCAGGCAGATGAGCACGACGCCTGCGATCAGTGCGACGGGAACCATTCCGGCATGGAGCCAGCCACGCAACCTCGGCTTGATCGGTTCGGCCAGGTCGGACACCCGCTCCACCAGAGCAGCAACCGAGTGAGCCCCCTCCCCCGCATGGTCGCCCGGTGATTGGTCGGGCAGCCCGTCTGCACGGCGCTCTCCACGCGCTGACACGATGTGACCACATTCGACTTCAGCGGCGTCGCGGGACACAGCTTCTCGTCCTCCCCCGGGCTCCTGGGTGTCACTGGCAACCATGCGGTCATGCTAGGAAACCTCACCCGGACACATGACGGGAGGTCGGTCCACAGCCACGTCGCCGGGCCCGGGATGGTTCGCCGCCGTGTGAACTCCAGTCCCCTTGACGCTACCGCCAATTGGGCTTGCCGAAGCCGAGTAGAACGGCTGGCCATGGGAACGATCAGGGCTTCCGAACGGGCATCTCCGCTCGCCTACGCTCAAGGATCGCCGATGCTTCCTGAGGTCCGCCCCCACGTATCCACCGCCCTCGCAGACCAGTTGGAACACCAACTGGACCTGGCTCCGCATCTCGAGGCCGGCCAGCTCGATGTGGAGGGCGTCGCCGGCATCGCAGTCGTCACAGCTGCCCACTGCGACGGCTATGCGGCCACCGACCATCTCCTCGGGCTGCTGGCCGCGCTGCCTGCCCCCACCAAGACAGGAGAACGCTTCTGGTCGGATTTGTGGAGGTCGTCGGGCACCGCGTACCTGCTGCCCGTCAACATCAAGGCTCTGGTGCTGCGTTCGCTGGCAGGAGAAGGAACCGCCCTGGCCCGGCAGGTCCTGTCGGCCGTCGATGAGATGACCCCGCCCCAGCGCGTCGCGGCCGGGGAGGTGATCGGTCAGGCCCTCGTCGAGTCCGACCATCTGCCCGACCTCAAGACACAGGTCATCGGGGAACTGTGGCTCCGAGATCTCGAGCTCACCGCCTGGCGCGTCCTGCACGCAGACCGCAGGTCGGACGGCCCGGCGGGACGGAAAGCCTTCCTCGACGCCTGGACGAGCGTCTGAGCGCGTCGGCTCCTTCGAGCTGCACGGCAGCCGTGCAGGACACGCGGCTCCCGTGCCGACGACGCTTGCAGCGACTGAGGTCAGGAAGTTCCGGGCCGAAGTCGCACCGGCCCGGGGCCCTCCACAGATCAGGGGCCGCGCAGCCATCCTGGCCGCCCGGCTCGCCACCCTCGCTCCCGCTCGGCCTCCACCCGGACCGACTCGGCCTCCCGCGCCACGCGCGCCGCGGCAGCCGTACACCGATTTTGCTGCGCGGCCCCTGATCCTGCCGGCCCGGCACGAGAGCAGGCGCCTTCGTCCAGATGGGCGGCAGGGCCCATACGAGCGGCGGCCACCTGGACGCGGCGTGCGCGATCTCTCGGGCAGGTCTGCGAAGTCAGGCCAGGTTGATGTTCTCGGCCTGCGGACCCTTCTGGCCCTGGGTGACGTCGAACGTCACGGCCTGGCCCTCCTGGAGCTCACGAAAGCCTGTGGAGTTGATCGCGGAGTACTGCGCGAAGACATCCGGGCCGCCACCGTCCTGGGCGATGAAGCCGAAGCCCTTCTCCGCGTTGAACCACTTCACAGTTCCCGTAGCCATGTCTCATGCCTTCCAGCCGATGAACGCCTCCCACGCGGTGTGGCAGACGGAGGTGATCGCCCTGGTCCCTGCGGCACAGCACAGCAAAACGCCCACGCCGAAGGCGTGGGCGAGAGGGAATTCCGAACCACGACAGCTGACGCAGACGCTACACGCACACATACCGCGTCACTATAGGAAATGATCACACCGCACACCGAGACCGTGCGTGCGGTGCCCGTCGACGCTGACGGGCACGCTCATCTCATGCTGCTGCGGTTGGGTTCGCCGATTCGGCGGCACGGCGATATTCGGCGTTGAGGCGCTGGGCTTCCTCGAGCTGGTCTTCCAGGATGACGATCCGGCAGGCGGCCTCGATGGGGGTGCCGTGGTCGACGAGTTCCCGGGCGCGGGCGGCGATGCGCAGCTGGTAGCGGGAGTAGCGGCGGTGGCCGCCTGCGGAGCGGAGCGGGGTGATGAGGCGGGCTTCGCCGATGGCCCGCAGGAAGCCCTGGGTGGTGCCTAGCATTTCGGCGGCCCGGCCCATGGTGTAGGCGGGGTAGTCGTCGTCATCGAGACGGCCGAACGTGTCGTCTGCTGTCACTGCACCTCTCTGTGAAACGCGTGGAGGGGCCCTGGCGCCGTACTGGCACCAGGGCCCCGAAGGAACTGCTACACCATCTGCGGGCCCTGATACTGCACCGGCCCTCTGTGTCCGCACACCCGACCGAGACGCTGTCGGGGGCGCGGGGATCGCGGTTGCCTGACCGGAGACCACCTCACTATCGATGTCCTGCGGTACCCGGGGCCAAGACTGCCGCCCGGGCGATCCTGATGGCGCTCGGCTCCTCCGTTCTTCCCTCTTGATCAACTACTCACCAACGGAAACTGCGAACTGCTGGTGGCCTCGAACAGCGCCACTCTTCGGCAGTCAGCCCCGTCGCCCGTCCTGCGTCTGCTCTGGCTTGGAACCCCACTGCCGAACCTCCCGGTGCGCGCGCCCGCAGCCGACGCCTTCACCGAGGTGCTGCTCACTGACTTCACTGCCGGGCACTGCGAACTTTCACTCACGGGTACTGCCAATGCGGTACTGCGAATGGCGGCCCCTGATCACTGCGGGCCACCCGGTCCGGTCGTCAGTCCCGTCGCCGTCCTGCAAACGCTCTGGCTTCGAAACTCCACCACCGCACCGTCCTGCGAACTACAACTGCGTACTGCTGCCCGGCAGTTCATCTCTGCCGGGCCTTGCTCGATCTCGGTTACGAGAGAAACCATAACCACACCGCCGACGAATGTCTACTTCAGCTGGCACAGATTTCTGCGTGCTCGAAGATGAGGTAGTCCGTCTCGACCAGTCTGCCCCGACCGGTCCATGGATGGTTCAAGCAGCTTCGGGCTCAGCCCGCCGCGCAGGGATTCCCCGCCGCGCAGCATGTCGGTCTGAGCGTGACGTCGCCGACTGCGCCGCGGCTACCGTTGGCGGGCTCCGGCCAACACTGCGTCTCGTGGAGAACTCCGCTGGCCGGGACGGACGTTTCCAGCCGTGACGCCCCGCAGGTCGGCCGTTGACGAGCGTGGCAGGAGGCCCTGCGCCGCCCTCGACGATCCCGGGATGATCGAGCAGCTCGTGGCGAACCGGCACGGCCCCTGACTCGAGCAGACCGCGGGCTGCGGAGACACGGGCTCACGGCAGCAGGTGCCGTCATGCGTCGACTGTGGTCCTCCGTCCCCTTCCGGCAAGCACTGGGGCTCTGCGGGCTTGGCGGGTGGAGGGGCGGGGCACAGGCGCTGGGTAGGCACGGGCAGGGGCATGGACTATTCAGAGACCAGGGTGACCCTGATGATCACGGTGACTGCCAGTGCCGCAGCCGTCCGTTCCACAACAGCCATTGCCGACGCACGCACTACGGCACGGGCCTTCCTCGAAGGATTGCAGCAGCCGGCCATGGCCCCTGACGCGGGGGACACTGTGGTCTTGGTCGTGTCCGAGCTCGGGAACTGGCTGCGCGCCCCGACACCATCAAGGCCGCCGTTCACGATCCCAGCCGGCATCTGCCGCGCATGCGCACCCCTGACCTGAACGGCAGCACCGGGGGCTTCGGCTGGCCCGCCGGGCCTCCGGCGGCAAGACCGTGAGCGCCTTCCTTGCCCGGTAGCGTCACCGCTCAATGCGCAGCCTGACGAGTTGCTCGCTGACGTTGGCGCCCCGGTGGAGTCCGACCAGAGCAATCAGAGTCCCTGACCGTGGTCACCAGTGGCGCTGTCATCACCGGTCGATTGGCTCTCGCAGCCACGTGAAGGCAGAGGGTGTCGGATGTGCTGACGGATTCCGCCCGCTTGGACGAGTTCGCCGCCGTCTTCGACTCCCCCGCGAAGAAGGACGGGCCGCCCACCCGTCTGCACTTCCATGTCGCCCAGATCCCGCAGGGCGTCCTGGGGGTCCGGAGACGGGTGGAGGTACCGGGTTGCGACGAGGACGGCAGCGCCTGGACCGTGGGCGACTTCAGCTATTGCGACCACTGAGCGACGCCGACGGGAACCGGCTGCACGCAGTGTGGGCCCGACCGGCGTACTGGTCGGGCCCACACTGCTGATCAGGTATCGGCTCGTGTCTGTCTACCCGGTCAGACCGTGACGGGGGTGCCGAGCATCGCGGAGGCGTGCTGCATCGGGCTGAGTATGCCCAGGGGCGCTGCCCTGGGAACGGCGCGGCAGGTGAAGCCGAGCTGAGCCATGGCCCGCAGGACTTCGGCGGCGCTGAAGTCACGGCGGTCCTGGCGCGTGATGACCTGGCCGACCTGCTTGAGGGGGTAGTGGCGGCGGCCGATGATCACCGATTCGCCGGTGACCGGTTCGGGCTTGATGCCCTTCATCGATTCCAGCACGCCGCCCTTGGTGAGCTCGAAGGGGAAGCGGGCGATGACGCAACGCATGTGGCCTCACAGAGAGAAGGGAAGAACGGTCCGACCAGGGGCGAGGTGTTTCAGCGGGAGAGGGCGAGGATGCCCAGGGCGCTGCCTTGCTCGTCGACCACCGGCAGGACACCGAGCCGACGGGTGCGCATCGCGTGCTCGGCTTCGGCCATCGTGGTCACGGGTGAGGCGAACGAGCCGTGGTCGCCGAGGATGTCGCGCAGGCGGACACGGTCCGTGTAGTCGGAGCTGTCACGGACGGCGGCGAGTTCGGTACGGGTGACCAGGCCGGTGCACTGGCCGTCCTGGTCGCAGACGACCAGTCGGACCGTGCGGGCGGCGGCCATGACGGCCAGCGCCACCTCGACGCTCATGTCGTCACAGACCTGCGGTCCGGCCGCGTCCATGACCTCCACCGCCCTCCTGTGCGCGGGGTCAGCGTCCGCCGGGCGGGGCTGCGTCTGAACCAGCGTCAAAAGGTGCCTCCTGCAGAGACAGGCCTGCTTCCTGATCACGAAAGTTCTAGGCCACCGCGCCGAAGCCGGACTGGCGTACGGGGGTGCGCCTGGTCGCGGAGGTGGGGCGGCGGCGGCCTCGGGAGGTGGCGCTGCGCTGGGGGCGTTCGACCACCGGTGCGGTGATGACGACCGGGATGCCGGACGGGGCCTGGGCGCCGGTGATCCGGTTCAGGGCCTCGTCGCCCGAGCGGATCTGGGTGGTCTGCGGCCGGATTCCGGCGTCCGACATCAGACGGACCATGCCTCGGCGCTGGTTCGGCGTGACCAGGGTGACGACGCTGCCGGACTCGCCGGCGCGGGCGGTACGGCCGCCGCGGTGGAGGTAGTCCTTGTGGTCGGTCGGCGGGTCGACGTTGACGACCAGGTCGAGGTTGTCGACGTGGATGCCGCGCGCCGCGACGTTGGTCGCCACCAGTACGGTGACGTGCCCCGTCTTGAACTGCGCCAGCGTGCGGGTCCGCTGGGGCTGCGACTTGCCGCCGTGCAGCGCGGCGGCCCGCACCCCGCTGTTGAGCAGGTCCTGGGTCAGCCGGTCGACGGCGTGCTTGGTGTCCAGGAACATGATCACGCGGCCGTCGCGGGCGGCGATCTCGGTCGTGGCGGCATGCTTGTCGGCGCCGTGGACGTGCAGGACGTGGTGCTCCATCGTCGTAACCGCACCGGCCGACGGGTCGACCGAATGCACGACGGGGTCGGTCAGGTAGCGGCGTACCAGAAGGTCGACGTTGCGGTCCAGGGTGGCGGAGAACAGCATGCGCTGCCCCTCTGGGCGCACCTGGTCGAGCAGCGCGGTGACCTGGGGCATGAAGCCCATGTCGGCCATCTGGTCGGCCTCGTCCAGCACGGTGATGCCGACGTGGTTCAGCCGGCATTCGCCGCGGTCGATGAGGTCCTTGAGCCGGCCCGGGGTCGCGACGACGACCTCGGCTCCGCCGCGCAGCGCACTGGCCTGCCTGCCGATCGACATGCCGCCCACCACGGTGGCCAGCCGCAGCCGCACGGAGCGGGCGTACGGGGTCAGCGCGTCGGTCACCTGCTGCGCCAGCTCACGCGTGGGTACGAGGATCAGTCCCAGCGGCTGGCGGGGCTCGGCACGCTGTCCGGCGGTGCGGGCGAGCAGGGCGAGGCCGAAGGCGAGGGTCTTGCCGGAACCGGTGCGGCCGCGGCCCAGGACGTCACGGCCCGCCAGGGAGTTCGGCAGCGTCGCTCCCTGGATCGGGAACGGTGCGGTCACACCCTGCCTGCCGAGTTCGGCCAGCAGCTGCTCGGGCATGTCGAGATCGGCGAAGCCCTCGACAGCGGGCAGCGCGGGGGTGATCGTCCTGGGCAGCGCGAACTCACCTTGCACTGCGGCGGGCCGACGGCCGTAACCGCCGGAGCGGACGGGCCCGCCGGTACGACGCGGTGCCTGCGAGCCGTAGCCGCTGCCGCCCCTTCCGGCGTCGGCACGGCCGTCACGGGAGCGGGCGGGGCGGTCGTTCGTGTACGTGCGGTTCATGCGGAACCTTCCTCGATGTGGCACATATCAAGGAATTCCCGCTGCGATGAATGGCACGGAGAATTACAAGTATGGACCGGTGGCAAAAGAAAGCAGATCTGGCCGGCGAAAACATCCGTGGGCACAGGTGCTGAAATGGGTGACGCGATGGGGACCTTGTGATCCGGGCGCCGGCTGCGGTGCAGCGCTTCAGGATGCGTCTGCGTCCTTAGGGAGGAACCGCTTGTGGTGGTACTGCGGATTCCTCCGGGGCGTCCCGCGGGTGAAAGCCGCTGCGGGATACGCATGCAGCTGGGGCCCGCACCCCGAAGGATGCGGGCCCCAGCTACGGATTGCGCGTGAGCGTCAGGCCGGAACGATGTTCTCGGCCGTCGGGCCCTTCTGGCCCTGCGCGATGTCGAAGTTCACCTTCTGGCCCTCGAGCAGCTCACGGAAGCCCTGCGCGGCAATGTTCGAGTAGTGGGCGAACACGTCGGCGCCGCCACCGTCCTGCTCGATGAAGCCGAAGCCCTTTTCCGCGTTGAACCACTTCACGGTACCAGCAGCCATGTCATATCTCCTTTGGGGCAGTGCATCGGCGTCCGCACTGCGCGGACGCCGTGTCGCCGCGATGATTACCCCGCCCGGAAATGACCGGAAATACAAAAGTGCTCCCGACCGGCAGAAGCCTGGTGGGGGCACTTGAAGTTTTGGGAACCACAACTGCAACTGAGATCGACAGTAGCACGTCGGAGCGGTCCGTGTGCGTTGGATAATTCCACTCTGCTCTTCGCGGCAAAAACTCCCGCTGCACGGCCCCCCAATATCTGATCCCTCGGGAACAGATATTGATTCACCCGGAGTTCAACGTCTCAGGAAGAGTTGCCGACCGGCACACTGCGCGACGGCCGGGGAAAAGCCGCTGCCGCCCGGGAAACGCAGTTGCGAGACCGTGGGATGACCACGCCGCAGCGGCTGCCGTTCCCGGTCCCGGATGAGCGAGCCCACCTCTTCCGTGTGGGTGAGGCGCCTGGTCATGAGGGTGATGGCGGCCCGGGTGATCAGGCTCTCGGAGTACTGGATGAGCCGTTCGTACTCCCGCGCATGCCCACGGGACGTCTTCGAGTGACTACTCCGACAGAGTGGCCAGGCAGGCCGCCGGTGTGACGTGTGCTGATGACCGTCGGCTGAAGCGCCCGCATCACATGAGACGACCGGGCCGATAGGTCAGGACACTTCTTCCAACGGTTGCTCGGTCCAGACGGTTTTGCCCGCAACGGTGTACCGGCTGCCCCAGCGATGGGTCATCTGCGCCACCAGGAACAGACCGCGGCCGCCTTCATCCGTCCACCGGGCCCGTCGCAGATGCGGCTGCGTCTGGCTGGGATCGGAGACCTCGCAGATCAGACGTTGATCCCGAATCAGCCGCAGGCCCACTGGGGCGCCGTAGCGGATGGCGTTGGTGACCAGCTCGCTGACGATCAACTCTGTGGTGGACACCAGATGTTCCAGCCCCCAGGAGGTCAGCTGGTCGGCGACTTGACGGCGTATCCCTGCGACGATGCTGGGGTCGGCGGCCGGCTCCCAGGTGGCAGTGGCATCTTCGGGAAGTCGGCGCACCTGGGTCACCAGAAGTGCCAGATCGTCGTCGAAGGGCTCATGCAGAAGTTTTTCCAGAATTCGGCCACCGATTTCCGTGACGCCGGCGGGATGCCCCAGGCGCGGAAGCCGGGTAGAAACGCGATGGTCGGGAACGGCGCGGGTCAGGCGGTCAGGGCCTGGTCGACGGTGGGATGGCAGCCGATGACCTCGTCCAGGCCGACGATTTCAAGGAGCCGCAGCACCGATTCCTGGGCGCCGGCGATACGCAGCCATCCCTGATCGTCACTCGCGGCCTGGTGGGCGGCGACGAAGACGTTGATGCCGCTGGAGTCCATGAAGGTCACGCCGCTGAGGCCCACCACGGTCCGCAGGGGCGCCGCGCCGTCGTAGGACAGGAGGGCCTTGCTAAGCATGTCCTTGACGGCGTGGTCGATCTCGCCGCGGAGGGTGACCACCCGGATGCCGTCGACGGTGGTGTGGTCGATCGACAGCTGGCCGGGCCGGGCTGCTCCGTAGGTGTCTGTCACCGTTTCCTCGACTGTGCTCGTTGATGGGACTCAAGGCCCCGGCGTGATAGTGCGCCGGTAGCCTGCTTCGATGCTACGGCGAACACGCGTGCGGCCCGTTATGCGGTTCTCACGGGACATGTGAGGCAGAGTGCCGGGTACGCGCAGGACGTGTGAAGGGGGAACGAGGGTGGACCTGGCTGAATCAGTCCCCGAGGGTGAGGGCAGCGTGATGCCGGACGCCCCTCAGATACAGGACACCGTCGCGCTGGACGGTGACGGGCACGTGCTCGCTGAGGCACGCCACCGGGCGGTGGACTTCCTCACCCGAGTCTAGGCGGAGCACGGCCTGCCGGTGTCCGCTCACGCGATGGACCTGACCCAACTGGTGGTCAGCGAGCTCGTCACCAACGCCCGCAAGTACGCCCCTGGCCCCGTGCTGATGGAACTGCGCGTCATTGGCGCCGTCGTGGAAGTGGTCGTGTGGGACAGCGATCCCGCCCTCCCGCCGAAGAGACTCCCCGGGGTGCCGAACCGCATCAGCCCCTCGGCGGCTCCTGTCCGGATCGTGTCGTCTCACGCTGCACCCGAACTGCGTAACGCATGAGTTCTTGCTTTAAGAATGGGGCGGGTTACCGTCCTAAAAGCAATTCTCCTGCCTTAAGGGTGGGGGAATCTGAAGGAGGCAGTGCCATGCCGGTCGACGCGGAGCGCCAACCGATCACCGCCTCGATTGGCGGCAAGTCCACGCCCATCACTCGCTCTGAGGTTCTGGCCTGGGAGGCGCGGCGTGCGGCGAAGGCTCTTGAGCGCCTCGGGGGCATGAGTGCCGGAGGGTGATGTGGAATCACGTCGCGCGGCGGTGGTGGAAGCGAAGCTGGCCATGGGCCGCGAGGAGACCGAACGCCGCCTCGCGCGCGAGGTCCGCATGTCGGACCGGGCGACGGGAGCCGTCGCTCGGCTTTCGGGCGGGCGTCGGCGCATGCGTCAGGTGGAGATCTTCGTACCGGGCTGCGCGGTAGCTGAGCGCCTGCCGGTTTGGTACATGAGGCGGGCGGAGGCGGATGACGAGGCAGCGTTCCTCGCGGCCTGCCCGGATCATCACATCTTCCGCCTGACCCCGGATGGCCGTCAGGAGGTATGGGAGACGACTGGTGGGTCACCGCTCGCCTCGCGCTTCTTCTTCACGATGGACGAGTCGGACACGGTGGTCACGCCTGCGGACCCGAGCTACCCGTTCCAGATGGCCGGCACGGCCCGCTTGGCCGACGGGACGGCGCTGGGCGGTGCCCGCCACCAGTTCCGGGAGGAGGGCGGCGGTACGCGGGCTCTGCTCACGGTCGAGTTCCCCCGGTTGATGCCGCCGGCGTCGGTCGCGGCGCACCGCCGGCACGTGGCCTGCGAGTTTTCCCAGTGGGTTGAGGCCGCCGCCGCGAGCCCCCGCTGAGGCGACTGCGCCCTGCTCTGCTCGGTTGTGTCCGGGTGGGGCAGGGCGTTTGCGTGCTCGGAGGATTCTGCGGCGGGATGGGTGCTCAGTTCGACTGGACTGCCGTGATTCCTGCGACGGCGATGTCGGCGATGAGCTCCAGAAAGGGTGTGTCCACGGCTTCGCGGGTCATGAGCAGTCTGAAGTGGATCGGTGCGATGAATGTTTCCAGCAGCATGCGGCTGTCGATGGAGGCGGGAAGTTCGCCTCGAGCGGCGGCGCGTTCCACCACGATCCGGCACTCGTCGTGGCGGGCTGTCCAGAACTGGCTCCGCGTCAGCGCCGATTCGCTGTCGTCGACGTTGGCGGCCAGGGTCCGCATGAGCGCCTCGCCCAGTGAGGAGCTCCCGTAGTCGACGAGCTCCTGCCCCAAGGCGACCAGGTCCCCGCGCACGGAGCCGGTGTCGGGAGTCTTGAGCAGCTCGGCGCTGTAGCCGACCATCGCGTCCAGGATGAGCCGTTCGCTGGTCTTCCAGCGCCGGTAGATGGAGGTTTCGTGCACACCCGCCCGCGCGGCCACCTCGGCGATGCTCGGCTTCCCGGATCCGGACTCCGCGAGCAGTTCCAGGGTTGCCGCCATGACAGCCGAGCGCACCTTGGCGCTCCGCCCTCCTGGCCGTCGGCGAATCGACTCGGTTGTCATGGAACACATCTTAACGCAGGAGTCTTGCATTTGCGTGAAACCCGCCCGTAGTCTCCGCTTAACGCAGGACTCATGCGTTAAGCTGCTCGAACTCGGAGGAGCCTTAGGTGTCGTACCAGTGGCCAGTGAATGTCGAGGCACTGTTCGAGGAGCGCCTCGCGCAGATGATCAACCTGGGTGTGCCGGGAGACGACGTGAAGGCCGTACGCGGGCGCATCAAGCAGATGTGGCCCGATGAGCCCGGCGGATGGGTCTACGAGTGGTCCCAGCTCGCTGAACGGGTACGCAAAGGACCGGAAGCCTGAGCTGGCTGCCCTGGCCTACGGGTTCGCGAAGTTCCCCACCCTGGCCGACGAGGCCAAGCGAGCGGCCTACCGCCACCAGATCGATCAGTACCTCCTCAGCGCGGACAACGGCCCGGTCACCTTCCGACGCCGCTCGGTTCTCGCCGACCACCTGGGCACCCGCGTGTCGGTACCGGTCCACGAGTTCGGCGCCCCCGACAGGCCCGCAGGTCAGTCCCCGGTCGTCATCGTCAGCGGCGGAGTGGACACCTGGAAGGAGGACCTGCACTCCATGTGGGTCGCCCTGGCGGTGTACACAGGGATGACGGTGCTGGCCTTCGACATCCCCGGCACCGGGGAGTCCCCGGTGGCGATGAGCCACGACGGCGGCCCGGAAATCATGTCCGGTCTGGTCCAAGAGGCGCGACAGATCGGTAACGGCCGCGTCGCCCACCTGGGCGTGTCCATGGGCGGTCATTTCTCCGCTCGCACCGGGCTGAGCGGTGAGGTCGACGCGGCAGTCGTCCTGGGTGGACCCGTCAAGGCCGCCTTCGAAGGCGCTCCCTTCAGTGACTCCGGCATGCACGGCATCATCGGCAACGCTCTGGGCTTCGACCGTGAGCCGGCAGCCGAGGAACTTGGCGCCCGCTGGACCAGCCTGTCGCTGGCCGGCCTGCTCGCAGGCAAGCAGCAGTCCGCACCCATGCTGATCGTCAACGGAGCCGATGACCCCCTGGTCCCGCAGGAGGACAGCCTCCTGTTCGAGGCGCGGCCGGGGGCTGAGGTTCGCCTCATCCCGGATGCGGGCCACTGCGCGACGAGCAAGCTGTCATCCGATGTCGTCCCCCTGATCATCGACTGGCTCAACAGGACCATGGCACCCAAGGACCCGGCATGAGCAACGACGTTCTCAAGGACTACATCGACCAGCTCAGCCGCTGGGGCCGGTGGGGGCCCGACGACGAGCTCGGCGCCCTCAACCTCCTCACCCCCCAGCACGTACAATCCGCGGCGAAGGAGGTCGTGGCGGGCAAAGTGATCTCGATGACCCTGCCCTACGACCAGGCCGGGCCCCAGCAGGGCGGCCTGCGCCACAACCCGATGCTGCTGGCCACCGCCACCGGCACGGACGCGGTCAGCGGCAAACAGCAGGAGCTGTTCGCAGCCGTCGGCATCGACAAGACCCGGTTCGGGTACGCAGACGACTCCCTCATCATGCCCACGCAGTGCGGCACCCAGTGGGACGCCCTCGCGCACATCTTCCACGACGGGCGCATGTGGAACGGCTACAGCGCGGCCGAGCACACCACCGCCGGCGCCGCCCGCAACGCCATCCAGCACTGGACCGACCGCATGATCCTGCGCGGCGTTTTGATCGATGTCCCCCGGCACAAGGGCGTTCCCGCGCTGGAGCCCGGCTACGCGATCACCCCGGACGACCTCGACGAGACGCTGGAAGCCCAGGGCACCGTCGTCGGCCGCGGTGACGCGGTGTTCGTACGCACCGGACAGCTCGGTGAGCGCCGAGGGCGCTGGGGCGACTACGCCGGCGGTTCCGCCCCCGGCCTCTCCCTGCACACCGCTCCCTGGCTGGCACAGAAGGAAGTTGTCGCGATCGCCACCGACACCTGGGGCGTGGAGGTCCGGCCCAACGAGATCGAGGAATTCCAGCCCCTGCACCAGGTCGCCCTCGTCCACATGGGACTGGCCTTCGGCGAGATGTTCGACCTCGACGCGCTGGCCGAGGACTGCGGACAGGACGGCCGCTACAGCTTCATGCTCGCCGCGTCCCCCCTGCCCCTGACCGGCGCCGTCGGATCTCCCGTCGCCGCCACAGCCATCAAGTAGCAGCTCACAGAGCGGCTCCTCCACCTGGGGTGAGTGAGCGGACAACCCACCGGAAGAGGGCTTCCGAGGACCCCCGTACCCCCTTGCGGTCCCCCGGAAGCCCACCCGCGGGGCCACATGCGGCACCGCACCAGGCAGCCACCCACGGCGGCCGCCTGCCAATCGACCCACCACTGAGGTGTATCCCGTGAATCTGAGCCGCCTGCCTGCTGCACGCCGCGCGAACGACCCAGATGCTCCGGCCATCAGGGACGACGCGCACGGCCTCCTGACCAACGCCGCATTCGATGACCTGGTCGAGGCCTGTTCCCGCCACTTCGCCGCCCGCGGGATCAGCGCCGGTGACATCGTCGCGGTCAAGCTGCCCAACCGGGTCGAACTCGTGGCCGCTCTCTTTGCCGCCTGGCGCCTGGGCGCGGCGCTCACGCCGGTCAACCCGACGCTGACCCCGTCCGAAACGCGCTACCAACTGAAGGACTGCGGCGCCAAACTCGTCGTCCTCGACGAAGTAGACGCCGACGCCCTTCCTGACGCCCTGGCCGTGGTCACCCTCGAGGAACTCGCCCGCCCGGCCCCGGCGGTCGAGCTGCCGCAGCAACCGGACGATCCGCAGGACGGCCTTGATGATCTGGCCCTGGTCATCTACACCAGCGGCAGCACCGGGCGCCCCAAAGGGGTGGAGCTGCTGCACCGCAATATCGATGCGATGACCGCGTCCATGATCGAGGGACTGGGCCTGACCGAGGCCGACCACAGCCTGCTGATCCTGCCGCTGTTCCATGTCAACGGGATCATCGTCAGCGTCCTGTCCCCGCTGCGGGCCGGCGGCCAGACCACCATCGCAGGGCGCTTCAGCCCGAAGACCTTCTTCTCGGCGCTGAAGGCGGCTCGCCCCACCTACTTCTCCGCCGTTCCCGCGATCTACGCAATGCTGGCGAACCTGCCGGCCGACGTGCAGCCGGACACCTCCTCGCTTCGCTTCGCGATCTGCGGCGCCGCCCCGATGCCACCCCAGCTCATCGGCACGGTGGAGGAACGCTTCGGCGTGCAACTCATCGAGGGGTACGGCCTGTCGGAGGCCACCTGCGCGTCGGCCTGCAACCCCGTCGACGGGCCGCGCAAGCCAGGCACGGTCGGCATCTCGCTGCCGGGCCAGAACATCGCGATCATGGACGAGGACGGCCAACTGGTCACCGACGGCAGTATCGGCGAGGTCGTTATCAGCGGCCCCACCGTGATGCGCGGCTACCTCGGCCGTCCCGACGAGACCGCCAAGACCCTCCAGCACGGCTGGCTCCACACCGGGGACATCGGCCGACTCGACGACGACGGCTACCTCGTACTCGTCGACCGCGCCAAAGACATGATCATCCGGGGCGGCGAGAACGTCTATCCCAAGGAGATCGAAACCGTTCTGCACGACCACTTCGCCGTCCTCGAAGCCGCCGTCGTCGGCCGCCCCGACCCAGTACTCGGCGAGGTCCCCATCGCCTTCATCTCCCTGCGCGACGGCATCGACCTCACCGCCGAAGAAATCTGCGACTTCCTCACCACCCGACTGGCCCGCTACAAGATTCCCGCCGACATCATCATCCTTCCCGAAGTCCCCAAGAACCCCGTCGGGAAGATCGACAAGCCCACGCTGCGCCGAGGCCCGGCCCCCTCGCGACCTGAAGCCTGAGCACCTCTGTTTGACCAGGTGGAAGACCTCCCAGGCCGCATAGCGCTTGAGGCAACGGACGATTTCGCGCCGGGTCTTCCCCTCTTTGATCCGGCGCTCCTAATAGTCCTGGGTGCGCGGGTCGACCCGTGCCGCGGGCCTCTGCCGCGTGAGTGAGCGCGGCGATACGGGCGAGGTTCTGCGGCGAGGTCATCCACGTCTCGGGGTCCGTCGTCCGGCCCTCCAGATACTCCTGCGGCATCGCGGCCTGCTGGTGGGCCTGGATGGCAGCGGCCCGCTGCGCCGGAGTTCGAGCGGCGTCCCGGCCCGGGCGGTCGACGGCATGCGGTGCGGCCGACGTGGTCGCGGCCGACGCTTCATCCCGTACGGCGGGCGGTGCGGTGAGGGCGGCACGGATCGCGTTCTGCAGGGCGAGGCTGGCGACCCGGGCCCGCTCATACCGGCTCGACTCACGCGGCGGCTTCCCATCGGCGCCCGCGATCCACCAGCGGATGGGCCAGGCGAAGTCCGCGGTGTAGGAGAGCTGATCCGGGGCCGGGGTCCGCCAACCCTTCTGAGGCACGGTCAACTGACGGCCGTAGCGCTCCAGTGCCCGGTCGGCGATGTGACTGTCGATGCCGGGCACATAGGCGCGGCCGCGCAGGGTCTCCAGCAGATGCCGGCGCGCTCCGGCCAGGACGTGGCGGCGGGCGAAGGCCCCGCGCACGGTGAAGACGACCGCGGCGACGTCGACCGCGGCAAGCGCGGTGTCCACCCATGGCCCCACCCGGGCCCGGATCGCCGCACCGGCCCTCTGGCACCGCTCCAGCAGCCCATCGACCATCCGCTGCCCGAACTTCAGGAGCGCGGACACGCGCCACCACGCGAGCAGCAAATCCAGCGGCCGCGGGGTCTTCTTCTCCGGGCGGGTCTCCTGCGCCGCCCACCACGCCAGCCCGCGGCGGGCGCGCACGCCGGGCAGATGACCGTGCTTCTTCACGTACCCGTCGGTGATGCCCTCCAGGATGTCCTCGATCCGCCGGCGGCGGGTGGAGGACCAGTCGACGAGCTCCTGGTCGACCCCAGCTATCTCCATCACCGGGCGCAGGCCCGGCGTCACCTCCCGGGGCACGGTCGCCGCCCCAGTTCCTCGCACACCTCGGTCGTCATCTCCAGGGTGTAGAGCGTCCCGGCCGCCACGACGTGCTGGTACAGCCGGACCGTGTCCAGCGCGTACCAGGAACCGTCCGGGCGCTGCGCCCGGTTCAGGATCTAGGCAGTGCTCGTGCAGGAGGGGAAATCCGTTCCTGTTGTCGAAGTGCCGGAACGCCGCGACGACCAGGGCCGGGGCCTTCGCGCGCGCCCGGCCGGACGCCCACCGGGTCTCCGCGACCTCATCCTCCAGCCGGCGAAGGGTCGCGGCGACCGCTCGCTCGTTGACCCGGCGCGTCCTCTCATCCCCCAGAGCCCGCAGCACGACCAGTGACGCCTGCGGCCGGAACACGGCCGTCCTCACCCGCTCCGCATGCTCTCGGGGGCGCAATGCCGGACACTCCTGTGTAGGGGCCGGCGTATTTTCGCGCGGGCCATAGTGAGGGTGTTCGGCGTGCTTGAGGTCCCGCTCTGGCTGTGGGGGGCGTTCGCCGCGACAGTGGTCGTGTCGCTGGCGGTAGACCTGCTGTCCCACCGCACCGCGCACGTCATTCGCTTCAAGGAGGCAGCCGCCTGGAGCGGCCTGTGGGTGAGCCTCGCCCTGATCTTCGGCGCGGTCGTCTTCCTCGTCCTCGGCACCACTGCCGGCACCGAGTACACGACAGCCTGGCTGCTGGAGAAGAGCCTGTCGGTCGACAACCTCTTCGTCTTTGCCGTGATCTTCGCCTACTTCAAGGTGCCCCGCGCCTACCAGCACCGCGTGCTGTTCTTCGGCGTCATCGGCGCGCTCGTCTTCCGCGGGATCTTCCTCTCCCTCGGCGTGGCCGTGGTCAGCCGCTTCACCGCGGTGCTGTTCGCCTTCGCGGCGGTCCTCTTCTACAGCACCTACAAACTCCTCAAGGACGAGCAGGAGAGCTTCGACCCGGGCAAGAGCTTCGCCGTTCGGATGCTCCGCAAGATCATCCCGGTGCGCGACGAGTACGCCGGGGCGAAGTTCTTCGTCAAGGAAGCCGGCAAACGGATGGCGACCCCGCTGCTCGCAGTGGTCGCCGCGATCGAGGCTGCCGACCTGATCTTCGCCGTCGACAGTGTCCCGGCCGTCCTCGCGGTCAGCGATGACGCCTTCATCGTCTACACCAGCAACGCCTTTGCCATCCTCGGCCTGCGGGCCCTCTACTTCATGCTCGCCGGCCTCCTGGACCGCTTCCACTACCTGAACAAGGGCCTGGCGATCATCCTCGCCTTCATCGGCGTCAAGCTCATCCTCCAGGCATCCCACAAGATGATCAGCCCCGGCATCCCGGAAATCCCCTCACCGATCAGCCTCGCAGTCATCGTCATCGTCCTGACAGGTTCCGTGGTGCTCAGCATCAGAAGACCCGCCCCGACAGACGTTGTGAAACAGAGGGACGCCTCCGCGACCACCGAGCAGCCCAGCCCTTCACCTGCGGTGGATGACCCTGAGCCCCCAACCGGTTCACCAGGTCGGGACGCTTAACCCCGCCTGCACTCACGGCAAGAAGGCTGGGCTGTTCCCCCGCGCACCCATACGGGCATATCGTAAAGAAATGGTCAAAAGGAAGCGTAAGCCCGAAGCGTACGTGTGTCCGGCCTGCAAGCAATCCGTGCCGGCCGCAGTCCACCGCCACAAGACCCTCGGCGTATTCGTTCCCGTGTGGGGCCCGGGCGCATGTCAAAACCGCGACTGCCCCGATTTTCGGTTGGACCCCAGGCGCAAGCACTCTCCGGCCCGGTAACGAAATCGACAGCGCGGCGATGGACTGCCGGCCTGGCCCCTCTCATGCGCTCAGCTGAGGAGCGGTTGCAAACCGGCTTGCGCGGCGCACCGTCGGGCCAGGATGTCGTAAGCGGCGTTGGTCTCCAGCCGGGCGGCTTCACGCGCCGAGCACTGGCTGCTGCTGGGGGATGTCACCCCACGTGGCCGTGTGTCCTGCTTGCGGCATGGCGTCCCCGCTCCTCGCTGCCGGCCGGGCCCGGCACCGTCTGGAATCGTAAATCGTTGCGGCGTGAAAGCAGAAGCGGGGTGGGGCGGCCCCCCGCGACGGTGGGCCCCCCCCCCCCCCGGCAAAAAGCGAGGGGAAAACGCACGCTCCTGGCGGGGGCGCCCGGG
>NZ_JBHXSG010000066.1:0-48379 GCF_042714835.1 Streptomyces sp. NPDC058678 | reverse complement strand
CACGGCTTCCGCCGTGCCATGGTCACCCCCAAGCAGCACGAGATCACATACCTCTCCACCGTGCCACAAGAAGATCATTCTGCAAGGAACCCTTATCGGTCGGCAGGGCCTGTCCGTCCGGCCCGAGACGCGCCGACGCGTCCGCCTGGGCGCTCGGCTGCCGACCGCACCCCGGGGCCCGGGCGCCGACCGGCGCGGCACCCACGCCATGGCGCTGCCGGTCCCCGCCCTCGGTAACCCCACGTACGTACCATCGCCCGCGGCGCTTACCAACGGGCCCGCGAACCTGTCGGTCTCTCCCTCTCTGCCTGCCGGCCGAGGACTTCGACAGGCGGAAAGCTGCCCGCCCGAGCCGCAGCTCAGTCCCCCATGTTTCCTCAACCGCCCCGTCGAGGGACCGGCCGCAACGTCACCATGGGCGTCGCCCGCTCCAGCCCCAGCAGGAGGTGGCCGGGGCGTGGGGCGAGGCTATGAGCAGCCCGTCGACCCCGCTCTCGCCGCCCGGGTCGGTGAAGGACTCGTCGGCTTCCTCCCTGCCGAAGTCCTCGGCCTCCCGAGTCGGCAGCCGAGCAGGTCGCCAAGGGCATGACGGCGGTCGAGCCGAACCCATGAGGCCGGCTGCAGCCGCTCCCGCCGCGATCAGCGCGATCGCGGCGGGAGTGAGCGCGGCCGCGAGGCCATCGGGCCGGAGCGCGACCTGGCGCTGAACTTCCACGGCCGCTTCAGCGGCCGCCCTCCGCAGACAGAAGCAGCAACGTCTCCTCAGGGAGAACCACGCAACTCAGACTTGCGACACCGGAGCCGGCCCGCTGGTTCCCCTGATGACCAGTTTCGGATCCAGCACAGCCTCCCGCGGTGACACGTCCCCGTCTTCCAGCCGTTCCACGGCGAAGCGCACCGCGTGCTCTGCCATGAGGACCGCGTCCTGGCGCACCGTGGTCAGGCCGATCGGCATCAGGTGGGACAGATGGCTGTCGTCGTAGCCGACGACCGACATGTCACGGGGGACGTCGACCCCCGCCCGCGTCAGCGACATCAACAGGCCCCAGGCACACCGGTCGTTGCCCGCCAGGACCGCGGTAGGCAGGGGCTGCCCGCGGTCGCGCTCCGCCAGAAGCGACTTCCCCGTCTCGATGCCCGACAGCTCGGTGTGGTCACCGGGAATGACCCGCGCCTCGGCCTCCAGCCCGTGACGGCGCATCGCGGCCCGGTAGGCACGCCGCCGCTCGGCCGACCCCGGGCCACGGCCGCCGTCGATGTGCACGATCCGACGGTGCCCCAGCTCGACAAGGTGATCCATCGCCTGTCGCACTCCCTTGCCCTCGGCGGAGTGCACGAAGTCGACCTGGGCATGGGGCACTCGGCGACTGATCGACACGGTGACCGTGCGACGCCCGAGTTCGTCGAGGTAGGCAGCCTCCGCGTCTGGGCCGAGCAGGATCACCGCCTCACAACGGTGGCCGAGGAGCGCCTCGATCGCCTTGGCCTCCGCCCGGCTGTGCGTGGCCGCGGAGAGCAGCACGTCGTAGCCGCGTCGTTCGGCCTCGGGGTAGATGCCCGCGATGAGGTCCGAGTGGAAGGTCTGGTGCACGGTGAACATCACGCCGAGGGTGCGGCTGCGGCCCCGGGCGAGCAGCCGGGCGGCGCTGTCGGGGTGGTAGCCGATCTCGTCGGCGACGCGCAGGACGCGTTCCCGGGTCTCCTGGCTGGCACCCGGCTGGCCGCGGAAAATGATCGACACCAGGGCCCTGGACACGCCCGCCTTCGCGGCGACGTCCGCCATCGTGGGCCGCTGCTTGGCCGACGCATCCACCCGTGAACCTCCCCGTTCGACGCGCCCCACCTTACGGCCGACCGCGAAATCTCCCAGCAACACGCTATTGACATGACATTTGGACTGGGCTCATCGTACTTGCCTAGAGCGCGCTAGTAGAGCGCGCCAGAACGAAAACATCCCCCGAGAACTCCCCGGTGTCTCCGGAGCGAAGGGAACCAGCGTGATGCCGTTCGAAGTGCTGACCATGGGCCGTCTGCGAAATCTTCCCGCCGGACGACTTCCCGCTGTACTTCTACCGGCTGCCGAAGGCACCAGACCTGGACGTCGACCCCGGCGACCTGGACGGGGACACCGTGCGCGACGCGCGGATCTCCTGGGTCACCGGCACGGGCCTGAGCGAGGAGCCGAGCCGCTCGGCCACGCTCGCCGCGCCCACGTACCGGGCGAAGGCGGGGCCGACGGTCTTCGACCTCGACTGGCGGCCGATCTTCTGGTTGATCGGCATGATCGGCGCCAAGGTGCCCGTGCCCGTGCCGATGTCGCACTACTCCTTCGGCGGCTGGAAGGACTCCCTCATCGGCGACTCCCCCATCCACGGACCCCAAGGCATCCGGCGGTGAGTCCGCCGACGGTCCCGAACAGACCGCGGCGGCGTTCTGCACCCGCCCCGAGGTCGTCACCACCCGCCGGCCCCAGCCGACCCAGCAGGTCGCCGCCGGGTTCGGCTTCCCCACCTCCCTGAAGGCCTCGCCCCTCCCCGCAAAGGACACACCATGGCAACGGCGCCATCCTCCCTCCGCACCACCGCGGGCAACCTGTGCCTGGGCTCCGCCCCCGACTCCTGGGGCGTCTGGTTCCCCGAGGACGAGCACCAGGTGTCGTACACCCGCTTCCTCGACGAGCTGGCCGAGGCCGGCTACCAGTGGCTCGAACTCGGGCCGTACGGCTACCTCCCCACGGATCCGCAGCGGCTGAAGGCCGAGCTGGCCTCCCGTGGGCTGCGGGTCTCAGGCGGCACCGCGTTCGGCGCGCTGCACCGGCCCGAGGTGTGGGACGCGATGCTCGCCCATGTCCGGCAGGTCGCCGCCCTGACCGCCGCCGCGGGCGCCCACCACCTGGTCCTCATCCCGCCGATGTACCGGGACGAGAAGACCGGCGCGTTCACCGAGTCGCCGGAGCTGACCGCCGAGCAGTGGGCGGGCTTCGGCCGGAACGCCGACCGGCTGGGCAGGCTGCTCCTGGACGAGTACGACGTACGGCTCGTCGTCCACCCGCACGCCGACAGCCATATCCAGACGCAGCCGGAGATCGAGCGGCTGCTCAACGAGTCGGACTCCCGCTACACCAACCTCTGCCTGGACACCGGCCATGTGGCCTACGGCGGCGGCGACAACCTCGACCTGATCCGCCGCTTCGGCGAGCGGGTGGGCTACGTCCACATCAAGCAGATGGACCCCGAGATCCTCGCCCAGGTCGCCGCCGAGGACCTCTCCTTCGGCGAGGCCGTCAAGCGCGGGGTGTGCGTGTCGCCCCCGGCCGGTGTGCCGAACCCGGCCGACGTCGTAGCCGAACTCGCCGAGCTCGACGCCGAGTTGTTCGTGATCGTCGAGCAGGACCTGTACCCGTGCGCACCCGAGGTACCGCTGCCCATCGCGGTCAGCACCCGTGAGCACCTGACCGGCTGCGGGCTGACGGGTACCCGGCGCCCGACTCACGACAGGTAGGAGGCGCCCATGGACGTCAGGGACGACATCACACAGGCCACCCCGGGAGCGGAAGACTCGCCGCCGGCGGTTTCCCGCCGGCTTCGGCTCATCACCGTCATCGCCACCTTCGGCGGGCTCCTCTTCGGTTACGACACCGGCGTCATCAACGGCGCCCTGCCCTACATGACCGACGATCTGGGCCTGACCCCCTTCACCGAGGGCATGGTCACCAGCTCGCTGCTGCTCGGCGCCGCACTCGGCGCGGTCACCGGCGGCAGGCTGTCGGACGCGCGCGGACGCCGCAGTACGATCCTGATCCTCGCCGTGGTGTTCTTCGTCGGGGCACTCGGCTGCACGCTCGCGCCGAACACGGCGGTCATGGTCGTGGCCCGGTTCGTGCTCGGCCTCGCGGTGGGCGGCGCCTCGGTGACGGTGCCCGTCTACCTGGCGGAGGTCTCGCCCGCCGAGCGGCGCGGCGCCCTGGTCACCCGCAACGAACTCATGATCGTCAGCGGCCAGTTGCTCGCCTTCACCTCCAACGCGATCATCGCCCGGGTCGGCGGCGAGTCCGGCGGTGTATGGCGCTGGATGCTCGTCCTCGCCACCGTCCCGGCCGTGGTGCTGTGGTTCGGCATGCTGGTGATGCCGGAGAGCCCGCGGTGGCTGGCCTCGCAGACCCGCTTCAGCGAGGCCCTCGAAGTACTCAAGCAGGTCCGCTCCCGGCAGCGGGCCGAGGCCGAGCTTGCCGAGGTGTCCGCCCTCGCCGTCAAGGAGGAGCGGGAGAATCTCGGCGGCTGGCAGGACATGAGGGCCACACCGTGGGTGCGCAGGCTGATGTTCGTCGGCTTCGGCATCGCGATCGTGCAGCAGATCACCGGCGTCAACACGATCATGTACTACGGCACCCAGATCCTCACCGATGCCGGTTTCGCCTCCGACAGCGCCCTCACCGCGAACATCGCCAACGGCGTGATCTCGGTACTGGCGACCTTCGTCGGCATCTGGCTGCTGGGCCGGGTCAACCGCCGTCCGATGTTGATGACCGGTCAGATCGGCACGACGGCCGCCCTCTTGCTGATCGGCGTCTTCTCCCTGGTACTGCCCTCCGGCGACGGCCGCGCCTACGCCGTACTCGCCATGACCGTCACGTTCCTCGCGTTCCAGCAGGGCGCCATCTCCCCGGTGACCTGGCTGATGCTCTCGGAGATCTTCCCGATGCGGATGCGCGGCTTCGGGATGGGCGTGGCCGCGGTGGTGCTGTGGCTGACCAACTTCGCGATCGGGCTGGTCTTCCCGTCCCTGGTCGACGGGATCGGGATCTCCAACACGTTCTTCCTCTTCGTGGTGGCGGGTGTCCTCGCCCTCACCTTCGTCAAGCGCCACGTCCCCGAGACCAGGGGCCGCACCCTCGAAACCCTTGAAGCCGAACTCCGTACGCGCTTCTCCTGACTCCCCCTGTCCCCGGGCCGACGGCGGTCCGGGGAGCGCAGAAAGGAACCACCACCCATGACTGTGCGCGTAGGCGTCATCGGCGCCGGCTGGATCGGCAAGGAACACATCCGGCGCCTCACCGACACCGTCACCGGCGCCCGCGTCACCGCGGTCACCGACCTCGACGCCGCCCGCGCCGCAGAGGCAGCGGCGCCGGTCGGCGCCCGAGTGCTGCCCGACGGCTCGGCCCTGATCGCGGCGCATGACGTCGACGCCGTCCTCGTGACGTCCTGGGGCCCGACCCACGCCGAGCACGTGCTGAACGCGATAGCCTCCGGGAAACCGGTGTTCTGCGAGAAGCCGCTGGCCACGACCGCCGAGGACTGCCTGAGGATCATCGAGGCCGAGACGGCCCACGGCCGCCGCCTGGTCCAGGTCGGCTTCATGCGCCGCTACGACGCCGGGTACCGGCAGATGAAGCAGGTCATCGACTCCGGCCGCATCGGCGAGCCGCTGATCGTGCACTGCGCCCACCGCAACCCGACCGTCCCGGAGTCCTACACCTCCGCGATGGCCGCCCTCGACACAGCCGTGCACGAGGTGGACGTACTGCGCTGGCTGCTCGACGACGAGATCGTCTCCACCCAGGTGATCACTCCACGTTCCACGAGCAAGCGGTTCGCGCACCTCAAGGACCCGCAGATCATGCTCTTCGAGACCGCCAAGGGCGTCCGCATCGATCTGGAGGTCTTCGTCAACTGCCAGTACGGCTACGACATCCAGTGCGAGGCGGTCGGCGAGGAAGGGCTGGTCCGGCTGCCGGACCCGGCCGCGGTCGGCCTGCGCAGCGCGGGACAGCACAGCACGGAGGTGCTTGAGGACTGGGTGGGACGCTTCGCGGACGCCTTCGACACCGAGTTCCGCGAGTGGATCACGGGCCTCACCGCCGGCCATGAGCCCACCGGTCCCTCCGCCTGGGACGGCTACGCCGCCACTGTCATCACCAGCGCGACCGTCGAGGCCCTTGAGTCGGGCCGCGTCGTCGCCACGGACCTCAAGCCCCGCCCCACGCTCTACGGAGGTACCGCATGAAGATCGCCCTCGACCCGTACATGTTCCGCGCCCTGCCCATCGACGACATGGTGCGCACGGTCGCCGAACTCGGATACGGGTACATCGAGTTGTCTCCGCGCGAGGACTTCATGCCGTTCTTCCTGCACCCCCGAGCGGACGACGAGCGGATCGCGCAGCTGAAGAGCTCCCTACGCACCCATGGCGTCAAGCTCTCCTCGGTCCTGCCCCTCTACAAGTGGTCCTCACCCGACGAGAGCGAACGGCAAGCCGCCGTCCGCTACTGGAAGCGGATGATCCAGATCACCGCCGAGCTCGAATGCCCCCTGATGAACTCGGAGTTCAACGGCCGCCCCGAGCACGCCGCAGCGAGCGAGGCCGCCTTCTGGCACTCGTTGGAGGAACTGCTGCCGATCTTCGAACGCGAGGGCATTGCCCTCAATCTGGAAGCCCATCCCGACGACTTCTGCGAGGAGAACACCCCCGCGGTCGACCTCGTCCGCGCGATCAACAAGCCGTGGGTGAACTACCTCTACTGCGCCCCGCACAGCTTCCACCTCTCGGGCGCCTCGCAGGTCGGTGCGGACATCGCGGCGATGATGCGCTACGCCGGCGACAAGCTCCAGCACGTTCACATCGCCGACTCCTTCAACCACAAGGGCTCCTCGGGCCTGCGCTACATCCTCAACCCACCTGGCACCACGGCCCGTATCCACCAGCACCTCGACATCGACCAGGGCGAGGTCGACTGGGACGTCTTCTTCGGCACCCTGCGTGAGTTGGACTTCGACGGCGTCGCCACCGCGTGCGTCTTCGCCTGGGAGGAACGGGCCCGCGACTCCTCTGCGTTCATGCTCGACCGCATCATCAAGGAACTGGCCGTCTGAACGAGACCTGTCGTGTCCTCAGGACCGCGATCAGCAAGACGCAAGCCATGTCGATACGTCCTGACAAGGATATTGACACCGCCGATGAGCCGATCCATAGTACGAGCCACAGAGCCACTAGAGCGCGCTAATAAAGCGCTCTAGTGACGTACCGGTGATCCCTACCAGGACCGCCGAGCACCGTATGCGCCACCAGAAGGGTGCGCTCGTTCCACTGCCGGCCCCACAGGCCCCGCATGACACCCCTTGGTCACGGATACGGACCCACAGCTCAGGGTCCGTCGCTGGACCCCGCGGCATCAGCCCCGCGTCCGCCATCCACCCGGCCGCAGCGACCGGCCCACCTGCACCCCGAGCCGTTCCACACCAGCCGGCACAAACCATCCTGACCAGCACAGTGAGGTGCGAGGGACATGCACAGACACCACCGAGCCGCCACCCTGGCCGCCACCGTTCTCACCGGCGCACTGCTCGCCACCGGATGCTCCAGCAGCTCCGGCGGCAAGAAGTCCGAAGAAGGCGAAGCCGCCGTCTCCGCGGGCAAGGCCACCACTCCGCGCATGACGGTGGCCGTGATCACCCACGCCGCCCCGGGCGACACCTTCTGGGACCTCATCCGCAAGGGTGCCCAGGCCGCCGCCGCCAAGGACAACATCAAACTCGTCTACTCCAGCGACCCCAGCGCCGGAAACCAGGCCAACCTCGTGCAGAACGCCATCGACCAGAAGGTCGACGGCATCGCGCTCACCGCCGCCAAGCCGGATGCCATGAAGGACGTGGTCGCCAAGGCCAAAGCGGCCGGCATCCCGGTCGTCGGCTTCAACTCCGGGGTGGACGACTGGAAGAGGCTCGGCATGCTCGAGTACTTCGGCCAGGACGAGAACATCGCGGGCCAGGCCTTCGGCGAACGCCTCAACGAGCTCGGAGCCAAGCACGCCCTCTGTGTCATCCAGGAGCAGGGGCAGGTCGCCCTGGAGGCCCGCTGCGCCGGCATGAAGAAGGGCTTCAGCGGCCAGACGGACATCCTCTACGTCAACGGCACCGACATGCCGTCCGTGAAGTCGACGATCACCGCCAAGCTCAAGCAGGACTCCTCCATCGACCAGGTGGTCACCCTCGGCGCCCCGATCGCGCTCACCGCCGTGCAGTCACTGTCCGACGCGGGCACCAAGGCCAAGATCGCGACCTTCGACCTCAACAAGCAACTGGTCAAGGCTGTCCAGGACGGCACGATCGAGTTCGCCGTCGACCAGCAGCCGTACCTCCAGGGCTATCTCGCCGTCGACTCCCTGTGGCTCTACAAGAGCAACGGCAACGTCAGCGGCGGCGGCACCGCGCCCGTCCTCACCGGTCCGGCCTTCATCACCAAGGACAACGCCGACAGCGTCGCCGAGTTCGCCGCGAAGGGCACGAGGTGATGAGCGTAACCCCGCTCGCCGAGCCGGCGGTGAACCACACCGCTGGCCTCCGGCGAAAGACCGACGGCCGGACCTCCCAACGGCCCCTGGCGCTACGGCTGTTGGACCGCCCCCAGGTGGGTGTTTCCCTCGGCGCCATCGCGATGTACGTGTTCTTCCTGATCGCGGCACCGCCGGTGCGCGACGGCAGCTCCATGGCCAACGTCCTGTACCAGTCGTCGACCATCGGCATCATGGCCCTGGCGGTCACCAAGCTGATCAGCGGCAACGTGGCCACCGATGACATCAGCGACATGGACGGCTTCGACCGGGCCTCGCGCCCGCCCTCACGTGGGCGGCGTCGAGGACGACGCGGGTGACGTCGGTCAGACCGGCGTCGTCCAGTCTGTGCAGGACGGCTTGGTGCAGGCTGCCTCGCGATGTCCCACGATCCGTCCGGCACGATCCAGTTCCGTGTCCACGGCCCCGTACCGGGTCGACGTCCACGTCAGCAAGGACACGGGTCAAGACAGCGTGATGCCGAGTCCCTCCGCGAGTTCGTGGGCGCTGACGCCGTACGTCTCCCGGATCCGCACCCCGTCGGGGCCGACGTCGAAGACGCCGCAGTCGGTGTAGACACGGCTGACGCAGCCGACGCCGGTGAGCGGGTAGGTGCACTGCGGCACGAGCTTCGGCTCACCGGAGCGGGTGAAGAGCGTCATCATCACGTAGACGTCCTTGGCGCCGATGGCGAGGTCCATGGCGCCTCCGACGGCGGGGATGGCGTCGGGCTTGCCGGTGTGCCAGTTGGCGAGGTCGCCGTCGAAGGCGACCTGGTAGGCCCCGAGGACGCAGACATCGAGGTGCCCGCCGCGCATCATCGCGAAGGAGTCGGCGTGGTGGAAGTACGCCGCGCCCGGCAGCTCGGTCACCGGGACCTTGCCGGCGTTGGTCAGGTCGGGGTCGACCGCGTCGCCCTCGGCCTTCGGCCCCATGTTGAGCATGCCGTTCTCGGTGTGCAGTACCACCCCGGAGTCGGCCGGCAGGTGATCGGCGATCTTGGTGGGCTGCCCGATTCCGAGGTTGACGAAGGCGCCGGCCGGAATGTCGCGTGCGATGACGGCGGCCAGTTCGTCCATCGAGAGCCGGTGTTCGGCGCTCCTCGGCGCCCCGGCGTACGCCTGGCCGCTCGACGTGGTGGTTGACGTGGTGGTCATCGGGCCCCCTGCACGGTGTAGTGGCGGGCCTTCACCTGGACGACCCGGTCGACGTAGATGGACGGGGTGACGACGGCCTCGGGGTCGAGCGTTCCGGGCTCGACGACCTCGTCGACCTGGACGATGGTCGTCGTCGCGGCCGTGGCCATGACCGGTCCGAAGTTGCGGGCCGTCTTTCGGTAGACGAGGTTGCCCATCGCGTCCGCGACGTGCGCGCCGATCAGTGCGTAATCGCCCTTGATGGGGTACTCCAGCAGATACTTGCGACCGTCGATCTCACGCTCCTCCTTGCCCTCGGCCAGCGGCGTGCCGACCGCGGTCGGGCAGTAGAACGCGCCGATACCGGCACCGGCCGCGCGCATCCGCTCGGCGAGGTTGCCCTGCGGCACCACCTCGAGCTCGATCTTTCCCTCGCGGTAGAGGCCGTCGAAGACCCAGGAGTCGGCCTGGCGCGGAAAGGAGCAGAGCACCTTGCGCACCCGGCCGGCGGCCAGCAGCGCGGCCAGCCCGACGTCACCGTTACCGGCGTTGTTGGACACGATCGTGAGGTCTTTCGCACCCTGCCGGATGAGCGCGTCGATCAGATCGAACGGCATGCCCGCCAGGCCGAAGCCGCCGACGAGAATGGTGGAGCCGTCTTCGATACCGGCAACCGCCGCGTCGGCGCTCTCGACAATCTCCGCCCGGCTCACTGGGCCGTCTCCGTGACATCGCAGTTCTCGAGCACGACGGCCAGCCCCTGACCGACCCCGATGCAGATCGCGGCGACGCCGTAGCGCTGCTTCGTCTCGCGCAGCACCTTGGCCAGCGTGGCGAGGATGCGGCCGCCCGAGGCGCCCAGCGGATGCCCGATCGCGATGGCGCCGCCCTTCTGGTTGACGATGCCGGGGTCGACCTTCCACGCGTCGAGGCAGGCGAGCGACTGTACGGCGAAGGCCTCGTTGAGCTCGACCGCGCCCACCTGGTCCCAGCCGATCCCGGCCCGCGCCAGCGCACGGTTGGCGGCCTCGACCGGGGCGTAGCCGAAGGCCTGCGGCTCCAGCGCCATCACGCCGCGGCCGGCGATACGGGCGATCGGGTCGGTGCCCATGGTGGCCGCGGCCTTCTCGCTGCCCAACAGCACCACGGAGGCACCGTCGTTGAGCGGGCTGGCGTTGCCCGCGGTGATGGTGCCGCCCTGCTCCGCCGTACGGAAGACCGGCTTGAGCCCGGCCAGGACCTCCGGCGTGGATCCGGCTCGGATGCTCTCGTCACCCGAAAGGGCGACGCCTTCGACCGGCACCACCAGGTCGTCGTAGAAGCCCGATTCCCATGCCTGGTGGGCGAGTCGGTGGGAGCGGGCGGCGAACTCGTCCTGCCGCTCGCGGGAGATCCCGAAGCGCTCCTGGAGCTGCTCGTTGGCCTCGCCGAGGCTGACGGTCCACTCCTTCGGCATCCGCGGGTTGACCAGCCGCCAGCCGAGCGTGGTCGAGACCGCGGTGACATCGCCGGCCGGGAACGGCTTCGCCGATTTGGGCAGCACCCACGGCGCACGCGTCATCGACTCCACGCCGCCGGTCAACACCACTTCGGCGTCGCCGGACTCGATCGTGCGACTGGCCGTCATCGCCGCGTCGAGGCTCGATCCGCAGAGCCGGTTGACCGTGGTGCCGGGCACGCTGACCGGAAGCCCGGCGAGCAGCGCCGCCATGCGGCCGACGTTGCGGTTCTCCTCACCGGCGCCGTTGGCGTTGCCCCACACCACGTCGTCGATCGCGGCAGGGTCGAGGCCCGGCACCCGGCCGAGCGTCGAGGTGATCGCGGCGGCGGCGAGGTCGTCCGGGCGGACGCCGGCCAGCGCGCCGTTGAAGCGGCCGAACGGCGTGCGGGCCGCGGCGTAGATGAAAGCACTCATGGGAGCGACGCTATCCCCGGGTCACGATATTCTGAAGTACGCATATCCGAGCCAATTGATACGGACAACATATGGATCTGCGCCACCTGCGGTATTTCGTGGCGGTGGCCGAGGAGCGCCACTTCGGTCGCGCCGCCGAGCGGCTCCACATGGCCCAGCCGCCGCTCTCCACCCAGATCCGCCAACTCGAGGCCGAAATCGGCGTCGAACTGCTCCACCGCACCACACGCCGCGTCGACCTCACCGAGGCCGGCCGGGCCTACCTCGAGCGAGCGCGGGCGATCCTCGCCGACGTCGACGAGGCCGCCCACCACGCACGGCTCGTCGCCGCCGGCACGGTGGGCCACCTCGCGATCGGATGCGTGGGCTCGGCGACGTACAGCCTCCTGCCCGCGCTGTCGCGGCGGCTCACGGAGGAACTTCCCGGCGTCGACTTCTCCTTCCGCGGGGAGATGCTCGCGCCCGACCAGGTCGAGGCGCTGCGCACCGGCGCGATCGACGTCGCACTGCTGCGCCCTGTGGCGGCCAACCTCTCCCTCACCGTGCACACCCTGCGCCGGGACCGGCTCGTCGTCGCCGTACCGGTCGACCACCCTCTCGCCCGCCGGAAACGGCTGCGGGCGGCGGACCTGGCCGGTGCCGACCTGATCGTGCACTCCGCCGACCGCCGGTCGGTGATGTACGACGTGGTACTGGGCCTTCTGCGCGACGCCGGCGTCGAGCCGCACATCCGCCACGAGGTCGGCGAGACCTCGACCCTGGTCACGCTAGTAGCCGGCGGCCTCGGCGTCGCAGTCGTGCCCGAGCCCGTGACCGCGTTGGCGCTCGACGGCGTCGCCTACCTACCGCTGGCTGGGCCCGACGCACGCGTGGAGCTGGCCGTCGCCCACCGCGCGGACCGCTCCGAGCCGCACCTGGCGCGCACCGTGGGGATCATCCGGGCGATGTTCTGAGCTTCCACCGACGCCGCCAAGGTTCCCCGCCTGGCGCGACAGCCTTGCTTGGCGACGTCGGGTGGCTCAGGGGGCCCGGTGGGCACCGGCCTGCGGAAGCGCCGCCCTAAAGCCGGCCTCCTCCTGCTCCGGACAATGAGTCCAATAGAGCTCACCTGCTGAACAACCGGATGCGGAGCAACGGCGCCGTGTGGCCGGACGCGGATGGGTTTTCGTCCCCCGCGGCGTGGCGTGCTTTTGTGGAGGGCAGTTCTGCTGGGCTTCATGCCGCGGTGTGGAGGTCAGTTGGCGAACACACCGCTCTGAACATTCCCAGAGGGGCGGTCGAGTCGGGTGACCTTCCTGTGGCGTTGCTACTGGATCCGTTCATTTGAATCCTCCCTTCCCCGAAGGGAGGGGATTCCTGGCTCAGGCCGCCTCCCGGAGCAGCGCTCCAGGAGCTCTTCCGCCATCAGCACCAGCCGGGTTGAAACCAGCCCGGACGAGCATCACGCGTGCGGAGTTCTTGTCCCGTGGGGACACGGCCTGGCACGCGGTGCAGGTGTAGGTGCGCTCACCCAGCGGCAGTGCGTGCTTGGCTCTCGCATCGCAATGCCCGCAGTCCATCGTGGTGTACGCGGGGTGTACGAGGCGGATGTCCCGCCCGTGCTTACGGCCCATCTCGATCAGAGGCCTTGGTGGCGCCGATGGCGGCGTCAGCGGCCTTGCGGGACATGGTGGTCTTGGCCAGGAACTTCGGGCGGAAGTCCTCGACAGCGATGGCGTCGTGGTCGCGGACAACCCTCTTGGCCCACTTGCGGCCGGTGTCGTCACGCTGCCTCGCGACCTTGTTGTGCACCTTCGCCCGTAGCTTCTACGCCTCGCGGTAGCCCTTCGATGCCGGTTGTCCCTTCTTCAGCTTGCGGCGGGCCATCATCCGGTCGTACCGGGCCAGCTTCGCCCGGGCCCTCTTGCCGTGCTCAGCGTGCGGCAGGTCGTGCGCGTCGGACGTGGTGGTCGCGGTCTCCACCACACCCCAGTCGACGCCGAGTGCGTGGCCGGTCTGCGCCAGGGCTGGACCTGGGCGGGGACGACGAACGACCAGTACCAGTACCAGTGCCAGTGCCAGTGCCAGTGCCAGTGCCAGTGCCAGTGCCAGTGCCAGTGCCCGAGGCTGTCCCCTCTTCGATGCCCTTGGGGCGCCTTAACGCGGGAGCGGCCAGAGCCGCGGATGACCTGCTGCTGACCGATGAGCCTGCACGCAGCCACTGCGTACGGCGCGGGCTTCGGTCAGCATCCTGTCCATCTGGGCTGGGCAGCACATGGCCTTGTGGCCGGTGGCCTTGTTGTGCAGGTGCCGGCCCTGGACTTGGCGGCACATTCGTTCCACCCCCAGCGGCACCGACCCCACTCCGCCGCCAGAGCGGTGCGGGCAGCGGACGGCACTCGCAGCCGGTAGCGGTACCGGGCATGCCCGCCCTCCGCAGCCACCCCAATGAGTCGAGTCTCCTTTGAGCGTCGCCGTCCCAGAAGTTGCAGTGGTCGGTGCGCCGTAAGTCACAAGCGCCCGCCGTCCGGGCCACAAAGTGATCGCCATATCCTCGACGCGCCACCGCTGCCTCACTGACGTAACGTGGAAAGTACCTGCTCAGCTCGTCGCGCTGTCGAGGCAGACGATCCATTCCGTCCCCTTCGGCTGTGACGCTGGTGCATGTGGATGGTGCACCATCGCGCACCGGCTCCCGCGCCGTCTTCACGGGCACGCTAGGTCGCACTGGCATCGACGCGGACGGAAGGGGACTCTCCATGACCACACTTCCCGGATACAGAAGCAACAGGATCGTCGAGTTGTTGGACGAACCTGCCGAAGTGCGCGGCGCCGACTGGCTCAAGGACGCGTTGCAGCAGGCCGTCATGCTGGAACTCGCCACGCTGCCGCCGTATTTGTGCGCGATGTGGTCCATTGAGGACCAGGACGGGGACGTATTCTCGGCGCTTCAGGAGATCGTCTTTGACGAGATGTCCCATCTGGGGCTTGCCGGGAATCTGCTCACCACTATCGGCGGCGCTCCACGTCTCGCCGACGTGAGAACAGTCCCGACGTATCCGGGGCCGCTGCCCGGCGGGGTCCGGCCCGGACTGATCGTCTCCCTGAGCGGGCTGACGAAGGAGTCCGTGGACCTATTTTCCCGGATCGAGGAGCCCGACGTCCCGGTCGCGAAGGCAAGGACACACACCTCCATCGGTGCGTTCTACACGGCGATCCTCGACGTACTCCGCGACCATACGGATCTGATCAGCGGTACCCGGCAGCTCGTCCGAAACATGGCGCACCACGGCGCGGGCAACAGCATCGTGGCGATCACCTCGTTCGCTGACGCCGACATGGCCATCGACGTCATCAAGGAGCAGGGCGAGGGAACGACGGCGTCACCGGAGAATCCGCACCCCGGGGAGCAGGGCGAGCTCGCCCACTTCTATGTCTTTCGGGAAATCTTCCACGGCCGCAGACTGATCAGGACTTCGGAAGATCCCGATCGGTGGGAATTCGCCGGAGACGCGATTCCGATGCCCCCCACGTTCCCCATGGGCACGGTGCCGCCCGGCGGCTGGGGCGCATCGGGCAGTGCTGTGCCCGACGCTGAGACCAAGGAGCTCCTCGACGCCGGCAACCACGCATTCAGCACGATGCTCCGGCTATTGGAACAGGCATGGCACGCTGATGAGCCCGCTGCGGCAAAGCAGCTGCTCAACAAGGCCGTCGCTCAGATGTTCTCCCTGCAGGACCCGGCCCGGGCGCTGATGAGCCGCGAACTAAGCGACGGTAGCGGCAGGACCTACGGACCGGAATTCCGGTACACGGACGCATAGAGGCAATGGAGCCCCCCACCGACCCCGCGGTGGGTGGCCGGAGTTGAGAGGCGGCGGCCGCCGGAGCCGGCATCCGACCGCACGACTGTGCGGTCCACGGCGCCGCCGCCACCCGGGGATCTATGGCATCTACAGCCCCCCCCCCCCCGGAGCAGAAGCTCCGCCTCCCGCTCCGCCTCTGCCGCGATCTCGGCTTCCGTCTGGATGGCCTCGCCTCGATCACTTCGCGTCGTTCTCCGCGACCGTCGCGGCTATGTGCACGGCCAGGGCGCTGCTGCTGCCGGGCTGTCCCCGGTGATGTCCGGCAGCAGCGCACCGCAACCGGCTCCGGCCGTGCACACGCGTCACTGGGCGCTCATGGCGGGCTCAACACGACGGTGGCGCGACAACAAGATGGACGTCGGTATCCGCCGAGGCGTCCGCAAGAGAGGTACCTCACGATGAGGCAGAGGGTGGCGCGCTGGTGGCCAAGCGCGCTTCCGGACTCTCCCGCCCAGAGCCAACGACAGCACACACGGTGCCTCACCTGATCTTTGGCACGCGGGTAGTTGGGCAGGGCTGCATCCCTGGGGCCAGCCGTGGGATCCGCCACGAGGGTTGCGTCGTCCTCGTGGGCCGTCCGGCAGAGTCCTGAGTCCCCTTGTTACGGTGCACCAATGTCAGCGATCAAAAAGTTCCAAGTCACCTTTGACTGCGCAGAACCTGAGCGACTCGCTCGTTTCTGGTGCGAGGTGCTGGGCTACGTCGTACCGCCGCCACCAGAGGGGTTTGCCACTTGGGATGATTTCAAGCGTTCGCAGCCACCCGAGCAGAGGGATTCATGGTTCGCCTGCATAGATCCCTCAGGTGTGGGCCCGCGGCTGTACTTCCAGCGCGTCCCCGAAGGGAAGACCGTCAAGAACCGGGTGCATCTTGACGTGCGGGTCGGCACCGGACTCGTGGGTGAAGAACGCCTCGCCGTACTTGAGGCCGAATGCGCACGACTGGTCCCGCTCGGCGCAGTACACGTGCAAACGCTGTATGACGGCAATGATTCGTGCATCCCGATGCTGGACATCGAGGGCAACGAGTTCTGTATCGACTGAGGTTTTCTCAGTGAAGATCATTTCCAGTGCCCATCGAGAACGAGTGCGGCGCGGGCTATGTCGCCGATTCTGCTCGGGCTGAGGGTGACGTACTCAAGGGCTCGCCAGCGTTCCTTCAGTTCCGCCGCGGTCCGCTCGCCGCGCGCTCTCACGTGTCTGATCAGCGCATTCGTGGCGCGGGTTCCTCGGTCCAGGCGGTCTCGGAGTGGCCTTTGGGGCGGCGTACGGGCACGTGAATGCCGATGCCGGCGCCGATGTAGCCCTTGTCGGCGAGCGTGGGAAGTCCGTCGGCGGCGGCCTTGTCCAGCGCGGGCAGCACGTGGATACGGGCCGCGGTGACGTCCGGGGTGGAACCCGGCTCGACATCGGAGACCCACAACGGGGTGCTGTCCGGCGCGGCCAGGAACCGAATTGTGCCGCCGAAGCTCTTGTGTTTCTGGGAGAACCACAGCTCGTTGCCGTTCTCGCGGACCCGGCCGGCCGGTCGCAGGCGATCAGCGTGCCGTCCAGCACCACGTGTGTCATCCCCTCGGCGCAGCAGAGGTGCAACACCTCGTGCAGAGCAGGAGATTGGGCGGCCAGCACGCTGATGCCCTCATGGAGATGGCGGTACCGGTGGCCTGCGAGATCCCGGCGTCCCGGGCCAGGCAGTGCACGCAGCCGTGTTCTCGGAACCAGCGCAGCACCAGTACCGCCTGGCGGAACGGGCCCAGGGCGCGAGAGCCCTTCGGCGTGCCGATCCCCGCGCCGGTGGCGGCCAGCAACCGCGCGAGGAACTCCACGACGTGGCGTGGGACGTCGAGCGCGGCAGCATAGGTGACCAACGTGAAGCCTCTGGTTCGAGCGGACATGATCTTGGCAGACCAGTCCTACCAGGGGCTTCACGCCTGCCCGGCCTCGTGGGCCACCCGGAGATCATTTCGCTGGCGAAGCCTCAGGCGTAAGAGCCGCGCTGGGCTCAGCCCCAGGTCTTGCCGGCCTGTTCCTTGATGGTGCGGTTGATCCGGTTGAAGAAGTTGGTCAGCGCGATCTCCAGATTGATCGCGCCGATCTGCTCCTCGGTGAAATGGGCGCTGGCCTCTTCCCAGATCTCGTCGGTGACGCCCGGTGCACCGTCCTGCAACCGGGTGGCGGCCTCGGCCAGCGCCAGTGCCGCGCGTTCCCCGTCGGTGTAGAACGGCGCCTCGCGCCACGCTGCGACGTTGTGCAGCCGCTCGTCGGTGTCACCGGCCTTCTTCCCGCCGGCGACACTGGCGTAGACGCACGCCGAGCAGCTGTTGATCTGGCTGGCGCGCAGGTGGACCAGCGCGAGCAGCTTCGGGTCGACGCCCCCGGCGGCGATCGCCTTCTGGAGGTGCTGGATCGCGGTCCACACATCGGGGTTGTTCGTGTTCTTGTTCTTGAGCCGGTTTTCCATGTGGGAGTGCTCTCCTTCATCGGGTTACGTTGTGGCGCCTGTGCGCGTCATCCCTATGACGGAGCAGCTCCCACGGAGGTAACAACATGGCCGGCACCCATCCCGCGGACCCGATCGTCGATGCCTTCGAGTCCCACCGTGACCGGCTCAGCGCCGTCGCCTACCGCATGCTCGGATCACATGCCGATGCGGAAGACGTGGTCCAAGAGGCGTGGCTGCGTCTCTCCCGCCAGGACACCGACACCATCGACAACCTCGGCGGCTGGCTGACCACCGTGGTCGGCCGCATCAGCCTCGATGTCCTGCGGTCGGGCCGGACGCGCCCAGAAGTCTCCTTCGACGACCAACTGCCCGAATTCACCGTGACGCTCGACGACGCTCCCGCTCCGGAAGACCTTGTGGCACTCGGGGACTCCGTCGGCCTCGCGCTCCTCACGGTCCTCGACTCGCTGCGCCCTGACGAACGACTGGCGTTCGTGCTGCACGACGTGTTCGCCGTGCCCTTCGCGGAGATCGGCACCATTCTCGGAAAATCCGCCGACGCGACCAAAATGCTCGCCAGCCGCGCCCGCAGGAAGGTACAGGCCGCCCAGCAGCCGGCAAGCGCCGGACGACAACAACGCGAGGTGGTCCAGGCCTTCCTGGCCGCGGCCCGCGACGGCCGGTTCGAGCAGCTGCTGCAGGTTCTCCACCCCGAAGTGAAGTTCACCGTCCACACCCCGAATGGCAAGTTCGTCACGCTCGGAGCCACCGAAGTCGCCACTCGCGCGCGGGTGGCCGGCAGTGCGGCACGAGGACATGCGGCGACCGTCAACGGCCTCCCCGGCGTCATCTCCTGGAGCGAGGACGGAACCCCGCTTTCCCTCCTGGCCTTCACTGTCGCCGACAGCCACATCACCGAGATCACCGCCGTGGTCGACCCGGCCAAACTCGCGCTCATGGACCTGCCGGACCCGGTGTGACCTCTACCGGCGAAGGCCGCGCATACTCGAAGTGGACCACGCCTGATCCCGCAGAGACGTTGGCCTCTGAGTCAACCTCACTGAGCGTACGGGGCGGAGTCATCCCGTGAGGGCGAGGTTGTGCAGCCGTGCGATGCCGAGCATGGCGGTGTGAACGCCGCCGCCTTTCAGGCGGCAGTCGCGAAGGATCTTCCAAAACTTCATCCGCGCGAAGACGTGCTCGACGCGGGCCCGGACTTTGCGGTGGCAGGTGTTGTGCTCCTCCTTCCAAGGCCGGTACCCCGGTAGCCGCCGTCCGCAATGACCGTGGCCCGACCGACGGCGGCTTCGCACCGGAAGTCCCCAAGCCTTGCAGCATTGCGGTTGCCTGTGACCGACCGACCGACCGACGGCGACGACGACGAGTCGGGTGTCGGCGTCGATGACGACCTGATGGCTGGTCGAGTACCGGTAGTTCTTGCTAGTTCATCGGTGAGCTCGAGTGAGTGAGTGCAAGGGCCGCCGGGCGAGGTGGAAGCTTGGGCTCCACCTCGCTCGCGCCCTGCCGGGCGGAGACGGTGCACGGTTGCACCGCGGCTACCTCTTGCCCAAGCATCGCCGCCAGGGCATGGGTTCAGCCATGCTGAACTGCGTGGAAGAGCGGATCCGCCAGCTCGTCGAACAACATGGAACGGCGCGGACGGCAGTGATCGGCGCGAACGCCATGGCCTCCGAGCAGGACGCCACGCCGCTTCTCCTCGCAGTCGGCTACCGACGTGTCTTCAGTGCCTGGTCGAGCTGCAGCTGGGCGATCTGCAGCAGTTGCCCGAGCACGGCAGCGAACTGCCAGCCGGGACAAGAACGGGACTGATCGGGACAACCCACTACCGTGCAGCCTGAAGGACGATCGTCGATTCGTATGCGGACACCTGTTTCACTCAGATACCTGGAATCCGCTGAATGACCATGCGCTGCGGACCATGGTGACGCCCCTGCGCGACAACGCGTACCGGCCTTCACAGCCAGTGCGTCTGTTCTCCCTGCCGGTGTGATGGGGGGTCCTGCCGCACCGTCCCCGAAGGAGACCCGGGGCGTGACCAGCTCCACGTCCCCGGACCTTCGGCCGACAGGCTCCGCGTCAACTGGCGGTCGGGGCCCCTCCCTGGTCGCGGGTGTAGGCGTAGGCGCGCTCCACTCGCGCGACTTCCACGCTGTATGAGGAGTACCAGCGTTCACGTCCGAGCCGCTGTGCCTGGAGATGTTCGGGGTGGGCCTTCCACGCCGCTATCGATGCCTCGTCTGCGTAGTAGATGACGACGAGGTCCCGGCCGTCCTCGTCCGTCAGCGACTCGCGGCCGAGATAGCCGGGCTGCACCTCGCCAAGTTCGGCCATGCGCTCGCTCATCGCCGCATAGCCTTCGAGATCCGCGGTCGGCCGGGAGGTGATGATCACTGCGTAGTACGGCGGTTCAGGACGGACGAACGAGGTGGTCATGCTGGAAGCCCTTCGACAGTAAGGAGCGAATGGCGCCAATGCTACTGACGTGATTCTTCGGTGGCCACCGCGTTACACGATGAGCAGTCAGGTCCGCCGACGGAACTGGCCGGCGAGCCGGCCCGGCTCCTGGTCGTGGTCGTCCTCCGGCTCCGGCGTCGCGGCGGACTGAGGCGAGCGGCTCCGGCAGCGGCTTCGTTCCAGGCGGCGAGCGAATCTGACCACCACGCCGCCCGTGACACTGCGGCGGGATGCCCGCGCTCCGCACGGGTCAATGGCCGGTCGGCCGTGTCTCAGAGTCACCCATGCAGGTGAAGGCGGCTATAAGTCGGAGAGTTCAGGGCAGGTGAATGAAATGGCGGAACTCTCACAGCTGTTGAAACAGACCATGCGACGCAGGCACCTGAACGCACAGGACCTCGCCGACCGTACCGGTATTCGCACCCCGCGGATCCGCGTCTTCGCCGAGGACGGGGCCCTCGGTCCCGTGCGGCCCACTCCGGCGGAACTGGCGGAGCTCGCTGACGCTCTGGCGCTGCCCCTCTCCGATGTCCAGGAAGCTGCCCGCACCACTGCACCGGCGCCGGCCTGACCGCTGCCACGGGACTCCCCGTCGAGCCGGAGGCCCCAGACCTCAAGATGCCGTTGTTCGCATTCGGGGCCTGATCACTTCGCCCCGCCGGTTGGCCGGCGGGGTGAGGTACTGCCAGGTGGGGGCTGGGCCGGGGCGTGTTAGCGGTGGTCCATGCGTCGAGGCGGCGCAGTTGCTCGCGGCTGCGGTGTGCTGGTCCTGGAGCCGGATTTCGGCGAGTCCCGCGATATTGCCCGCACGGAGCGCGGCCGACCGGAGTTGCCCCGCCCCTCGGGAGGCCCTCCGGCCGGATGCGACGTGACAGTTGCCTCACTCCGCCTGTCGGCCGGACCTCAGTGGGCGGCCGTGGTCGGCCGTTTGGTGAAGCGGTGCCACCAGTGGCGGCGCCTGGGGTGCACAGCGCGGCCGAGCCGACGGCCGATCAGCAGGTAGCCCAGCAAGGCGCCCGACGTGTTGAGCAGGACGTCGTCGATGTCGAAGGCCCGCCCGGTTATCAGGGCGCCTTGGACGAGTTCGACCAGCATCATCACCAGCGCCGTGAGCGCCGCCACCCGCAGCAGCCCGCGGACTCTGGGAACCAGCACCGGCAGCAGCACGCCGAACGGGATGCCCAGCACGATGTTGCCGCCGAGCTGCTTGACCGTGTCACGGAAAGCGGGCTGCGCGAGGTAGTTGCGGATGGAATCTCCGGGGCGCAGATTGCTGTGCGTCAACGACGCGGAGGCGGCCGACGGTTCCAGAGTCAGCCGGGCCAGCACCACCGCGAAGGCCACCGCCGCCGCGAAGGCCACCAGCATGGCAACCCCCCGGCCCCACCACGAGAGAACGGGCTTGCCAGGTCCCGCCCGTCTCCTTGCTTTCTTCGCGGCTTTGTCGAACAGAACTGTGCGCGCCATCAAGGCCCCCAGTCAGGGTTGGTTGCACGTCCGTTACCCCCGATGAGAAACGACACGCACTCGGCGGTTCACACGCGTTCCGTACGGCCGACAAGCCGACGTGCCCCGGCGGGGTCGGCGATCGCGGACGAGATTGTCGGGCGCGGCTGCTCGTCCTCAAGGAAGTCGCCACGGCGATCCCCGATCCGGCGGTCGGCGAGGTCGCCGAGGCGATGCTCATGCTCGGGCAGAGGACGGCGCGGTGCCGCGCGGGTATGGCATCCGCACGGCAACGGGCGTCGGAAGCTCGGCCCGGCCGCGCACCCGCGATCGGCGGCCCGCGCGTGATCGGCTTTACGGAACAGGCCACCGACGTCCCTGACCAGCGATCTACACGGCGGTGGTCTACATCGACCACGAGCGGCTGCCGTACGGCAGCGGCTTCCCTCCCGGTGTCAGTTACGCCTTTCGAGCGAGTCCGCCGTGCTCGGCGATGACCTCCGGGGTGGGCGAACCGGGCTCCGGGCGCCACTGCGTCACCGAGACGACGCCAGGTTCGAGGAGTTCCAAGCCGTCGAAGAACGTGGTGATCTCGTCGACGGTGCGCAGGTTGTACGGGACGGCGCCGCTGTTGTTGTAGGCGTCCTGGGCCTGCTCGAAGATCGGGTCGATGCCGCGTGACCCGTCGTTGATGGAGAGGTGACTGCCCGAGGGCAGAGCCTCCATCAGCCGGGTGACGATGGAGCGGGCCTGATCGTAGTCGGCGACGTGACCCAGGATGTTGCTGAGGATGAGCGCGGTGGGGCGGCCGAAGTCCAGCGTCTCGGCGGCGGCCGCGAGGATGTGATCCGGGTCCGTCACATTGGCGTCAATATAGGCCGTCGCGCCCTCATGAGTGGAGTAGAGCAGGGCGCGGGCGTGGGCGAGGACCATCGGATCGTTGTCGACGTAGACGACCCGTGTCTCGGGGGCGAGCCCCTGCGCGACCTCGTGGGTGTTCTGAGCGGTCGGAAGGCCAGTGCCGATGTCCAGGAATTGCCGGATGCCCGCCTCGGACACTAGATAGCTGATGTTGCGGCGCAAAAAGGCACGGCTGCAGCGAGCGATGGTGACGATGCCTGGGAAGACTGCGGTGTACGCGTCACCCGCCTCCTCGTCGACGGGATAGTTGTCCTTACCGCCGAGCCAGTAGTTCCAGATGCGGGCGGAGTGCGGAAGCGACGTGTCGATCTTCTGATGCTTCGCTGGTTCGGGCGTCGTCACAGGGTCGGTCATCACTCGCCGTCCTTCAACCGAGGGGGTGGATCATTCACGGCACAACCTACGTCCGAACACCGGGCATCTACCTACTAGTTCAGGTTTTCCGGCTGGTCCGTCAACGACGCCTGGACCCCCGACCGACCCGAGCCGTTCCGCCGCTCCAAGGACTCCTGACAAGACCGCCGCCCGGGAGAAGTCCAGGGCGTTCGCGCCGCGCAGCCGGGCGAGCCGAACCTCGTGCAGCCGGGGCCACACCCCGGCCTCGGTCCACTCGGCCAGCCGACGCCGGCAGGTCATGCCCGAGCCGAAGCCGAGTTCCTGCGGCAGGTTCTCCCAGGAGATCCCGGTGTGCAGTACGAACAGGCTGTCCTGGAACACCGGCCGGTCCGGATGCCGCTTGCGCCCGGGATGCCGGGCCTGACGCTCCACCTTCGGCAGCAGCGGCTCCATCGCCGCCCACAGCTCGTGGTCGACTTCCCACGGCTTCGACCGCACCACCCTGCGCCCCCGGATCATCAGTGCCGGAGTGATCCGGCCACCTCGAAGATCATTTCGTTAGGAGTTCTGAGTCACCTCGGCGACGGGCGACCTGGCTGAACCGTCGCGCCCCGTGGCGAGGCGTCACGCCACTGGCTTGTACGAAGAGCACTCCGATGGGACGCGCTCGGCACTGCTCTGCCGTGGCTGCGTCTCCCGGGCAGCGATCCCATTCGCAGGCGACGGGCGCCCGGAGCAGACGGGGCGGCTGCGTGAGCGGTGAGTCGTCAGTCCTCCGCGGGCAACACCCTGGTCACCTTGCCTTGGGTGTCGGTCTCCAGGTAGCCGGCCTCGTTGTACTGGCCCGTCAGGTAGACGGCCATTCCGGCCGGGGTGTCGAAGGCGTCGTTGGGCTGTCTCACCATCAAGTAGCGGGACTCCGGATCGTCGACGTTGAGTTTCCTTTCCGCCTCTTCGAGGAGCGCCGGCACCTTGTCCCAGTTGAATCCGTCGAGACTGACGGGCAGTTCGGAGCCGGGCAGGGTCCCCGAGATGATGCTCTTCTCGACACCCTGTTGGGGGCGGTAGGTATAGGAGTCGAACTTGCTGGTGCTTCCGTTGACCATCAACCGGGCCGACACGTACTCCGGGTAGACGGTGAAGTCGCCGAACGTGTCCCGGCCGGTCTCCTCCTTGAACGCTGCGATAGCGGTGCGAATGCCGTCCGGGGTCAGCATGTTGGTGGTCTCGGACTCCTGCGACTGCTGTGCGGCCGGGGACGCGGTGGTCGGTGAAACGGTCGCCTTCGGAGCTGACCTGGAAGGCGAGGCACCCGCATCCGGGCCACCTGAGTCGCCCCCGAAGGGCAGCGCCCACCACAACAGGGCCAGGGTTCCGGCGAGCGAGGTCCCCGAGAGGCTCAGCAGGACAGTCGAGCGGGGGTTGCGTCGGCGTCCGGCTCGAAAAGGTGCGGTCACCGGCTGGGGCGTGGCCTGTCCCGGTCCGGGGTGGACGGGCGGCGGCCCGAACCCAGCGGGGGTGGCCGCACGCGCAGGAACGGCCGTGCCGAAGCCGACCGGAGTGCCCACTCCGGCCCCGGCAACCGGCAGCGCTGGGAAACCTGTTGGGCCGAACACGGGCGGCGGGGCAGGAACCCCAGGGAGTGAATCAGCCGGGGAGGTGGAGACCGACGGCGGGTTCAGCGGGTAGGAGGTGGGCTCCTCGCGCGAGGCCGCCGGACCGGCCGGCCCCGACTCGGCCTGGGCCAGCAGGCGGTCCAGCACGGCGGCGGACGGCCGCGCCGACGGGTCCCGCACGAGCACCCTCGTCAGGGCGTCCTGCAGGGCACCGGCCTGCACCGGCGGCGGCACGTCGTCATGGAGGACCGCGGCGAGGGTGGCCAAGGTGGTGCCCCGGCGCAGTGGGTGGTGACCCTCTACGGCGGTGTACAGCATCATCGCCAGCGACCAGAGGTCGGAGGCGGATCCGGCCTCGTGCCCCGAAATGCGCTCCGGCGCCATGAAGTCGGGCGTACCGATCATGGACCCGGTGGCCGTGAGGCTGGTCGTCTCGCGGATCGCGGCGATGCCGAAGTCGGTGAGGACGGGACGCCCGTCCGGCCGGAGCAGAACGTTGGCAGGTTTGACGTCCCGATGGTGGACACCGGTGTCGTGCGCGGCGACGAGCGCGGCCAGCACTCCCCTTCCCATCCGCGCCGCCTCGATCGGCGGCATCGGTCCCTGGGCCAGCCGGTCGGCCAGCGAGCCGCCGCTGACCAACTCCATGACGATCCACGGGTACGTGCCGTCGCCGCCGTCGACTATGTGGTGGATGGTGACAACGTTCGGATGGTCGATCCGGGCGAGGGCCCTGGCCTCGCGCAGCACCCGTTCCCGCAGCATCCGCGCGCTTTCGGGATCGTATTCGGCCAAGTCCCGGTCGGGCGGGCGGACCTCTTTGACCGCCACCAACCGGTGCAGCACCAGGTCCCTGGCCCGCCAGACCGTTCCCATCCCACCGCCACCGAGGCGGCCCTCCAACTCGAAACGGCCGTCGACGACTCGTCTACCGGCGCTTCTGTCTGCCTCACTCATGGGCGGGAGCTTAGTTCCCGCCACCGACACCGATCGCCGCCCCGGACGGGTCCAGCGAGCGGACCGGCTCTGCACGGTTCGGCTGATGTGCGCCGCCTGATCCGGCCATCATGCGTGGGGGGGGCGGGATCAGTCCACGATCAGGATGGTCCTGCCGCACACGCCAGGCGCGGTCTGAGCCGAAAGCCCCTGCCGGATACGGCGACGGGAATGCTGCCCCCCGGGCCCGTCCGCACGGAATCAGTCCCGGGGCACGCGGGTAGACGGCGCGGGCGCTGACCAGGCGGGCGGCTGCTGTGCCGGTGAGGGCAGCGGACAGCAGGCAGGTCAGCCAGAAGGCGAAGCGGTGGCCGGTCCAGCTCGGGGTGCCCGCTGGCGGGATGGCCAAGCCGTTGAGGCATAGCAGCACTGCACGGCCGTGCCCGGGACGGGGTTCCGAAGGGGACACGGTCAGCTCGTGGGACTACTGGTCGCGTCCACGCTCTGAAGGAGACGGTCGGCGTCGGCGCGGGCGTCGCCACGACTGTCGGCCGCCCGCCGTGTCGCAGCGATGAGGTAGGCGACGGAGACCACGAAGACCAGCAGCGCGGTCCAGTCGTTCAGGCGCAGGCCGAGGATGTGGTGCGCCTCGTCCACCCGCAGGTACTCGATCCAGAAGCGGCCGACGGTGTAGGCCGAGGCGTACACCGCGAAGGTCCGGCCACGGTCGAGCCGGAAGCGGCGGTCCGCCCACATGACCAGCGCGACCACGGCGAGACACCACAGCGACTCGTACAAGAACGTGGGGTGGTAGGTGGCCAGTTCGGGAGTGGCCTCGGGCCGGTGCGCGGGGTCGATCTCCAACGCCCAGGGGAGGGTGCTGGCCCGCCCGTGGAGTTCCTGGTTGAACCAGTTGCCCCAGCGGCCGATGGCCTGGCCCAGGGCGATGCCGGGGGCTACGGCGTCGGCGAACGCGGGCAGGGGGATGCCGCTACGGCGGCAGCCGATCCAGGCTCCGACGGCACCGCCGGCGATGGCGCCCCAGATGCCGATGCCCCCGTCCCAGATGAAGAGGGCTTTGAGGGGATCGCCGTCCTTGCCGAAGTACGGCTCGCTGGATGTGACCACGTGGTAGAGGCGAGCGCCGACCACACCGAAGGGAACGGCCCACAGGGCGATATCCGTCACGACGGTCTTCTCCCCACCGCGGGCGGCCCAGCGACGGCCGCCCAGCCATACCGCCGCGGCGATCCCGAGGATCAGCATCAGCGAGTAGCCGCGCAGCGGGAGCGGGCCCAGGTGGATCTCGCCGATGGAGGGGCTGGGAATGAGGGCCAGGGGCACTGTCGGTTCCTCACTGGGTGCGGTGGAGCTCGGGCGGCCGGGTGCGGGGCTGATCTTCGCCGCCCGCACGGGCCTCGCACATCGACCGATCGACGCATCATCCGCCCACCGATCGGTGGATGCGTTCGCACTGATCGGTTGATCCTCCGGCTACTCGGCTGCGCGTACGCTCAGGCCCATGGCACTGCAACGGGTATGGGAGCGGGAACGGTGGAAGGCCGTGGGCCAACACGCCTTCTTCGCCGTCGTGCTCACCCTGTCCGTGCTGGGTGCGCTGGCCGGAACGGACCTGACGACCGGCACGGCACTGCCGCGGATCGGCCCGGCGATGGGACTCGCCGCCTGGTACGCGTACTGGATCGTGCTGCAGGGCGGCGCCAACAGACCGCCACTGCCCTACCTCGTCGGGGCGTTGGCGGGGTGGGTGGCCATGTCCGTGGTGGACCCCGCGCTGCTCCCGGTCGCCGTGGCCGTGCTGATCCCGTACTGGCTGCGAAGGGCCTGGTGGTCCGCCGGAGGGGTACTGATGCTGGGCGGCGCCTGGTCGTGGCAGCGCTTCACCACGGACGGCTCCGTCGGCCTGCGGACGCTCACGGGCTGCGTGCTCGCCACCGCGGTGGCGGTCACCATCGTCTGCTACGTCGCCACCCTCGACCACGAGAGCCACAAGCGCCAGCGGCTCCTGGACGAACTCACCGCCACCCAGGCCGAACGAGCAGCGGCGGAACGTCAGGCGGGCACCCTGGCCGAACGTCAACGCCTGGCCCGAGAGGTCCATGACACGCTGACCCAGGGCTTCGCGTCCATCTCCCTGCTGCTGGACGCCGCACGCGACGACCTGCCACCCAACTCCTCCGCGGCCCGGCGCGTCGAGCAGGCGATGCGGACGGCCCGGGACAACCTGGCCGAGAGCCGCCGCCTCGTGCAGGCCCTTCGCCCGGCACCGCTGGACCGCACGCACCTGGCGGAAGCGGTCCGCGAACTCACCGCCCGACTGACGGAGGAGACCGGCATCGAGGCTTACGCGGTCGTCACCGGCGAACCGATTGCTCTGCCTCCCGGCAGCGAGGGCGAGTTGCTGCGTGTCGTGCAGGAGGCACTGACCAACGCCCGGCGCCATGCCCACGCGGTGAGCGTGTCGGTCACGCTGTCCTACCTCGGAGACCTCCTGGCCATCGACATCCAGGACGACGGCACCGGTTTCGCACCCGCTGCCCGGCATGCCGGCATCGGGCTGACCACCATGCGGGAGCGCATCGCTGCTCTGGACGGCACGTTCGCGGTGGAAAGCGGCGTGGGCGAGGGTACGACCGTCGCTGTCACGGTGCCGCTCCCGGTCGCGCCTTCGGTGACCGTCCCGGTCGCCCCTTCGGCCGCCGAAGCCTCACCCGTGGCCGGTACGGAGCGGATGGTCCCGGCACCATGAGCACATCGGCCGGTCCCAAGATTCGTGTCCTCCTGGCAGATGACCACCTCGTCGTCCGCGAGGGGCTTGCCGCCATACTCGCCACCCAGTCCGACCTCACGGTCGTCGGCGAAGCAGCCAGCGGTACCGAGGCAGTGCACCAGACCACCTCACTCGCACCCGACGTCGTCCTGATGGACCTGCAGATGCCCGGCATGGACGGCACCGCCGCGACCGCCGCCATCCGGGCCGCTCACCCTCAGGTCCAGGTCGTCGTCCTGACCACCTACGACACGGACGCCGACATCACCGCAGCCATCGACGCCGGCGCGGTCGGCTACCTGCTCAAGGACACCGGACGACACGAGCTGTGCGAGGCCGTGCGCACCGCCGCCCGGGGAGGAGCGGCACTGTCACCCACGGTGGCAGCCAAGGTCCTCGCCCACATACGCGGCGACCGGGGCGCCGGCCTGTCCGGCAGGGAACTCGAAGTTCTGTCCGCCCTGGCCCGCGGGCAGAGCAACAAGCAGATCGCCCGCGCCCTGCGCCTGTCCGAGGCAACGGTGAAAACGCATCTGCTGCACATCTACGCCAAGCTCGACGTCGCCGACCGCACCGGTGCCGTCACGGCCGCACTGGGCCGGGGCATCATCCGCATTGACTGAACGCCTCATCCCGTCAACCAGGCACGGGATGTGCCGGATCCATCCGGCGGATCGCCGTGCGCGCCGACGTACCGGGAGCCGTCCTGTCCGAGGATCAGCCGCGCGCTCATACACAGCGTGCTTCGGCGGACCTTCGGGCAGGAGTCGGGCGACCACGGGGTCGCATCCCCGCTCCAGCAGCAACTGATCTCCTTCCGCCGATCAGCGCACTGAGCGTTCGCCGTTCGGCGGCGTCGGGAACCTTCAACGCTGTGAAGCACACCGGCGCGGTGCTGGGCAGCGCGGCTTGTGCCCTTCGCCGCGCATCAGGACGGTGTCTGCGATCAATAAGGCCAGGGGGGCGAACGCAACTTTCAGCAGACCCGGTCCGGTCAGGACCCTGTGGGCGGCCCGCCGGAGGTCCGGTCGGGCCGCCCTGGTGCGGTGGCGGGGTCAGCTGCCGCGCGTGAACTGCTGGTTGGTGCCGGTTCCGCAGGTGTACTGCACGAGCTTGGCGCCGTTTGCGGTGGAGGCGCCGCTGACGTCGAGGCACTTGCCGCTCAGCCGGGAGACGAGGCGGACGTAGCCGTCGCCGGCGTCCTGCAGCTGCCACTGCTGGTTGGTGCCGGTGGAGCAGGGCCACTGGATGATCGGGTTGCCGTTGGCGGTGGAGTTGTTGGCCACGTCGATGCACTTGCCGCTGTGCTTGGCCATGAGCTGGACGTATCCGCCGCCCATGTCCTTGAACCAGAACGCCTGGTTCATGCCGCCGTTGCAGGTGTACTGGGTGAACTGGACATTGTCGTCCACCGACGAGCTGGGCATGTCGACGCACTTGCCGCTGTGACGTGCGGTGAGGGTTTCCCACGGGCCGCCCACACCGTCGACCTTCCCGGTCGCGGTGTCGACGTTGACCTGCGGATACCAGTCCATGGTCATGGTGGTGTCGGTGGGGAACTCCAGCGGCAGCCAGACGTACTTCGAGGCGTTGACGTTCTGGCCGAACGAGTTGCCCCAGCGGTCGCCCATGTAGAGGTACTCGGTGCCGGAGGTGCCCTGGACGGGCAGGACGAACGTGGTCTGGGAGCCGTACGCGGTGGAGTCACCGACGTTCTGCAGCCCGCTCCAGGTGCCGGTGATGCTGGAGGCGGTGGCGTACTTCTGCTGGTTGGGTCGCCAGCCGGTGGCGCCGGAGGTGAGCAGGAAGTAGACGCCGTTGCGTTTGAACATCGCGGGGGCCTCGCGCAACTGGCCCACCCACAGCACCTGCACGCGGCTCTCGACGGTGAGGTAGTCGGGGCTCAGGCGGTAGACGTGCAGGTCCCGGTTCTCGTTGGCGGCGGAGATCATGTAGCCGGTGCCGTCGTCGTCGACGTAGGCGGTGATGTCGCGGGACATGTAACCGAGAGGCCGGAAGCTGCTCTGGTAGTCGTAGTCGCCGTCGACGGTGTCGGAGACGGCGACCGCGGCACGGGCCTGGGAGTAGTCGGTGGCCAGTTCCTTGTGCATCCACATGACGAACTTGCCGGTGGCCGCGTTGTAGATGACCTTGGGCCGCTCGATGTTGGCGGACGCCAGCTCCGGGTCGGATGCCTGGGTCAGGACGTGGCGTCTGAACTCCCAGGTCTTCATGTCCGTCGAGCGGTACGCGGACACGTACCGCAGGGAGTTGTCCTCGTTGCGGTTCTCACCGAACCAGTAGTAGTAGGACCCGACCTTGATCACGCCGCCGCCGTGGGCGTGCACGACGGCTCCCGTGGTGTCGGTGAACTGGGTTCCGTTGGGAATGGTGACGGTGGCCGCGTGGGCGGTACCGGTCAGGAGAGCCTGTGGCAGCAGAGCCGCCAGTACGACGAGAACAAGGAGCCAGGCGCGGCGCATGGGTGTGTTACCTCCGCTTTGAGCTGCCCGGTCGCGTGCCAGAAGCAACAAGTAAGACCACAACCGAGCAAAAGTTGGCTGAATCCAACGCTGTCGCACATGAGACGGCTGATGACGGTTGCGTGTCAATGGTGTTGACACGGCGGATTCATGTAGCGCCCCGAACCGGTTCAAGGTCCTGCCGCCCCTACGGACGATCCGGGCCGCCCGCCAACGACTGGTCGTCGGCCGGGTGGTGACCGACGACCGGCTACGTCACCGGCCCCGACATGCCTGCCCCGCACGTGCTGGACCGTGTCGGTTCCGGCGACGCCTTCGCGGCCGGGCTGATTCACGGGCTGCTCAGCACCGCCCGCCCGACCCAGTCGCTCCTACCGAGCGGCATGCGTCAGGCGGCCGCCCCACCAGACCGGACCCGTAAGCGCAGGCCGCCCCCTTCACGCGGGCGCGGCCCACGCTGGTCGGTCCGGCCAGCTCGATGACCTCGTTCACCCGACGGCGGGGAATGCCGTGGGCACCGGTGCCAGGGGCCGTCGACGAGACAGCTATGCACCGGACGGCGCACCACCGCCTCCGGGTCGGTGACGGCCTCGCGCACCGCCACCACCCGGCCGGTGAAGTCGGCCATCAATTCCCGCATGCAGTGTGCGAGTTGGTGGTTGGCAGCGGATCCGGGGGCACGCCGTCCTCGGTGAGGAAGGTGTGGGCCTGCGTCTGCGAGATCGGGATGAGGTCGGAGGTGCACACAGGGCCGGCGGAGGTGTACGGCGCGGTCGCGCACGCGGGACGCGGTACGGTCGCCCGACACACCATCTGGCCGGTGTACTCCAACTTGCACGGGACGCCCAGCAGGTCACGCGTCCAGGAACGGATTCCGTCGGCGCCGACGACCACGTCGACGCTGCTTCGCGGTCAGGCCCCCCATCGGGACACCGCAGGGACAACGAGGTCACCGTCACCCTGGGCCGAAGTCCGCAGTAGCGGTGGCCAGGCCGTAGACGAACCCGCTGCACGCGGCACTGAGATCGAATGCCGCCACATGCTCCAGGCCCCGAGGCGATCGTCGGTGCGATCACCGGCCCTCCGGCCGCCCCGCACCCTGCTGATCGGCAGGTACGACACCCAAGGCCGCCTTCAGTACGCCGACCGGACCACCGCCCTCGCCCGGGCGGCAGGTGCTGCCGGTCGCCGGCCTTCTCGGCCGGGGACGGCGCGGTCATCCATGGACAGGCGTCCTTCTCCGCCGAGTGGGGCAGCCGGCAGACGCTGAACGTCACGCTGGTGGAACCCGAGCTGGTGGCGGAAGGCGGCGTCGACGTCGCCCGTGACGCCTCCGGCCGGTGGCGCCACCCCACCCGCCTGCACCGCGCCCGCCCCGGGCCTCTCCCCCGCCGATGGTCCCCCACCTGACGTCGTCGCTCTGACGGCGGCGTCAGGTGGGGGATTATCGGCCGTCGCCGCTCTGCCGACGACGCAGCGCGGCGGCGCCGGCCGATGCGCGAGGAGTACCGGTGACACCCAATCCTCTCGCCCGCCGCCCGGGACCTGCCCCGCCACGCCCCACTTTCCTCGTTCGTCCTGCTGTGGAGCGCGGTCCGAGGCCGCAGAGGGGATGTCGACCTCCCGACCACGACCTGACCGGCGTGGGTGACCTGCGGGTTCGCGGAAAAGCGCGGCAGACCGTGGCGGACGGTGCGGACGGTTGTCAGCCGGGTCGTCGGCGGGGATTACGGCCTGGTCAACTGAGGCTTGCCGCGTCGTGACCGTGGTCGGGCCTTCGTTGTCGGGGCGCTGCTGGGGTCGGCTACTGCTGTGACCGGTGCGCGCGGTGCCGGACAGGCCGGTGCCGCACCGGGCGGGAAGCGCAGCCTCCGGCCTCCGGCGTCTCGCGCATCGCGGCACTCCCACACTTCCCGCCACCAGGCCGTTGACCAGGACAAATCCAGAAGTTCGCCGAGTGGCTAGCCGCTGTGCCGAGCGTTATCAATGCACGACACGCCGACAGCAGTGTGAAAGAGCGTCAGCCCCGTCCCGGGCGGCTCAGCTTCGTATGCAAGTGGTGTTCTCTGACGCCTATTTGATGGATCATCACACCAAAATATTGACCCCACGAGCACTCGATCGGCCCTGTTCCATCACCCCTGAAAACGTCTCTGAGGTGCCGACGGAAATAGGCATCAGTATGTTCATTCACAGTTGGCCGCTCAGCTGACACCCCTGAGAGACGGAGAAACGGAATGCCGGAGAAAAAGAGAAGTGGAACGCGTAGGCGTACCGTTGTCGCGATCGCAGCATCGCTGGGCATCGCGGCCCTGGCTGTGACCAGTGTGAACTACGCCTCGGCTTCCAGTTCCGTCCCGAAGTCCGCCCCGCCGGTGCAAGATGCCGCTGCTCCCCTCGGAGGCGACGGCCAGACGAACTACAACAGCTACCGGAACGACAACGACGGACGGATCCACGTCAACGAGCGAACCTATTCGGCCGAGTCGGGTGTGTGCACCGCTGTGATCAGCAGTCCAGCCACCAGCTTCAACGTCCGAAACGACAGTGACAGGACCGTCGAATTCTTCAGCGGAATTACCTGCGACACCGGCGCTCCCATCGCCACTATCGGGCCCCGAAACTCCAGCAGCGCAATTCCCGGCACGACGGTCTTCGACGGGGCCGTGGTGCCGTTCGCACTTGTCGGCAGCTTCCGAGCCGTCGACAAACGCCACTGACCCCACGCGGACCAAGGACACCGACAAGCCTGCCTGTGTGGCACACGGCCCCCGGACCGCCGCAACCGGCCCGGGGCCCGTGCGTATCACCTCGACGCTCTGCACGGCACCCAGGCCGCCGACAATGGCCGGTTCGCCGAGTTGGAAAAGGAGCCTCGGGCTTTCGTGTCGGTTCTCTGCTCGGCGCCGGCTGCCGCTGTGCCCGGTACGCGCGTGGCCGGGCAGAACGGTGCCGCGCCGTACGGGAAGCGAGCGGGCCATGACGTTCGTGATTGCCGTCGGGCTCGTGCCGTTCCTCCAGTCGATCGCCACGCAAGTCGCGCAGCGCTCGTTCGACACCGCGCATGCCATGATCCGGGAACGATGCCGGAGCGGTGGCGGCCAAGTATCCGGACCGCACCTGGTGATGCAGGAGCCTGGCGGCCGTATGGAGTTCCGTGTACCCAGGACATCCCTGATGCGGCATGGAATGGAAGCGCTCGTCGCCCTCGGCGCCGACGGTCTGGAAGACCTTGCCGAGCAAGACCCGCACGGCCAGACCGTGACCGTGGCATGGAATGCTGACAGCCGAGATGAGCGACCCGGAAGTGTTCAGCTCCCGTTCGCAGGGTTGGTCCTGGGAAAACGCGCCGGATAGCGAATCAGGTCAGGGCAAAGCCGCGCTGCTGGCGCCCGGACAAGGCGTCGGCCGGCCGCCCGGCGCAGCCGGGTTCCGGGCGGTGCGCAGGACGATCCGGCGTATCCGGTGCGGTGCGCATCTTCCGCGCGAGGCCCTTCGCGAGCACGCCGCCAGGCTTGCTGGACGGATTGACCGTCCCGGTTGAGAAGCGGCGCCGAGCCGGTCCAGATGTCAGACCACGCCCTTACGATGCCCGGTTATGACCGACGACGTGCTCAACTACTCGCAGCCCGGGCCCTTCACGACCTTGGATACGGCACAACTCCCGCTCATCGAGGGCCTGCCGGACGACCCCGTCGGCATCTGCGCCGCCGTTCAGGGCCTGGTCATCCAGCCCACGGACGCCACGGCATCAGGCATTTCCGAGGACCGGATCGCGGAGAAGAACATCCGGCCGGTCAACGAACTGATTGCCGCGCTGACTGCCCTGGACCCGTCTCCACTGCACCGGCCTCGAACGCCCGAAACGCGCGTGATCGGCACCTGCCGTCACTTCGCCACGATCGCCTGCGCGATCCTGCGGGCGCGAGGTGTCACCTCGCGCGCCCGGTGCGGTTTCGGCACCTACTTCCAGCAGGGCCGCGGCTTCGACCACTGGATCACCGAGTACTGGGACGATGACCAGCGCCGATGGGTGCGCGTGGACACCGAACATCTCGGCAAGGACTTCGTCGCCCGCCCGGACGACCTTGCTCCCGGTGAGTTCCTCACGGGCGGTGAGGCATGGGTGCAGTACCGCGGCGGCGTGATCGATCCGCTCACGTTCGGCACGGCCGGCACCGATCACGCCTGGGGGCCGCATGAGATCAGCGGCAACGCCGTCCGCGACCTTGCCGCGCTCTGCAAGCGGGAGACCTTGAACTGGGACGAGTGGGGCCGCATGACCGCGGCCTACGAGGGCAAGACCGGAACCGACTACGACCAGCTGATCGACGCGGTCGCCGATGCCTGCTCCAAGGACGATCCGTCGGCCTTTACCCGCCTGTCCAGCCACCCGGACCTTGCGGTCCCCCGGCACATCCTCGGTTGAGGCGGCGCGGCACGCCCGAGCAGGTCAACGTTGAGCACCGAAGTGGCCGGCTGAAGTACTCACTGGCTTCCCAACGGAGAAGTCAAGCCGTCTGGGACAGGTCCTAAAACCCTTTGAGACGGTTCGAGATCTCTCCTAGGTTGGCCCGCGTGACGATCGAGGTGCCCTACCAGTCGATTCCGGTTGACCAGTCCGACGTTCGCTACGCCCACGGCCCCGACTCGGCTGTACAGCCGGACGTGCCCGTCGGGGAGACGCTCGAGTTCGACTGGAACGACAGCTCGACCTACCCGGGCACGTCACGGAAGTTCTGGGTGCATGTGCCCGCGCAGTACGACCCCGCCGAGCCGGCGTCGCTGATGGTGTTCCAGGACGGATGGTGGTATCTGGACCCCGGAGGGGAGGTCCGCGGCTCGATAGTCCTGGACAACCTCGTCCACCGCGGGGACATCCCGGTCACCATCGGCGTGTTCGTCGACCCTGGCGTCTTCCGCGACGCTGAGGATCCGAAGAACCGCAACACCGAGTACGACGCATACGACGATTCGTATGTCGGCTTCCTCCTGAACGAGATCATCCCCGAAGTCAGGAAGCACTACTCGATCGCCGAGGACCCTGATCAGTGGGGCATCTGCGGTGGCAGCAGCGGCGGCAACTGCGCCTTTACCGCGGCGTGGCTACGCCCGGACAAGTTCCGCCGCGTCATCGGGTACCTGTCCAGCTTCGCGCAGATGCCGGACGGCAACCCTTACCCCGAAGTCATTCCCCGCGTTCCCCGCAAGCCGCTGCGGATTTTCCTGCAGGCGGGCCATCGTGACCTGCGCTGGAACGAGCCCGAGGCGAACTGGCTCGCCGACAACCTGCGCGTTGCGGCAGCGCTCGCAGAAGCCGGCTACGACTTCCGCCTCGTCCTGGGTGATGGCGGCCACAGCCCCAACCACGGTGGTGTCCTGCTCCCAGATGCGTTGCGCTGGTTGTGGCGGTCTGATGATCGCCCGAACTAGCCGGTGGGCTTCGGTGGAGCGACTTCGTGGAAGCGGCCGTCCCGGATCAGGGCCCACAGGGCGTTCCTCTTCGGCGGGCAAGGGCGATCACGGCTCATGTCCTTACACAGCGATCTTGCTCGCAGTGATCCCCAGACGGAACGGTCCTGCAATCTGCGACCTTCAGCGCACACTGCGAGGCTGCAACCTAGCGCTCAGGGAGCCTGGTAGAAGGGGATCGGGATGTCGTGAGCCTTCAGAGCCGCTGTGTAGCGGGCCAGCAGTTCGTCGAGGTTGGACAGGAGGATGGCCGCCGCCTCGCGAGCCTCACCGACGTCGCCCTGGTCGCAGGCTTCTACGATTTCGGCGATGTCGGCGCGAATGATCGAAAGGGAATCGCCCTGAATCAGGACGCCCGGGAAATTGCGCGAGGGCAGACGGACGACCGCGCCGTTCCCCGGATCTGTGAACAGCTCAGCCTCGACACGTTCCATCCGTTCATCCAACCTGAGACCTGCCCCCTTCTCCAGGCGTAGTCATCACGGAAGAGCGGTCAGAACCAACTGAGGCGCGCTCAGTCATCACAAGAGGGTGCTGAGTGCTTCAGTTGGCCTGTCCGGCCAACTGAAGCACTCACAAGGTTCGGCGCCTATGAGCTTCGCGGGTTCTTCAGCCCCGTTCTCGCTCCACCGGAAGCCACAGCTCGGCGTCGGCTTCGGTCTTGTCCGGTGACAGACGGGTGCGCAGGATCTCCGGGCCGGGACGGCTGCGGTACGGGTTGGACGGGAACCACTGCGTGAACACGTCCCGCCACAGATCCTGGATGGCCTGCGGCGCCGGCCCGGAGGTGGTGAAGACGGCCCAGAACCCGGCCGGGACAGGCAGGACGGTCGTGCCTTCCGGAGCGGACGCTGACGTGATCACCCCGTGGTGGTAGTCGAGTTCGGTGCCTTCGGCACGGCTGGGGTCCAGGTCGTCGCAGACCGCGACGATGCCCTGCGGCTCCTGGTCCGACAGCTTCTCCAGGCGCTCCGAGGTCTGCGGGTCGATCCCGCGAACGAAGTCGATGATCGCCTGGTTCGGCCCCACGTGCACCAGTGGCACCCGGGCCTTGAGGCCGACGACGGTGAAGGCCGGCTTCTCCACTACGCGATAGCGCATGCTACTGCTCCCCTCGACGGTGAGACGGAAGGTCAACCGGGGCTGGGAGACGAGCGCGGTGCCGGTGCGTCGGGCCTCGCCCGGCCCGACACCGTGCATGGCGCGAAACGCCCGGGCGAAGGCCTCGCCGGAGCCGTAGCCGTAGCGGACCGCGATCTCCAACAGCGACTCGCGCCGGGCAAGTACCTCGGCACCCGCGACCGTGAGCCGACGGCGTCGGATGTACTCCGACAGCGGCATTCCGGCGAGCGCGGAGAACATCCGGCGCAGGTGGTACTCCGAGGTGGCCGCAATACGCGCCAGCTCGGCCACCTCGATGGACTGGTCGAGGTGGCGATCGATGTGCTCCATGATCTGGTTGAGCCGCTCCAGCACGCCCGGTCTCCTTCCTCTTTACGATCACCACGCTAGGCAGCACTCATCCTGCCGGACCCGACATCCTGTGCCCGATCAGGTCGGGTGCAGCCACATGTCACAACGGGTGCAAGGAGCGCTTCATTCGGCCCTGCTGAGCGTCACGTCTGGCCGACAGGGCAGCGTCCTCTTGCACCTGCAGGGCTTCGGGATGGAATCAGCCCGCTCCTTGTGGGCCTGCACAGCCCGTTGTGCAGGGCATGGAGCAACGCCGCCCCGGACACCGTCTTCGACGCTGTCGCGGGCGTGCCCACCCCGCAGGCCGACGCCGCCGAGCAGAGAACGTGGCATTGCGCTCTCAGCCGCTGGGAGCGCGAAGCCGTACGGCAAGGCGAGCGTGGCTTGGCGTGCCCTGACAGGCGATGGTGCGACACGCGGGGTGAACCGTATGTGGTTCCGCGCTGGGCCTGACCTCCAAGTGGCCGACCGTCACCTTGAATTCATCGCAGGGTGAGCGGGGTCTCGGATGCGACGCGGGACAGCTTCTCCGGGTTGCGGACGAAGTAGAGGCCCGTGATGCGGGCCTCCTCGACCCGGATCGCGATGATGCCGTCGATCTCGCCGTCCAGGTGTACGAGGAGTGCCGGGTTGCCGTTGACCAAGGTGGGGCCGAGGGTGAGCGCGATTCCGGTCCTGCCGGTTCCGCCGACGATGAGGCGGGCCACCTTGTCGGCGCCGATGATCGGCCGCAGCGCGGCGTGCTTCACGCCGCCGCCGTCGCCCATGTAGACGACCTCGGGGGCGAGCACGTCGAGGAGGCCCTGAAGGTCCCCGGTTTCGAGCGCGCGCTGGAACGACTCCAGGGCCGCCCGGGTCTCACCCGGGGAGACCACCTTGCGAGGGCGGCGGGCGTCGACGTGCTGGCGGGCGCGGTGCGCGATCTGACGGACGGCCGCGGGGCTCTTGTCGACGGCGGCCGCGATCTCCTCGTAGCCGACATCGAAGGCCTCACGCAGCACGAACACGGCGCGCTCCGTCGGCGACAGCGTTTCCAGGACGAGCATCATCGCCATCGACACGCTCTCGGCGAGCTCCACGTCCTCGGCCACGTCCGGCGCGGTGAGCAGCGGCTCGGGCAGCCAGGGCCCGACGTACGCCTCCTTGCGGCGCGTCATGGTGCGCAGCCGGTTGAGGGCTTGCCTGGTCGTGACCCGGACGAGGTAGGCGCGGTGGTCGCGCACTTGCTCCAGGTCGACCTTGACCCATCGCAGCCAGGTTTCCTGGAGGACGTCTTCGGCGTCGGCGACCGATCCGAGCATTTCGTATGCGACGGTGAAGAGCAGGTTGCGGTGGGCGACGAACGTCTCGGTCGCCGGGTCAGCGGTGTGGTCGCTCATGTCTCGGCCCCTCTCCTTCGCGGCCGGCCCAGGTTGGCCAAAGCCTTCGAGCGTGCATCCACAGGAAGTCCTTTTCGTTGACAGTCGTCGATCTTGGCCCATCTGTTCGGTGTGATCGAGAGTGGGACACCGCCCGGCGCACGGTTGTGACACGCCAGGTCGACGACGATCCGTCACTGAGAGGGCCGCTGATGAGCGCGTGAGTACAGCAGCGCCCCGCGGTAGGGGCGTTGCCGCACGACATGCGCTCCACATCCGTTGTGGCCGGACCGGATCCACCACGAGTGCTTGGCTAGGCTGCCCGTTCAGCGGTGGCCGGCGCCTCGCCACGCTCGGCCTGCAGCAGCTGCCGGCGCTTGGCACCTCCTGACATGAGGTGCAAGTTGTACGAACCAGGCTTGCCTGCCTCGTGGGCCAGGTGCTTGGTGATGCCCTTGCACACGAACTCCTTGAGCCTGGCGCCCGGGCGGCCGTCGATGTGGAACCACACCGCGACGTCGTACCGGTGGGCGAACTGGAAGATGCCGGCGCGTCGGCCCAGGCTGATGCACTGGCCCGCGAACGTCTGGTTGAGGGGCGCGGGCTGCTCACCCGCGATACGGCTGAGCACCGTGTCGGCGGCGCGCGCGCCAAGCGGTATCGCTGCCTGGCAGCTCATCCGCAGTGGCAGGCCCGACGGCGCCGCCGAGTCCCCGGCCGCGACGATGCGCCCGTTGTCCATGCTGGTCAGGGTCTCGTCCGTGAGAAGGCGGCCCAGGGCGTCGGTGCTCAGCCCGCTGCGCACGGCCAGGTCCGGCACGCCGAATCCGGCGGTCCAGATGGTCACCTGGCTCGGCAGCTCGCGGCCGTCAGCGAGCTGCACGGCGTCGCGGGTCACCGCCGTCACCTTCGCGTCGGGGCCGTCGAGCACGGTCACACCGAGCTTGGCCAGCCGCCCGGCCACCGAGCGTCGGCCCCGAGGGTGCAGGTACGGGCCAAGCACCCCTCCGCAGACCAGGGTCACGGCGCGGCCGTCCTCTGCCAGCTCGGCGGCGGTTTCGATGCCGGTCGGACCTGCTCCCACGACTGTCACCGCGGCCGTCGCGGGGGCGGCGTCGAGAACCGGCCGCAGCCGCCCCGCCTCCTCGAAGGTGGCAATCGGGTAGGCAAACTCGGCCGCCCCGGGCACACCCGGGTCGGCGCTGCCACTGCCCACCGCGTACACCAGGTAGTCGTAGCCGACCGTGCCCCCGGCCGCCAACGTCACGCTGCGCCCGGCCGCGTCGATCCGTGCCACGGTGTCGACCACCAGCCGGACACGCTCGCCCAGGATCTCCCGGTAGTCGACGACCGCGCCGTGGGACCCGCCAACCAGTTGGTGCAGGCGGACCCGATGGACGAAGGTCGGGCGCGGGTTGATCAGCGTCACCGTCACGTCCTCACGCTTCGTCAGTCGATTGGCCGCCATGACGCCGGCGTACCCGCCGCCGATCACGACCACATCGGTGTTCTCAGCCATGGTGTCTCCTCCGCTTCAAGGGGTTCGGACACAAGACACCGCCTCCTCGACCACTGTGACAGCCTGTGAGGCAGATCACTCCCCGGGCGTGGTCGCCTGGACGGATTCCGGGCCTGACCGATGGAACGCCACCGGGCGCCGTCATCTGATTGGCCGGCGTCGCCACCGCGCGGCTCGTGACGACCAGCGGCTGCGCCGAGAACGGAGGCGAGGCCCTGACGGCGCGGTATCACCGAGACCTGGACCGCAAGGGTGCAGCCCGGTTGCCGGCGGGACACCCGTTGAGACCGTCCGGCCAGTCGCGTTGTCCGGAGGCGCGGTCCAAGGTGCGGGGCGGCGTCAGGCGTGTTGGTCGAGGCCGCGCCTCGCTCCGGTTGTGGGCGAGATCCATGCGAAGACGGTGCAAGGTGCGTTGCCCCTTGCCTCGCAGCCGTGCGCTGAGCGAGGAGAGGAATGGCGAACGGCCGCGCCTGCCAGCACGGCCGTTCGGAGCCCGACGTTGGGTTCGCATCGGGACGGTCCACGGTGATGTGGTCCGGTGCGAAGGCTCACTCACGAGCAGCTGCCGGTCAACCGACAATTGGGCCGAGGGCGCATGAACGGTGCTCTGTGTGTCTGTGACCAGGGTCGGCTCGGCGAGGGGGCGCCAGATCCGTTACGAAGACGCCGGGCCGCGGGTGCATGAACGGCCCCTGCAGTCGGTCGGCCTGGTGGACCGGGGCCCGGTGCGCGCTCCACCATGGTGCATCTCGCTACGGGATGCAACGAGGCTGCCACCTCTCTTCCTGTCGTACGGCGAGGAGTTGGGTTCGCATCGACGATCGGAGTTGTGATGTCGCGTCCGTTGTTTCCGCGCCGTTGGTGCGGGGCGAGTGGGGATGCTTCCAGGACGGGGGCACGGAAGGTGTTCGTGGCCGTCGTGGTGGTCTTCGGGGTGGTGCTGGCCGCCTGCGGCGCACCGGATGAAGTGATCGCCGCGCTGTGGACGTGCGTGGTGCTCGAGGTGGCCGGCCAGACGGCTGCCGCCCTGACCGCACGCCCGCCTGCGGTGTCGCGGTGGGGGGTGAGGTGAGTGACGGGGCGGGCCAAAGTGCCGCTGCGGACGGTCGCGTGCGCCTCGCTGCGGGCGCTGGTGGTCTGGCTGCGCGGCCAGAAGGAACGGGCCGGGCTGACCTACGCACAGATGGCCGAGCGGCCGGAGTGCACCGTCACGCCCACCACGCTGTCGCGGGCCGATGACGGCTCCCGTCTGCCGACCTGGCAGGCGGCACGGGCCTACGCCGAGGCCTGCGGCGCCGACCTGGTGCAGGCCGAACGCCTGTGGTGCCGGGCCCGCTATCGGGCCCGGCAGCAGCATCAGTCAGGGCGCGCCGGTTCCCGGCCCGAAACGGTCATGGACTTCGCCGATCTGCGCCAGGCCATGGTGGAACTGCGCGAGCGCTGCGGGGGTTGGTCCTTGGTGACGCTGTCTCAGCGCGCTCCCACCGGGCTGCTTCCGCGCAGCACGCTCGGCGCCGTCCTGAGGGGGACGGCTCTGCCGCGCAGGGATCTGCTGATCGCGTTCGTCATGGCCTGCGGTGTCCAGGACATCCGGCCGTGGGAGCGGGCCTGGGACAAGGCGGCGCAGACACGTGACCAAGTGCGGCAGGCCGACCCCTGGCACACCGTGGTGGATGGCAACAAGATCTACCTGCTGTTGCACCCGCACGCGCGAAAGGACGCGGAGGGGGTGCCGTCGTATCGCTCGGCCGAGGGCCTTCGGTCCCAGTTCAGGGAGCGGCTACGGCGGGACACGGGACACGATCGGCGGGAGGTGGAGCCGCAGCTCACCAACCGTGATCTCAGTTGGTCTGACCAGTGGTGGCCGCTTCCCCCTCTCAGCGCGCCTGTGAACACTGCCCGCACCGTCCAGCCTGATCTGATGCCCGGTATGCAGCTGCTGCAGGTGAAGGGGGCTGCACCGCGCGCCCAGGAGTGATGCAGGGCGCTGCTGCCGGGCTGTCCCTCGTGATGTCCGGCAGCGGCGCAGGCCACAGCCAGACGGCCCGAGTTGCTGGGCACGCGACGGCGAGACCAGAGTGGTCCTCTGCTCTGGGAACGCCGAGCCTGGCGCGTTCCGCCCTTCAACTCAGTGGAGCGGCACGCCTCGAAAGCTGCAGATGTCCCCTCTCCAGCGAAATCAGCGCCTGGATCAGCACCGCTGCGCCCATCAGGACGAAGAGGGCAGGGAACACCACGGTCGTCTGAACCTTCTGGTATCGGCGGTTGCGGGAGGAAGTCTCATGGCGCGAGCCGTGAGAATCTCTCCCGTTCACGGGGAGCGAGCGTCAAGACTGCGTCCGCTGCAGGACAGGGTCCACCCCGCTCGGATCTACCTGCGCTGAGGTCACCTCGTCCAGTAGCGGATGTTGCGGAAGCGGGCCTCGGCGCGGCCGGAGCCGTGGTGGTACACGCCGTTCTTGAAGTAGCGGGTGGCGGGGCCCCGGTCGTCGACCGTCAGGACGAGGGAGTCGTCGAAGTAGACCTTGATGGTCCCGGTCCCGCTGCTCGCCTGGTGGGCGATCTTCACGTTGAACCAGGTGTCGTACGCACCCGTCCTGAGCACCGTGCCGTCGTAGCGCCGCACGGTCCCGCCGTTGGTGTTGTAGGCGTTGAGCATGATGTCGGTGGCGGGGGTGCCCGAGGGGCGGACGCTCCGCAGGGTCTGCACGAAGGAGGCTCCGTCGGTGCCGGACGGGAGGTAGACGTCGGCGTCCCACATGTGGTTGCCCGTGGTGTATTCGGCCCTCCAGCGCATCTCGGTGCGTGGGTCGGTGGAACTGCCCTCCTCGAACGGCTCGTCGGTGGCGTACACCCACATGCGGTGGACGCCACCGCTGTAGCTGTGCCGGTCACCGAGGTCGAGGTTCCAGGGCTTCTGCCAGCTGTACGTGAACGAGGTCTGCGTCCAGCCGTCGGTCGGGTCGGCGGACGGCGCGGCACCGGCGAGCGGGGCCGGCGGCAGGGCGAGCGCGGCGCCGCCGGCCAGTAGGCCGGCTCCCGCGCGTAAGACGGTTCTCCTGTTCATCGAGTGTCCTTCCGGTGAGGGAGCGGGGTGGGAACGCGAACGCAGGCAACCCCAATACATCGGAGGAGTCAAGGCCTTCGACCAAGGCTGACGATGTGGGCATGAAGTCCGGGTCCGCCCACCGACGCATAACCCGTGCCCGAAATAGATGACTGTTAAGGTCATTGACAGATGCATGGCACATGCTTAGGTTCCCCATACACCCGATGTATCGATGATCCGTCAGGTCTGGAGGACGATGATGACCTCGCAGCCGGGGAAGCATGCGCCGGTGCCCCGCAGGGCCCTGCTCGGCACCGCGCTGGGCGGAGCGGCAGCGGCGGCCCTGCCCGGAACGGCCCACGCCGAACAGCCCGTAGCGGCAAAGCGGTCGGCCGACGCCACTCCCGTGGCCGGGGGCGGCAGACGCCCATGGAGACTCCGCGACACCATGACCACCGACCGCGCCTGGGACACGTTCCTGCGCGGCCAGGACCTGCTGTGGAGCAGGCTGCCCACCCGCTGGTACGAGGGCCCGTTCCTAGGCGACGGACTGCTCGGCAGCATGGTCTACCAGGAGCCGGGCACCAACCACATCCGCTTCACCGTCCAGCACGGCCGGGTCCAGGACCACCGGCCCGAGCTGGGCAGCAGTTGGGGCACCTGCCGTCTGCCGGTCGGGCACCTCACCCTCGAACCGGTCGGCACCATCACCTCCCTCGACTGGCGGCTGAGCCTGTGGAACGCCGAGCTCACCGGCACCGTCACCACCACCGCGGGCACCCTCACCCTCTCCGCCCTCATCCACGACGAGGTCCTCGCCGCCCGCGTGACGGCCGACGGCGGCGAACAGGTCACCTGGACGTTCCATCCCGAGGAGGCCGTCAGCCCGCGGCGCATCAGCGAGGCCCCGCCCGCCGACTACACCGCCAACCCGCCCTGGACCACCCGGACCGCCACCGACGGTACCCAGCAGGTGCTCCAGCCCCTCATCGGTGGCGGCCAGACCGCCACCGCGTACCGCCGCACCGGCGACGAGCTGCTGCTCAGCGTCGGACACAGCTTCCCCTCCGCCACCGCCGCCGAGGCCGCCTCGCTGCGCAACCTCCGGCGCGCGACGTCGTACGGGGCCCTCAGACGACGGCACACCCCGTGGTGGCACGCCTTCTACCAGAAGAGCTTCGTCTCCTTCCCCGATCAGCGGCTGCAGAGCTTCCACTGGATCCAGCTCTACAAGGTCGCCTGTGCCAGCCGCGCGGGCGGCCCCGTCATGGCCACCTCCGGGCCGTGGCTGGAGCCCACCCCCTGGCCCGCGGTCTGGTGGAACCTCAACGTCCAGCTGGAGTACTGGCTCATCCACGGCGCCAACCACCTGGAGCTCGACTCGCTCGCCACCACCCTGCGGCAGAACCAGGAACAGCTCATCGCCAACGTGCCCGCCGCCTACCGTACGGACAGCTCCGGTGTCGGCCGCAGCTCGGACATGTTCGCCACCCGCGCCGTCGGGGTGCCGGGCACCGGTAACGAAGCCGGCAACCTCACCTGGGCGCTGCACAACGTGTGGCTGTCCTACCGGCACTCCATGGACGAGTCGCTGCTGCGCGACACGGTCTTCCCGGTGCTGCGCCGGGCGATCAACTACTACCTGCACTTCCTCGCCCCGGGCAGTGACGGCAAGCTCCACCTGCCGAGCACGCTCTCGCCCGAATACCCCGTCGTGCCGCCGCAGGACACCAACTACGACCTCGCTCTGATCCGCTGGGGCTGCCAGACGCTCATCGAGTCGGCGGAACTGCTCGGCCTCGACGACGAGTTGGTCCCGCGTTGGCAGGAGGTGCTGGCCAAGCTCACCCCGTACCCGGTCGACGACAACGGTTTCATGATCGGCGTCGGCACCCCTTACGCGCAGTCCCACCGGCACTACTCGCACCTGCTGATGGTGTACCCGCTGTACCTCGTCAACTGGGAGCAGCCCGAGAACCGCGACCTGATCACGAAGTCGGTGGTCCGCTGGCAGGCGCTGGCCAATGCCCACCGGGGCTACAGCTACACCGGGGCCGCCTCCATGTACGCGATGACCGGCGACGGCGACACCGCGATCACCTACCTGCGCAAGTTCTTCGACCCCACGACCCGCTACCCGTGCCAGGCCAACACGCACTACACCGAGGCCGGTCCGGTCATCGAGACGCCGCTGTCCGCCTCGCAGTCCCTGCACGACATGTTCTGCCAGAGCTGGGGCGGCGTGATCCGCGTGTTCCCGGCCGTCCCGTCCGCCTGGGCGGACGTCACCCTGCACGACTTCCGTACCCAGGGAGCCTTCCTCGTCAGCGCCGTCCGAAAGGCGGGGGCGACCCGGTTCATCCGCGTCAGGAGCCTGGCGGGCGAGCCGCTCAGACTCCGCCACGGCCTCAGCGGGACCCTCACCGCGCTGCTGGACGACGGCACCCCGGCCCGCACCCAGGACCTGGGCGACGGCACCCTCGCCATCGACCTGCCCCAGGGCCGCGAGGTGCTCGTCCACTCCGGCTCACGGCCCGACCTCTCCATCGCGCCCGTCGCCGTCGGCGAACCGGGCCCGGCCTGGGGCCTGCCGTAGCGGCCCTCCGCACGCACTCCCGTTGCGGGGGCCTGCCGTAACGGCCGTCCGCACGCACTCCCGTCGTGGGGCCCGCCGTAGCGGCGGTGGGCCCTGAACGTCCCCCCGTCCGGCCGCCGTTGCGTCCCGCACCCCGGTGAGCCGGGCACACCCTTGACCGACACCCCACCTCATCCCCCGGGAGGGCTCCCATGGCGGTTCCCACCAGAACCGCGGTCGCCGCGCTCTGCGCCGGACTGATGGCCACACTCTTCACGACCGTGCCCGCGCGGGCCGACCAGGACGCCGGCTCCGCCGCGCGCGTCTGGGCGGTGTCCGGCCCCGAGCGCGCGGCAGCGGCGCGCGAACCCCGCGCGCAGGTGTCCCTGGACGCCACCGCCGGCACGCTGAGCCTGTCGGTGTCCCGCGGCGGCCGGACGGTCATCGAACCGTCGCCCGTCGGCATCGTCACCGAACAGGCCGACCTGTCCCAGGGCCTGCGCTTCCTGCACCGCAAGGACCGGCTCGTCGACGAGCGGTATCGGACCAGGTCCGGCAAGCGGCTGGAACGCCGGGCCCTCATGAACGAAACCCGCCTGTCGTTCGCCACCTCCTCCGGCGCCCGCCTCGACCTCGTCGTCCGCGCCTCCGCCGACGGCGTCGCCTACCGGTACGTCCTGCCCGCCGGGTACGGCGACGTGCTCGGGGAGACCTCCGCGTTCAACCTGCCGCTTGACGCGAGCGCGTGGCTCGGCACCTACCGGGTCGACAACGAGGGACAGTTCAAGCAGTACACCGCCGCGACCGCGCCCACCGGCGAGTACTCGGACCAGGCGTTGTTCGCGACCGACGGCGGTTACACCCTGCTCGCCGAGTCCGACCTCACCGGCGCGTACTCCGGCGCCCGGCTCGCCCACGACCAGGGCACCGGTACCTACCGGATCAAGCTCGCCGACGACCGGGTGAGGACCGACGGCCCGCTCGCCACTCCCTGGCGGGCCATGGTGACCGGCGACCTCGCCACCGTCACCCGGTCCACCTTCACCGACGACCTCGCCCCCGCCTCCCAGGTCGCCGACTCCTCATGGGTCCGGCCCGGCACCGTGCTGTGGACCTGGCTCGCCGGTGGCCGCGCGGCCGGACAGAGCCTCGCGGCACAGAAGGCCTACGTCGACTACGCCGCCGAGCGGAACTGGCCCTACGAGGCCGTCGACGCGGGCTGGTACTTCAAGACCGACGAGTGGGACACCACCGACCCGAACTGGCAGAGCAACAGCTGGATGCCCCAACTCGTCGAGTACGCAAGCGCCAAGGGCGTCGGGATCATCGTCTGGATCCACCAGCGCGACCTCGACACGCCCGAGGAACGCGCCCAGTGGCTGCCCACCCTGGAACGGTGGGGCGTCAAAGGCGTCAAGATCGACTTCATGGACTCGGAGGCACAGTCCACACTCCAGTGGTACGACGCCGTCCTCCGGGAGACGGCCGCCCACCGCCTCATGGTCAACTTCCACGGCTCCACCATCCCCAAGGGCATCCAGCGCACCTGGCCGCAGGTCATGACCCTGGAGGGCGTCAGCGGCGAGGAGAAGCGCACCAACACAGCCGCCCACCTCACCACCCTGCCCTTCACCCGCAACGTCATCGGCTCGATGGACTTCACCCCCGGCGCCTTCCAGCGCGTCGGCCTGCGCCCCAACTCCGACGCGGCCGAGGTCGGGCTCAGTGTCGCCTACGAGTCGGGCCTGCAGATGTTCGCCGGCACCCCCGAGTCGTACGACGCACGGCCGCTCGCCCGGGACTTCTTCGACCAGGTCCCCGCCGCCTGGGACGACACCCGGCTGCTCGCCGGCCGGCCCGGCCAGGAGTCCGTCCTCGCCCGCCGCAGCGGCGACCGCTGGTTCCTGGGCGGGGTGTACGCCGGCGCCGCCCACACGGCGGAGGTACCCCTGGCCATCGGCCCGGGACGGTGGCTGGTCGAGACGGTCCAAGACGGCACCGACGGGCTCGTGAAGGACCGTCAGGTGCTGCGCGGCGGTGACACGTTCAGCGTCGATGTCGTCGCCAACGGCGGCTTCGCCGGGATCGCCTGCCCCTGGCGCCCGGGCCTCACCACCTGCTATCGCTGAGCTCTTCGCCGGCCGCGGGGGGGGGCGGTGGCCCCCCCGCCCGCCGCCCCCCCGCGGCCGGGCGAGTTTAAAAAAAAACCAACCCACCAGCCCCCAATCGTAATCGGTTTGGGGGGGGTGGGTGTAAAGATGG
>NZ_JBHXSG010000065.1:22153-48700 GCF_042714835.1 Streptomyces sp. NPDC058678 | reverse complement strand
GTCCCCGGGCCCCCGCACCGACCCGGGGAAGCCGCGGCCGGCCGGCACGCGCCCGGGTGCGGGGAGGCCGCAGCCGCCCGGCACCCGCACCGGCGCAGCGGGGCCGCAGCCCCCCGGCAAGCGCGCCGACGCGGCAAAGGCACCGCGACCCGGGGCCGCCGCCCGCCGCCCCCCGGCTCCGCCGCCGTACCGCCCCCTGCCCCGCTCCCGCGCCACTCGACTGGCCATCCCGTACCTGGACGTCGACGCCCCGGTCATGGCCCTCCGCCTCGACCGCGAGCGACGTCTGCCCGCGCCCCCGGACGACGACCCGAACCTGGTGGGCTGGTACGACGGCGGACCGTCGCCCGGCGAGCAGGGGACCGCCGTAGCGGTGGGCCATCTCGACACGGACACCGGCCGCGCCGTCTTCGCGGGCCTCACCGAACTGAAGACCGGCCGCCTCGTCGAGGCCCGGCGCGCCGACGGACGGACCGCCGTCTACACCGTCGACGCCATCAAGAAGTACGAGAAGGCGCACTTCCCCGACCGGGAGGTGTACGGCGCCCGCGGCCGCCCCGAGCTGCGGCTGATCACCTGCGGCGGCAACTACGACCGCAGGTCCGGCTATTCGGGCAACGTCGTCGTCTTCGCCCACCTCATCAAGATCCGCGAACCGGAGAGGCCCGCTCGCCCCCGCTGAATCCGGCCGTCCGCTTTCTCACCAGATGGACCATGCATCTCGATCCCGCCAAGTATCTTCCCCGGGCGCACACAATCCGTTAGCTTCCGTGACCCACACGCCCCGTACGACCCGCACGTGGCGTCCGACCGCGGAGCACCAGCGTTCGCTCAGTGAGCCCCCGGGGGCACCTGCCATGACACGCGCCATCTCTCTGCACGACGTGAGCAAGACCTACACGCGAGACGTCCGCGTGGTGGACCGGCTGTCGCTGGACATCGAGCCCGGCGAGTTCCTCGTGCTGCTCGGTCCGTCCGGCTGCGGCAAGTCCACCGTGCTCAGAATGATCGCCGGCCTGGAGGAGATCACCGAGGGGCAGTTGCTGCTCGACGGCGAGTACGCCAACGACCTGATCCCCTCCGAGCGCGACATGGCGATGGTGTTCCAGAACTTCGCCCTCTACCCGAACATGACGAGCCGCGGCAACATCGGCTTCCCGCTGCGCATCGAGGCACCAGGCGAGGATCCGAGCCCGCGCGTGGACGCCACCGCCCGCATGCTGGGCATCGAGGACCTCCTCGACCGCCTGCCCGGCCAGCTCTCCGGCGGCGAACGCCAGCGCGTCGCCATGGGCCGGGCGATCGCCCGGCACCCCTCCGCCTTCCTGATGGACGAACCACTGTCCAACCTGGACGCCAAGCTCCGCAACCACCTGCGCGCCGAGATCGCCGCCCTCACCCGGCAGTTGGGCGTCACCACGGTGTACGTCACCCACGACCAGGCCGAGGCCATGTCGCTCGGCGACCGGGTCGCCGTCCTGCGCGGGGGAGTGCTCCAGCAACTGGACAGCCCGCGCACGGTGTACGCGCTGCCGCGCAACGTCTTCGTCGCCGCCTTCATCGGCACCCCGCGCATCAACCTCCTGCGTGGCATGGTCCGTGCCCCGCTGGACGGCGCGATGACCATCAGCCTCGGCAAGCAGTACCTGCGGCTGCCCGAACCCCTCTGTCTGGACCACCAGTTGCTCCGTGTCCAACAGGGCCGCGAGGTCATCGTGGGCCTGCGCTCGGAGGCGGTGCGCATCGCCAAACCGGCCGCCGCCCGACCCGGCGAGGTGGCGATCAGCGGGCTCGTGGAGCACGTGGAGTTCCAGGGCCACGAGATCCTCGTCCACTTCAACACCGGCTCCCGCCCCGCCGTCGTACCGGACCTCGAGGCGCCGCGCCCCGCCACCCGCCCCACCAGGCGCCGCCGCCGCGAGGGCACGGTCCTGGACCGCCTCCGGGACCGGACGGGTGCGCTGCGCGCCGGCCCGGTGGTGGTGCTGGACGAGCCGGCCGACCCCACCCCCGAAACCGGCCCCGCCGAAGCCCGTCTCCCCGGCGACCTCGTCGTCCGCACCACGCCCGACATCGACCTCCGCCGCGGCATGCACGTCCCCCTCCTCGTCGACATCGCCCACCTGTTCGTCTTCGACCAACACGGCGAACGCATCTGCCCGGCTCCGGCGCGGCTGCCGGATCTGGACGAGTGACACCGGCTGATCCCAGCGGATTTCGCCCCCGCCGCCCCTTCCCGTCCCGTCCTTCTGGGGCTCCGCCCCAGACCCCGCTCCTCGAACGCCGGAGGGGCTGATTTCAGCCCGTCCGGCGTTGAGGACGAGGCCGTTCAGGCCGAAGCGGGGGTCTGGGGGCGCCGCCCCCAGGGACGGGAACGGGAAGGGGCGGCGGGGGCGAGAGAACGTCCCGGCTGATCCCATGAGAGTCTGGCGCCCAAAAACTAACGCCGCTAGTTTATGGGGTGGACGACGCAGCCCCGCCCGGGAGGACGCACGATGAAGGCACACGACGGCATGTACATCGACGGGGAGTGGCGCCCCGCCGCCGGCCCGGAGTCGATCGAGGTCGTGAACCCGGTCGACGAGCAGGTCGTCGGCCGGGTCCCGGCCGGTACCGCGGAGGACGTCGACGCCGCCGTACGGGCCGCCCGTGCCGCCCTCCCGGCCTGGGCCGCGACCGCTCCCGCCGAGCGGGCCGCGCGCCTGGCCGACCTCCGGGCCGTGCTCGCGGCCCGCAAGGACGAGATCGCGGAGACGGTCACCGCCGAGCTGGGTTCGCCCCTGAAGTTCTCGCAGAACGTCCACACGGCCGTCCCGATCGCCGTCGCCGGCTCCTATGCCGAGCTGGCGGCGAGGTACGTCTTCGAGGAGAAGGTCGGCAACTCCACCGTCCATCACGAGCCGGTCGGTGTGGTCGGCGCGATCACGCCCTGGAACTACCCCCTGCACCAGATCGTCGCCAAGGTCGCCCCGGCACTGGCCGCGGGCTGCACGGTGGTATTGAAGCCCGCCGAGGACACCCCGCTCGTCGCCCAGCTCTTCGCCGAGGCGATCCACGAGGCAGGCGTCCCGGCCGGCGTCTTCAACCTGGTCACCGGCCTCGGCCCGGTCGCGGGCCAGGCCCTCGCCGAGCACCCGGGCGTCGACCTGGTCTCCTTCACCGGCTCGACGGCGGTCGGACGGCGGATCGGCGCGACGGCGGGTGCCGCCGTCAAGAAGGTCGCCCTGGAACTGGGCGGCAAGTCCGCCAACGTGATCCTGCCGAGCGCCGACCTGGCCAAAGCGGTCAACGTCGGCGTCGCCAACGTCATGTCCAACTCCGGCCAGACCTGCAGCGCCTGGACCCGGATGCTCGTACACCGGGAGCGGTACGACGAGGCCGTCGAGCTGGCCGCCGCGGCCGCGGCGAAGTACGGCGACCGCATCGGCCCGGTCGTGAACGCCAAGCAGCAGGCTCGGGTGCGCGGTTACATCGAGAAGGGGGTGGCCGAGGGTGCCCGCCTGGTCGCGGGCGGTCCCGAAGCCCCGCGCGAACAGGGCTACTTCGTGAGCCCGACCGTCTTCGCGGACGTCACACCCGACATGACCATCGCCCAGGAAGAGATCTTCGGCCCGGTCCTGTCGATCCTCCGCTACGAGGACGAGGAGGACGCCCTGCGCATCGCCAACGGCACGGTCTACGGCCTCGCGGGCGCCGTCTGGGCGGGCGACGAGGAGGAGGCGGTGGCCTTCGCGCGCCGCCTGGAGACCGGGCAGGTCGACATCAACGGCGGACGCTTCAACCCCCTTGCCCCCTTCGGCGGTTACAAGCAGTCGGGCGTCGGCCGCGAACTCGGCGCGCACGGTCTCGCCGAGTACCTCCAGACCAAGTCCCTGCAGTTCTGAGGAGCGTTCACGTGGTTCGTGCCGCCGTACTTCCCGCTGTCGGCGCTCCTCTGGAGATCGCCGAGATCGACCTGCCGGACCCCGGTCCCGGCCAGGTCCGCGTCCGGCTCGCCGCCGCCGGGGTCTGCCATTCCGACCTGTCCCTGTCCGACGGCACCATGCGCGTCCCCGTCCCCGCCGTCCTCGGCCACGAGGGCGCCGGCACGGTCGTCGCCGTCGGCGAAGGGGTCACGCACCTCGCGCCCGGCGCCGACGTGGTCCTCAACTGGGCTCCGTCCTGCGGCGGTTGCCATGCCTGCTCGCTCGGCGAGGTCTGGCTGTGCGCCAACGCCCTGAACGGCGCCGCCGACGTGTACGCCCGTCGCGCGTCCGACGGCACCGACCTCCACCCCGGCCTGAACGTCGCCGCGTTCGCCGAGGAGACGGTCGTCTCCGCGAACTGCGTTCTGCCGGTCCCGGACGGCGTCCCCCTCACCGACGCGGCCCTCCTCGGCTGTGCGGTCCTCACCGGCTACGGCGCCGTCCACCACTCGGCACAGGTCCGCCAGGGGGAGACGGTCGCGGTGTACGGCGTCGGGGGAGTGGGCCTCGCCGCGCTCCAGGCGGCCCGCATCGCGGGCGCGTCCAAAATCGTCGCGGTCGACGTCTCCCCGGCGAAGGAGGAGCTGGCGCGCGGCGCGGGCGCCACCGACTATGTGGTGGCCTCCGACACCACCGCCCGCGAGATCCGCGCTCTCACCGGCAAGCAGGGTGTCGACGTGGCCGTGGAGTGCGTGGGCCGCGCGGCCACCATCCGCACGGCCTGGGACTCCACCCGCCGCGGCGGCCGTACGACGGTCGTCGGCATCGGAGGCAAGGACCAGCAGGTCATCTTCAACGCCCTGGAGCTCTTCCACTGGGGCCGGACCCTGGCCGGCTGCGTCTACGGCAACTCCGACCCGGCGCGGGACCTGCCGGTCCTCGCCGAACACGTCCGCGCGGGCCGCCTGGACCTGGGCGCGCTGGTGACGGAACGGATCGGCCTGGAGGGCATTCCGGCGGCCTTCGAGAACATGCTGGCCGGGAAGGGCGGCAGGGCGCTGGTGGTCTTCTAGCGCATCCCCTTCGCACGCCCCGGTCCCCGTTCGGGACCGGGGCCCGCGGCATGCCCGCGCCCGTTCTCCGTGCCACGTACAGGTAAAACTCCTGGTGTGCGACCCGTTGACGTCCATACCGTCCGGTCAGTACGTTCCCGGACCCGAGCCACACCCCGTTCCGTTCGTTTGTTCCGTCCCCTGTTCCGTCCCCGAACCCATCGGAGTGTGCACGCATGGACACGGCACCTTCCGCCCAGCCGCTCACCGTTCCTGTGGACTGAGTCGGAGTGAGTCCGCTCAGCCGCACGCCCCGAACGGTCTTGGGCGCACTGGTCCCCGGCGTACTCGACCCCGGGGCAGCGACACGGATCCTGTCCGTGGTCCGATCCCGGGAGGCCGGTTCCCTCACGACCTGGCCAGATGGGTACAGCCAGAGGCGACGGGGAGGCCCCGAACCATCACTCCGGTGGAGCGGGGGCCCCGCACGCTGGCGCCGTACCCGGCGTCCCAGATCGCACGATCACCGTAGCCCGAACGGACCAGGACGCCGCAAGCCCGGAAGTAGACCATCACACGATCGAGTTAAACCGTCCTCGACGCACATTCCCCGGCCAACAGCTGGCAACCCCCACCGCGACCGCCGTCGGCAACCGGCGCCGCGCGGCCTCCTGCTGGTCGCCCTGCGCGTCGTCCAGGGCGTCGCCGTCGGCGCGCAGTGGGGCGGCGCCATGCTGCTGGCCACCGAGTACGCCCCCGAGGGCAAGCGCGGGGTCTACGGCAGCGTCGTCCAGCTCGGCGTCCCCATCGGCGTGGTGACGGCCAACTCGGTCTTCCTGCTGGCCGGAGCGTTCACCACGGACGGCGAGTTCGCCGCGTGGGCCTGGCGGGTCCCGTTCCTCATCGGCCTGTTCGTACTCGTCCTCGCCTGGTACATCCACACCAAGGTCGAGGAGACCCCCGAGTTCCGGGAGGCCGAGAAGGCACTCGCGGAGAAGGAGAAGTCCGAGCAGAGCTCCCCGCTGCGCACGATCCTCCGCGACCACCTCGGCACGGTGCTCCTGGCCGGCGGTTCCTTCGCCGTGAACACCGCGACCTTCTACATCCTCATCACCGGTGTCCTCGACTACACGACCCGCGAGCTCGACATGAAGCGCGGGGCGGTGCTCACCGTCTCGCTCTGTGTCAGTCTCACCCAGCTCGTGCTGATCCCGGTCTCCGCCGCGCTCTCCGACCGCGTCGGCCGCATCCGGATCTACGCCTTCGGCGCGGCCGGCATCGCGCTGTGGGCCGTACCGATGTTCCTGCTGATCGACACCGGGTCGCTGCTGTGGCTCGCGGTCGGCACGTTCGTCGCCAGCAGTTTCCTCAGCATCATGTACGGCCCCCAGGCGGCCCTGTTCGCCGAGCTGTTCACCCCTGAGATGCGCTACACCGGCGCCTCTCTCGGTTACCAGATCGCGGCCGTGTTCGGCGGCGGCCTCGCGCCCTTCCTGATGGTGCTCCTGCTGGAGGCCACGGGTACCTCGATGGCGGTCTCCGGCTACATCATCGGGCTCGCGGTGATCTCCCTGCTCTCCATCAAGGTCCTCGCGGACCGGGCGCGCTCACGCTGACCCGGAGGTCTTCTCCGGCCGCGGCTCCAGAACCGGTTCCGGAGCCGCGGCCGTGGCCCTCGAAGCGCGCGATCGCGACACCGCGACTCCGGCCAGGCACAGCAGTCCGCCCCCGAGCGTGAGCAGCCCCGGCACCTCGCCGAGCGCCACCCACGACATCAGGACGACCAGGGCGGGCACGGCGTACGTCGTGGCGCCCATCCGGCTGGCGGTCGTACGGGCCAGGGCGTAGGCCCATGTGGTGAAGGCCAGCGCGGTCGGGAACACGCCCAGGTAGACCATGTTGAGGGTCGCCGAGACCGGCGCGTCGGCGGCCTCGTGGACGAGTTGACCGGCGAACGGCAGACACACCACCGCCCCGACCAGACATCCGAACGTCGTCACCTGCAACACGCTCGCCTGCCCGAGGGCCGGCTTCTGCGCCACGACACCGCTCGCGTAGCCGACCGCGGCGAGCAGGCACAGCACCACGCCGAGCACCGACGACCCGCCCTCGCCCGCCATCGACAGCCCGACCGTCACCGCACCCGCGAACGACACGGCCATCCCCGCGAGGAGCCGCGGCGGCATGACGTCACCCAGCAGTCGCGCGCCGAGCAGGGCGACGAGGATCGGCCCGATGTTCACGACCAGGGCGGCCGTGCCGGCGTCCACCTGCTGCTCGCCCCAGTTCAGGGCCACCATGTAGAAGCCGAACCACAGCACCCCGGATATCGCGATCCCCCGCCACGCCGCCCGCGGCGGCAACCCCTCTCGCCGCAGGAGACAGATCACCCCCAGCGTCAGGGCTCCCGTCAACAACCGCCCGAGCGCCAGCGCACCCGGCGAGTACGCGGCCCCGGCACTGCGGATCGACACGAAGGCGGAGGCCCACAGCACCACGGTGACGGTGGCGGCGCCGGCGGCGAGCAGCTCCGCGCGACGGTCCGGGCGGGAGGGGGAGGCGTTCATCATGCTCCAGAGGTTAGGAGGGGAAAGGGTCAGGAGTCTCGCGGATTTCGGGCATGACGCCGGGCGGCCGTACGGCCGCGGATCGGGGCGGGTCGGAGCGCCGGCTTGCGGCCACGCCGAGACGGGCGCGTACGGACGACGGCACAGCTCAGCGCAGCGCCCCCGCCTCGATCCCGAGCAGCTCCGACAGTGCCCGCTCACCCGTCGCCGTCACCTTCACCGCCCGCTCGGAGCCGATGCGCACGCACCAGCCGGAGTCCAGGGCATGCCGGCACAGGGCCGCGCCCGCGATGCCCGCGAGGTGAGGGCGGCGTTCGGTCCAGTCGAGGCACGCGCGGGCGAGGGGGCGGCGGCTCGTACGGTCGAGGCGGATCCCGGCGGCGTCGAACCAGCCGACGCCCGCGTCCGTCAACGCGAACCCGGTGTCCTCTTCTTCGGGCGTTCGCCTCCGGGGCGCTCCGGCAGGTGTCGAGAGCCCGGCCGTGTTCAGCCCTTCGGGCCCTCGCGCACTCGAACCCTCGACCCCGGCACGCCACGCAGGATCACTCGTCGTGCGCAGCAGTTCGCGCGAGGTCAGCGCGTCGGTGATCGCGATGCCGAGCCGCCCTGCGAGGTGGTCGTAGCAGGTGCGGCCCCGGGCCATCGCCGACCTGGCACCGGCCTCGCTCAGGTTCCGTGGCCGTACGACGGCGCCGCCCGGAGCCACCTGCGCGGCGAGGTCCTCCACCAACTGGGCGATCCGCACGTCGGCCAGGCGTACGTACCGGTGCCGCCCCTGACGTTCCTCGGCCAGCAGCCCGCCCGCGACGAGCTTGCCCAGGTGTTCGCTCAGGGTCGACGCGGCCACGCCCGCGTGCCGCGCCAGCTCACCGGCGGTCCACGCCCGCCCGTCCAGCAGGGCGAGCAGACACGTGGCCCGGGTCTCGTCGGCGACGAGAGCGGCGAGAGCGGCCAGCCGGGACGCCCGTGGGTCCTTCGAGGTCATGTGCCCCAGCATGGGACACGGACGGTTCGGCGCTCGCCGAAGTGTCCTACGAGGCCCGCCCGAGCTGCTCGTACTGCCGCGCCAGCCCCTCCAGCAGCGCCGTCAGCCCGGTCTCGAAGGCCCGCTCGTCGATCTTCTCCTGCTGCTCGGCGAGGAGGTGGGCCTGCCCGAGGTGCGGGTAGTCGGCGGGGTCGTACGCGCTGGCGTCGTCCACGAAGCCGCCGGCGAAGGAACCGAGCGCCGAGCCCATGACGAAGTACCGCATCAGCGCGCCGATGGAGGTGGCCTGGGCCGGCGGCCAGCCCGCCGCGACCATCGCGCCGTAGACGGCGTCGGCGAGGCGCAGTCCGGCCGGGCGGCGGCCGGGGCCGCGGGCCAGCACCGGGACGATGTTCGGGTGGTCGCGCAGGGCCGCCCGGTAGGAGACCGCCCAGTCGTGCAGCGCGGTCCGCCAGTCCCGGCCGTCCTCGAACATCGACAGGTCGACCTGCGAGCTCACCGAGTCGGCGACCGCCTCCAGGATCTCGTCCTTGGTGCGGAAGTGGTTGTACAGCGAGGGCCCGCTGACCCCCAGCTCGGCGGCGAGCCGACGCGTCGAGACGGCCGCCAGGCCCTCCGCGTCCACGAGCACCCGCGCGGTATCGACGATCCGGTCGGTGCTGAGGAGGGGCTTGCGCGGTCGGGCCATGGCGCACATAGTAGGGCTGCGAAGAGAAACTAGCAGTGCTAATTTAAATGTACGGTCTTCAAGGACCGTCATCCGTGGTCTTCAGTGGGGTGACTCGGCATGAACCTGGAGCTCAGCGAGGAGCAGACCGCCGTACGGCAGCTCGCCAAGGACTTCGTGGACCGCGAGATCGCCCCCCATGTCATCGCCTGGGACCGCGCCGAGGAGGTCGACCGGTCGATCGTCAAGAAGCTCGGGGAGGTCGGCTTCCTGGGCCTGACCATCGACGAGGAGTACGGCGGCTCGGGCGGCGACCATCTCGCGTACTGCCTGGTCACGGAGGAGCTCGGCCGCGGCGACTCGTCCGTGCGCGGCATCGTCTCCGTCTCGCTCGGGCTGGTCGCCAAGACCATCGCCGCCTGGGGGAGCGAGGAGCACAAGCGGCGGTGGCTGCCGGGCCTCACCTCCGGCGCGCACGTCGGGTGCTTCGGCCTGACCGAACCGGGCACCGGGTCCGACGCCGGCAACCTCGCCACGCGCGCGGTACGCGACGGCGACGAGTACGTCATCAACGGCACCAAGATGTTCATCACGAACGGCACCTGGGCCGACGTCGTGCTCCTGTTCGCCCGTTCCACCGACGCCCCCGGCCACCGGGGCGTCTCCGCCTTCCTCGTCCCGGCCGACACCCCCGGCCTGACCCGCCGCACCGTCCACGGCAAGCTCGGCCTGCGCGGCCAGGCGACCGCGGAGCTGGTCCTCGAGGACGTGCGGGTCCCGGCTTCCGCGCTGCTGGCCCCCGAGGGCAAGGGCTTCTCGGTCGCCATGTCGGCCCTGGCCAAGGGCCGGATGTCGGTGGCGGCGGGCTGCGTCGGCATAGCCCAGGCCGCGCTGGATGTGGCCGTCCGGTACGCGGGCGAGCGCGAGCAGTTCGGCAGGACCATCGCCCACCACCAGCTCGTCCAGGAACTGATCAGCGACATCGCCGTCGACGTGGACGCGGCCCGCCTGCTGACCTGGCGGGTCGCCGACCTGATCGACCGCGGTCTGCCCTTCGCCACCGAGTCCTCCAAGGCGAAGCTCTTCGCCTCGGAGGCGGCCGTCCGCGCCGCGAACAACGCCCTCCAGGTCTTCGGCGGCTACGGCTACATCGACGAGTACCCGGCCGGCAAGCTCCTGCGGGACGCCCGCGTGATGACCCTCTACGAGGGCACCAGCCAGATCCAGAAGCTGGTCATCGGCAGGGCGCTGACGGGGGTTTCGGCGTTCTGAGGGCTTGCCGGTTCTGAGTACGTCTCTGAGTACCTCGGCGGATGTGGCACGGGCCACGTCCGCCGATCCTTGTCCCCATGAGTGACACATCGGTCAAGCAGCAGAGCACGGCGGCCTTCTACGGGCAGGCCGTCGCGTCCTTCGGGGTCGCCATGGCGGCCACCGCCGTCGGCATCTACAACCTTCACGGCGACGCCTGGGTGCGTGGCTTCCTGGCGATCGCCGTCCTGTACCTGGTGACCTCCGCGTTCACCCTGGCGAAGGTGGTCCGGGACCGCCAGGAGGCCGGCCAGATCGTCAGCCGGGTCGACCAGGCCCGGCTGGAGAAGCTGCTCGCCGAGCACGACCCCTTCGAGAAGCTCTGAGCGGCCACACTAAGCGCCCGCTCACCTTCGGCGGTATGGTGAGGGTCGTGCCAGTGGAGAGGGGCCAGTGATGAGTACGGCGGAGGAGACGGCCGACGGTGAGACGTCGGCGTGGGGCGAGGTCACGCCCGACGCGGCCCGGAGGCTGCTCGTCGCCGCGGTGGAGGCCTTCGCCGAGCGCGGCTACCACGCCACGACGACCCGCGACATCGCGGGCCGCGCCGGCATGAGCCCGGCCGCGCTCTACATCCACTACAAGACCAAAGAGGAACTCCTCCGTCGCATCAGCCGGATCGGCCACGAGAAGGCCGTGGACATCCTGCGGGTGGCGGCCCGGGGCGAGGGCAGCGCGACCGAGCGGCTCGCCGACGCGGTCAGCTCCTTCGTCCGCTGGCACGCGGGCGGCCGTACCACCGCGCGCGTCGTGCAGTACGAACTCGACTCCCTCGGCCCGGACGCCCGCGCCGAGATCCTCGCCCTGCGCCGCCAGGTCGACGCCGAGGTGCGCGGAATCATCGAGGACGGCGTGGCGACGGGCGAGTTCGAGGTCCTGGACGTGCACGGGACCACCCTCGCCGTGCTCTCCCTGTGCATCGACGTGGCCCGCTGGTTCAACGTCGACGGTCCCCGGACGCCGGACGAGGTGGGCGAGCTCTACGCCGACCTCGTCCTGCGGATGGTGGGGGCGAAGTAGCCGTCCCGCCCCGGACAGGCCCTAGACGTAGTACCGCGAGACGGACTCCGCGACGCACACCGGCTTGTCGCCGCCCTCGCGCTCCACGGTGAAGGCGACGCTCACCTGGACGCCGCCCGGGACGTCGTCGACGCCGGTGATCGTGGCGGTGGAGCGCAGCCGGGAGCCGACCGGGACCGGGGCGGGGAAACGCACCTTGTTCGTCCCGTAGTTGACGCCCATCTTCACGCCCTCGACCTTGATCAGCTGCGGTCCGAAGAGGGGCAGCAGCGACAGCGTGAGGTAGCCGTGCGCGATGGTCGTGCCGAACGGCCCCGCGGCTGCCTTCTCCGGATCGACGTGGATCCACTGGTGGTCGCCGGTCGCCTCCGCGAACAGGTCGATGCGCTTCTGGTCGACCTCCAGCCAGTCGGTGAACCCCAGCTGCTCGCCCACCGCCGCCTTCAGGTCGTCGACGGACGTGAAGATCCTCGGCTCTGCCATGTCCCGGCCTCTCGTGTGATGTCTAAGCGACTGCTTAGCATGGTCGGCCGCGCACCCCATGTCAACGGACCGGCGCGAGGAGGGGGTGGGTAGGCTTCGAGGGGTGCCCCAGATTCCCGAGAAGATCCATGAGCTCACGGTGGGCCAGCTCGCCGCCCGCAGCGGCGCCGCCGTCTCCGCCCTGCACTTCTACGAGTCCAAGGGCTTGATCAGCAGCCGCCGCACCACGGGCAACCAACGCCGCTACTCCCGCGACGCCCTGCGCCGGGTCGCGTTCGTCCGGGCCGCCCAGCGCGTCGGCATTCCGCTGGCCACGATCCGCGAGGCCCTCGCCGAGCTCCCCGAGGAACGCACCCCCACCCACGAGGACTGGGCCCGTCTCTCCGAGGCCTGGCGCTCCGAACTCGACGAACGCATCAAGCAACTCAACCGCCTGCGCGACCACCTCACCGACTGCATCGGCTGCGGCTGCCTCTCCCTGGACACGTGCGTCCTGTCCAACCCTGACGACGTCTTCGGCGAACGGCTGACGGGTTCGAGGCTGATGGCGGAGCAGCGGACCGACCGACCGGCGTAGCCGCCGGTCCCGCCCCCGGTCCTACGAGGAGCGCTGGGCCCGCCCGTACTGGACCAGTCCCTCCGCCACCAATTGGGCGTTGGACGAAGCCCGTTGTCCGTCGGGCAGGAGCAGCGTGTCCTCCAGGCCGATTCGGGTCGCCAGCCCCAGCCGCCCGGCCAGCCGCAGCACCGGCCATGCGCTCGCGTCCGCCCCGTGCAGCAGCACCGGGCGGCCGTGCGCGGAACCCAGGTCGGCCAGCAGCGCACGTGCGGTGTCCTCGGCCGTCTCGGAGGCCGGGTCCGTCACCTCCGCCAGGACCCGCAGCACTCTCGGGCCGAGGGGCGAGACGGCGAACCTCGCCGCCGCGTCCGTACCCGACCAGATGCCGGCCTCCACGCCCACCCCGAGGCCGATCAGGGCGGCGGCGACCTCCTCGGCGCCCGGCTCGTGCCAGTTGACCGAGGCGTGGTCGGGCAGCACGGTCCAGCCGCGGATGCGCTCCAGGCGGGCCGCCGGATCCGGTTCGGCCCAGGCACCCGTGGTCACCCCGACCGGCACCGGCACCCGCGCACGTATCGCCTCGAGCATCGCCGCGACCACCCGCGGCGACAGACTGTCCTGACCGCAAGGCGTCTTGGGATGGACATGGACGTCCGTGGCCCCGGCCGCGACGGCTTCGGCCGCGGACTCGGCCGACGCCTGCGGTGTGAGCGGCACCATCGCACTGTCGGCGGCCCCTCGGGGCCCGTTCAGACACACCTGCACCATGCCTCGATGGTGCCAGGCACCTCTGACAGAACAGGGGGTGCGGCATCCCCGGCGCACCCCCGCACGCACGGTTCCTGGGTTCGCTTCGGTCAGTTCGGTCAGTTCGGTCAGGCCGACACGAGCAACCGTCCGCGCCTGGCGTCCGCCAGGGCGTCGGGTGTGAGAACGGGCCGCGGTACGAGAATTCCGCAGTCCGTGCAGACCGGACCCGTGGAGGGTTCGTGGTCCAGTTCGTACTTCCAGACGAGGCGCTCCCCGCCGCACACCGGGCACTCGGCGCCCGGCTCCCGCTCCAGCGCGGAGATCAGCCGGCGCAGCACCTCCGCCAGCGGCTCGTGCGGGTGGACCCGTGGGTCGTCGCACCAGGCGACTCCGAAGCCGCCCCAGGTCAGCCGGTGCCAGTCGTCCACGCTGCCGGGCCTGCGCAGCCCGTCGTGCTTCTCCTTCTTGCGTCGCTCGGCGAACTCGGCCTCGTAGGCCAGCCAGACCGAACGCGCCTCTTCCAACTCCTCCAGTGCGGCCACGAGCCGCGCTGGGTCGGGGGACCGGTCCTCGGGACCGAACCCGGCCCGGGAGCACAAATGGTCCCAGGTCGCCCTGTGTCCGTAAGGCGCGAACCTTTCAAGGCACTTGCGCAGCGAATAACGCCGGAGCGCCAGATCGCACCGCGGATCGCGCACCTGTCTCGCCAGACTCCGGAAACCGGCCATCGCCCTGCACCTCCGTCACACCTGCAGCTGTACTTCGGTCACTTCGGCGTCGTCGCTCGGACATCGCCGAATAGACGTATCGACAAGCGATTCGGCTCCATCCGATTTCCGATGACTCCCATAAGCGATGCCACCGACTCTGAAAAGTGACGCATGTTCATCTTCAATCCCGGGGATACCGGCGGTAACGTCCGGCCCACCCCCGTCGGTAGGAGCTGCCATGTCACGGCGCACCTCACGCACCGCCCTCGACAGACTGAGAACTCCCGGCAGATTCCCCGGGTTCCTGAAGACCGCCACCGTATGCGTCCTGATTGCCGGTCTTTTGACCCCGCTTTCCCAGGCGGCCGCGGCGGCGGAGACCGAAGTCACAGGGGCGGCGGTGGCCAACGACCACTGCGGCGGCCGGTGTTCCGACATCCTGCCGCCCGGCCAGAACGGCAACGCCACCCTCGCGCAGATCCTGCTCAACCAGGCATTCGGCGCCCAGCCCGACCACGCCGAGGACCAGCTCGGCCCGTACGCCAACCTGGCCAAGGGCTATCCCGCGCTCACCGACGCCACCATCAACAACTTCTTCAACGACGCGTCTTTCGGGGTCTCCGCCGATCAAGTCGCCTCCACGGTCAAGCCCGCCGGTCGCGGCGACGTGACGATCGTCCGCGACAAGAAGACGGGCGTACCGCACATCACCGGTACCACCAGATACGGCACGGAGTTCGGAGCGGGCTATGCCGCGGCTGAGGATCGGCTGTGGCTCATGGATGTCTTCCGTCACGTCGGACGCGGTCAGCTGACTCCCTTCGCGGGCGGCGACCCCTCCAACCAGGGCCTGGAACAGCAGTTCTGGCGCACCGCCCCGTACACCGAGGCCGATCTCCAGGCCCAGATCGACAACGCGGTCGCCACGAACGGAACCCGCGGCAGACAGGCCCTCGCAGACGTCAACGCCTATGTCGCCGGCATCAACGCCTACATCGACGCGTCCGACAGCGGCCGCTACTTCCCGGGCGAGTACGTCCTGACCGGCCACAAGGACTCCGTCACCAACGCCGGCACGATCGACCACTTCAAGCCCACCGACCTGGTCGCGCTGGCCGCCGTCATCGGCGCGCTCTTCGGCTCCGGGGGCGGCGGCGAGGTCAACAACGCGCTGTCGCTGCTCGCCGCGCAGCAGAAGTACGGGGTGACCGAAGGCACCAGGGTCTGGGAGTCGTTCCGCGAGCGCAACGACCCCGAGGCGGTCCTCACCGTCCACGACGGCAGCTTCCCCTACGCCTCCGCGCCCGCCGACCCGCAGGGCAGGGCCCTGCCCGACGCCGGCTCGGTGGCCGAGGAACAGCTGGTCCACGACCGCACCGGCAGCGCGGCCACGTCCAGCGCCACCGGTGCCTCCACCACGGCCGCCAGGGCGGCCGTCACCTCGGCCAAGCGGGGCATGTCCAACGCCCTCGTGGTGAGCGGCGAGCACACCGCGAGCGGCAACCCGATCGCCGTGTTCGGCCCGCAGACCGGCTACTTCGCCCCGCAGCTGCTCATGCTCCAGGAGATCCAGGGCCCCGGCCTCAGCGCGCGCGGCGCCTCCTTCGCCGGCCTGAGCATGTACGTCGAGCTCGGCCGCGGCCAGGACTACGCGTGGAGCGCCACCACCTCGGGCCAGGACATCATCGACTCGTACGCCGTCGAGCTGTGCCAGGACGACTACCACTACCTGTACCGCGGCACCTGCACGGCGATGGAGAAGATCGAGCAGAAGAACGCCTGGACCCCGACCACGGCCGACGGCACCGCGGCCGGCTCGTACACGATGCGGGTGTGGCGTACGAAGTACGGCCCCGTGGAGTACCGCGCGACGGTCGGCGGCAAGAAGGTCGCCTACACCACCCTGCGTTCCTCCTTCATGCACGAGGCCGACTCGATCATCGGCTTCCAGATGCTGAACGACCCGGACTACGTCAACAGCCCGCAGACCTTCCAGAGCGCGGTGCAGCACATCAACTACACCTTCAACTGGTTCTACGCCGACTCCGAGCACACCGCGTACTACAACAGCGGCGACAACCCGGTGCGCGCGACCGGCGTCGACGCGGAGTTCCCGGTCTGGGCGCGGCCGGCGTACGAGTGGCGGAACTGGGACCCGGCGACGAACAGCGCGCAGTACACACCGGCCTCGGCGCACCCCCACTCGATCGACCAGGACTACTACGTCTCCTGGAACAACAAGCAGGCCAAGGACTACACGACCGCCTCCTGGGGCGACGGCTCGGTCCACAGGGGCAACCTCCTCGACGACCGGGTGAAGAAGCTGGTCGCCGCGGGCGGGGTCACCCGGGCCTCGCTGGTGAAGGCCATGGCCGACGCCGGGCTGGCCGACCTCAGGGCGGAGGACGTGCTGCCGGACCTGCTGAAGGTGGTCACCAGCTCGCCGGTGACCGACTCGACGGCCGCGGCGGCGGTGAGCAAGCTCCAGGCGTGGGTGACCGCGGGCGTCAAGCGGACCGAGACGACGGCCGGTTCGAAGAAGTACGCCGACGCCGACGCGATCCGCATCATGGACGCGTGGTGGCCGCTGCTCGTGAAGGCCGAGTTCGAACCCGGCCTCGGCAGCGACCTGTACACGGCCTTCACGCACAACCTGCCCGTCGACGAGACCCCGTCGGCCGCCCACGGCCCGACCGGCGCGCACGCCGGAAGCTCCTTCCAGTACGGCTGGTGGAGCTACGTCGACAAGGACATCCGGGCCGTGCTGGGCGAGTCGGTCCAAGGGCCCCTCGCACAGAAGTACTGCGGCGGCGGCAGCCTCACGGCCTGCCGGAACGTCCTCATCAGCACCCTGAAGGAGGCGGCCGGCAGGACCGCTGCCCAGGTATACCCCGGTGACGACCTGTGCGCGGCGGGCGACCAGTGGTGCGCCGACTCGATCGTCCAGCGCACGCTGGGCGGCATCAAGCACGGCAACATCAGCTGGCAGAACCGGCCGACGTTCCAGCAGGTCGTGGAGTTCACGTCACACCGGTAGGTCACCGGTGGCGGCGGGTCGGCGGATGCGGCCCGCCGCCACCACCAGCTGCGCCAACTCCCGGTGCACGATGTCACTGTGCGCGCCGGACGGCGCCCCGCCCCGTCTGACCACCTTGGCCGCGTCGACGTTGACGCACCCCGAGGCGGGCAGCCTTCCCTTCGACGCGGCCGCGAGCTCGAACGCCCGCGTGCCCGGCACGGCCTGCACGCCGTCGTACCCCATCGCCCCCCACTTGGCGCCGAGGCCTCGGGCGATGGCCAGTTCGGCGGCGGCTCCCTGCGCATCGCCCGCCATCCGCGAGGCCAGTGGGTAGATGGACCCGAGGGCCGAGTCGTGCCGGGAGTGGCAGCACACCAGAGGTCCGTCGATCCGCAGGTGCTGTCCCTGGAGCACTCCTCCCGCGCGCGGGTCGTGCGGCAGCCGTGCCGCGAACGCGTAGTGCGAGAAGGCTCCTTGGAGCAGCGTCACCGACTTCACGGTGCGCACGCCCTCCGGCAGTCCGCGCAGCGCGAACGACACCAGCCGTGCGCCGAAGCTGTGCCCCACGAGGTGCACCCGCACGTTCGGCGCCTTCGCGGCCAACTGCCCGACCACCCGCCCGAGTCCGCGCTCGCCGACGGTTCCGGCGCGCCGCTTCATGGCGTAGTACGTCGCCTGGCGCAGCAACTCGTGCGCGCCGTCCCACGGGTCGGGCAGCGAGAAGGGCGCCACCTCGCCGGGGGATTCGAGCGCCGCCAGCGCCCGAGCGAACTCCTCACAGATCTCCGCCGTGGACCCCGAGAACATCAGGGGCTCGCTCTGCGGCACCCCCTCCGCCAGCGTGTCCGCGGCGAACAGCGCCTGAGGCCCCGGCGGCACCACGTCCACCAGCAGCCGTACCAGCCGCCCGAACTCCTCCAGTTCGGTGTCCGCGCGCGGCTGCTGGTCCAGCATCCGGGCGATCTGGTCGATCACGGTCGCGCGCCCGGGGAAGGTCTCCAGCAGCGCGTGCCGGGTGTCCTTGTCGAGCGCGGGCCGCGGGGGAATCTCGGCGGCCACGGCCCGCGGGAAGTCGGGGATCGGCTCGTCCGAGAACCGCATCGACGGCCAGACGACACCGACGAAGCCGAGTCCGGCCCCCGGGGCGAGCGCAGGGATCGGTGCGAAGAAGCGGCTGTAGAGCCGGGTCGCCCCCGAACGGTCGCTGTTCCAGCCGTGCGCGAAGACGACGAGGTGCCGCACGCCGTGCTCGGCGACCCCGGCGAACAGCCGGTCCCGCTTCCCACTGTCCGTGTCCCCGTCCGCGTCGAAGGTGAGCTCCCAGTACGGACTCACGCTCATTTCCGGCTCTGCCATGACAGGCCCCCTCGTGCCCCGGAGCGGTGCGATGTGCGCGCATCGTCCTGCTGCCGGTCGGAGTTGGCCATACGTCATGACTCATCCGGGTGCCTCACCCGCTCACCGGTAGACGAGGTACTCCCGCCGCACCCTCCGGAAGGCGGCCAGCTCCTCCTCCCAACCCGCCACCACCTCGTCGGCACCGGCCCCCGCGTCGATCATCGTGCGCACCAGCGTGGAGCCCGTGAGCTTGTCGATCCAGTTGTCCGGGCGCCAGGCGAAGCCGCTCCACACCTCCTTGGCGGTCACCAGGAGCGCGATCCCGGTGCGTACGGGGTCGAAGGCGTCCCGGTCGTGCACATGGAGCTGCACGCCGCCGATCGTCTTCCCCTGGAACTTGGAGAAGGTGGGCGCGAAGTACGCCTCCCTGAAGTGCACGCCGGGCAGGCCGAGTCCGTTCGCCGCCGCGGCCCAGCGTCCGTCGACGCCCTCCGCGCCGAGCAGTTCGAAGGGGCGGGTCGTCCCACGCCCCTCCGACAGGTTCGTCCCCTCGAAGAGGCACGTCCCCGAGTACACCAGGGCGGTCTCCGGAGTCGGCATGTTCGGGCTCGGCGGCACCCAGGGCAGTCCCGAGTCGTCGTACCAGGCGGACCGCCTCCACCCGCTCATGAGTACGGCGTCCAGCTTCACCGGTTCCGCCAGGAACTCCCCGTTGAACAGCCGCGCCAGTTCCACGACCGTCATCCCGTGCGCCTGCGAGATCGGCTGCCGCCCGACGAAGGTCGCGAACTCCTTGTGCAGGACGGGGCCGAGGGCCGCCCGCCCGGTGACGGGGTTGGGCCGGTCGAGGACCACGAACCGCTTCCCCGCGAGCCGGGCGGCCTCCATGCAGTCGTACAGCGTCCAGATGTAGGTGTAGAAGCGCGCGCCCGCGTCCTGGATGTCGAAGACGACGGTGTCCACGCCGGACGCGGTGAAGATGTCGGCGAGCGGCTGCCCGCTCTTCAGGTAGGTGTCGTAGACGGGCAGGCCGGTCGCCGGGTCGTCGTAGCGGCCCTCGGAGCCGCCCGCCTGCGCCGTGCCGCGGAAGCCGTGCTCGGGGCCGAAGACGGCGACCAGGTCCACGCGGTCGTCGGCGTGCATGACGTCCACGATGTGCCGTACGTCCCTGGTGACGCCGGTGGGGTTGGTGACGATGCCGGTGCGCTGGCCGCTGAGCTGGGCGTAGCCGTCTGCTGCGAGGCGCTCGAAGCCGGTTTGCCTCCGGCGGGTGGCCGCGGAAGCTGCTGACGTGGTGGGGAGTGCTGCCGCTGCCGTTGTTGCTGCGAGCAGGCTGCGTCTGGTCAGGCGCATGTGACCTCCTTGAAAGTGGACGTCGGCATGGGCACGGTATTCGCTTCCGCGGGTTGTGTGGAAGCTGCGGGTTCGTTGTGGCTTGTCGCGCGGTTCCCCGCGCCCCTGGGGTGTTGCAGTCACCCTTCCTTGTTACATACCGACCGGTTAGTCTGGCCGTTGCGGGGGCAGAGCCGAGTCTTGTCGTGTCGAAGGGGACCGATGGTGGAAGCGCAGGATCTGGGAGTGGTCGTCACCGGAGCGGGGGGCGGTATCGGAGCCGCGCTGGCCCGCCGCTTCGCCGCCGAGGGGGCCCGGGTCGTCGTCAACGACCTGGACGCCGACCGGGCGAAGGCCGTCGCCGAGGAGATCGGCGGCATCGCCGTCGCGGGCGACGCCTCGGCGATCGTCACCGAGGCCCGGGAGGCGCTCGGCGGCACCGTCGACGTCTACTGTGCCAACGCGGGCGTCGCCTTCGAGGGCGGGGAGAGCGGCGGAGCGTTCGACGAGCGGCCCTGGGCGCTGTCCTGGGACGTGAACGTCATGGCGCACGTCCGCGCGGCCCACGAACTGCTCCCGGACTGGCTGGAGCGCGGCAGCGGCCGTTTCGTCTCCACCGTGTCCGCCGCCGGACTGCTCACGATGATCGGCGCCGCGCCCTACAGCGTCACCAAGCACGGCGCGTACGCCTTCGCCGAGTGGCTGTCGCTGACCTACCGACACCGCGGCGTGAGGGTGCACGCGATCTGTCCGCAGGGCGTGCGCACCGACATGCTGGCGGCCACCGGCAGCGCGGGCGACCTGGTGCTCCAGCCGACCGCGATCGCCCCGGCGGAGGTGGCGGACGCCCTCTTCAAGGGCATGGAGGAGGACCGTTTCCTGATCCTGCCGCACCCCGAGGTCGCCGGGTACTACCAGGCCAGGGCCGCCGAGCCGGACCGCTGGCTGACGAACATGAACCACCTCCAGCGCAAGTGGGAGGCGGCCCGGTGACCGGCTCCCGTTACGCGGCCAAGCCCTGGCTCGGCCTGCTCGACGACGCCCAACGCGCGCCCGTGGACCCGGCCGACTCCCTCGTCCACGCCCTGCGGAGGGCGGTCACGGAGACCCCCGACCGCACCTTCCTCGCCTACTTCGACGGCCGCCTGACCTACCGCGAGGTCGACGAGCTGAGCGACTCCGTGGCCGGTCACCTGGCCGCCCGCGGCCTGGAGCGCGGCGACCGGGTGGCCGTCCTGCTGCAGAACTCCCCGCACTTCGTGCTCGCCCTGCTCGGCGCCTGGAAGGCGGGCGCGACCGTCGTGCCCGTCAACCCCATGTACAAGTCCGGGGAGGTCGGGCACGTCCTGCGGGACGGCGAGGTGGCCGCGCTGGTCTGCTCGGACCGCGCCTGGGAGTCGTATCTGCGGGACACGGCCGCCGACTCGCCCCCGCGGATCGTGCTGACCGCCTGCGAGCTGGACTTCCAGACCCGCCAGGACGCGCGCGTGCTGACCTTCGAGCGGCTTGTGCAGGCCGCGGACACCGACGACCTGACGGCCGTCGCCCGGGCCGGTCACAAGTCGCCGGAGGGCCGCGACCCGGCCCCCGCCGACACCGCGCTGATCAGCTACACCTCGGGTACCAGCGGCACCCCCAAGGGCGCCACCAACACGCACGGCAACATCATGTACAACGCCGAGCGGCAGCGGACCGGCCTGGGTCTGCCCGAGGCGCCCGTCTACTTCGCGATGGCGCCCCTGTTCCACATCACCGGCATGGTCTGCCAGCTGGGCGCCTGTCTGAACAGCGCGGGCACGCTCGTCCTGGCGTACCGCTTCGAGGCGGGTGCCGTCCTGGACGCGTTCGCCGAGCACCGGCCGCACTACACGGTCGGCCCGTCGACCGCCTTCATGGCGCTGGCGGCCCATCCGTCCGTCACCCCGGACCACTTCTCCTCCTTCGTCAACATCTCCTCCGGCGGTGCCCCCCTTCCGCCCGCCCTGGTGGAGAAGTTCCGGGCCGGCTTCGGGCCCTACATTCGCAATGGCTACGGGCTCACCGAGTGCACCGCGCCCTGCGCCTCCGTACCGCCGGCCCTGGAGGCGCCCGTCGACCCGGTCTCCGGGACGCTGGCCGTGGGCGCGCCCGGCCCCGAGACGGTCGTACGGATCGTCGACGACCAGGGTGCCGAGGTGCCCTTCGGGGAGCAGGGCGAGATCCTCGTCCGGGGGCCGCAGGTCGTCCCCGGCTACTGGCGGCGACCCGAGGCCACCGCCGAGACCTTCCCGGACGGCGAACTGCGCACCGGGGACATCGGCTTCATGGACGAGCGGGGCTGGCTGTACGTCGTCGACCGCAAGAAGGACATGATCAACGCGTCCGGCTTCAAGGTGTGGCCGCGCGAGGTCGAGGACGTGCTCTACACCCACCCGGCGGTGCGCGAGGCGGCTGTCGTCGGGGTGCCCGACGGGTACCGGGGGGAGACCGTCAAGGCGTACATCAGCCTGCGTGCGGGCGCCGACACGGATCCGGATACGCTCGCCGCGTACTGCAAGGAAAGACTGGCCGCCTACAAGTACCCGCGTCAGGTGGAGATCCTGCCCGACTTGCCGAAGACGGCGAGTGGGAAGATCCTCCGGCGGGAACTGCGTTCCCTCACGCACGACTAGAAACAGCAACAGAAGAATGCCTCGGAAGGCAGGTGGCGGCAGTGCCCAGGACTACGGACGGTGACGGAACCCCCGTGCCGCAGCGGCTCCTCGCCGCCGCCACCCGGCTCTTCGCCGAGCAGGGCTACGACCGCACCTCGGTGCAGGAGATCGTCGAAGCGGCAGGCGTCACCAAGGGGGCGCTCTACCACTACTTCGGCTCCAAGGACGACCTCCTGCACGAGGTGTACGCGCGCGTGCTGCGCGTCCAGCAGGAGAGACTCGACGCGTTCGCGAACGCCGACGAGCCGATCGAGAAGCGCCTCAGGGGGGCGGCGGCCGATGTCGTCGTCACCACCATCGACAACCTCGACGACGCGTCGATCTTCTTCCGCTCGATGCACCACCTCAGCCCCGAGAAGCACAAGCAGGTGCGCGCCGAACGCCGGCGCTACCACGAACGCTTCCGCGCGCTCGTCGAGGAGGGCCAGCAGACCGGCGTCTTCTCCAAGGCGACCCCCGCCGACCTGGTCGTGGACTACCACTTCGGTTCCGTCCACCACCTGTCCACCTGGTACCGCCCCGACGGCCCGCTCAGCCCGCAGGAGGTCGCCGACCACCTCGCGGACCTCCTGCTGCGGGCACTGCGGCCGTAGGCCCTGTCGTCACATTCCCGCCTGCCCCGCGACGCCATGCACGCTCCCCCACTGCCTTAAGGGCGTGGGAGGTGCCCCCACCCGCCGCACCGGGCGCAGGCCCACGTACAACCAGTACGAGGGCCTGCGCCCGGCACGCCGAGAGCACGCACCTGAGGCGCCGCAGGGCCCGCCCTTCGGGCGGACGACGGGAATTTGACGACAGGCCCCAGCAAGCGCGTGAAGGGGCGGCTGCCACCGGCAGCCGCCCCTCACCCGTCACCTCACAGGTACTTCTTCAGCTCCCGGCGCGCCAGCGACCGCTGGTGCACCTCGTCCGGCCCGTCGGCGATCATCAGGGTCCGGGCGCCGGCGTAGAGCTCGGCGAGCGGGAAGTCCTGGCTGACGCCGCCCGCGCCGTGCAGCTGGATGGCCCGGTCGATGATGTCGACGACCGCGCGGGGCGTGGCGATCTTGATCGCCTGGATCTCCGCGTGGGCGCCCCGGTTGCCGACCGTGTCCATCAGCCAGGCCGTCTTCAGCACCAGCAGCCGCAGCTGCTCGACGCTCACCCGCGCGTCGGCGATCCAGTTGTGGACCACGCCCTGCTGGGCCAGCGCCTTGCCGAAGGCGTCGCGCGAGACGGCCCGCCTGCACATCAGCTCGATCGCCCGCTCGGCCATGCCGATCAGCCGCATGCAGTGGTGGATACGGCCGGGACCGAGCCGGGCCTGCGCGATGGCGAAGCCGCCGCCCTCCTCGCCGATCAGGTGGGACGCCGGCACGCGCGCGTGGTCGAAGATCACCTCTGCGTGGCCGCCGTGGGAGTGGTCCTCGTAGCCGAACACCTGCATCGCGCGCTTGACCGTGACGCCCGGGGTGTCGCGAGGGACGAGGACCATGGACTGCTGACGGCGGATGTCGGCACCGTCCGGGTCCGTCTTGCCCATCACGATGAAGATCTTGCAGTCCGGGTTCATCGCCCCGGAGATGTACCACTTGCGGCCGGTGATGACGTAGTCGTCCGTGCCGTCGGAGGCTCGCTCGATGTGGGTGGTGATGTTCGTGGCGTCCGAGGAGGCCACCTCCGGCTCGGTCATCGCGAACGCCGAACGGATCTCACCGGCGAGCAGTGGCGTCAGCCACTGCTTCTTCTGCTGCTCGTCGCCGAACTGTGTGAGCACCTCCATGTTCCCGGTGTCGGGCGCCGCGCAGTTCAGCGCGGTGGGCGCCAACTGGGGGGAACGGCCGGTGATCTCGGCGAGCGGGGCGTACTGGAGGTTGGTCAGGCCCGCGCCGTACTCGGTGTCGGGAAGGAAGAGGTTCCACAGGCCCTGCCTGCGCGCCTCGGCCTTCAGCTCCTCGACCACGGCCGGCGTGTCCCAGGGCGAGGCGAGCAGGGCGCGCTGCTCCTCCGCGACCGCCTCGGCCGGGTAGACGTACTCGTCCATGAAGGCGAGCAGCTTGGCGCGCAGCTCCTCGGTGCGTGCGTCGAACGCGAAGTCCATGTTCTGTCAGCCTTCCTGAAGAGTGGTCAGGCCGTGCCCGATGAAGACGGGGACCAGGTCACCGATGCGGTCGAAGCCCGGGCCGACCGTCTGGCCCAGGGTGTAGCGGTAGTGGATGCCCTCCAGGATCACGGCGAGCTTGAACCAGGCGAACGCGGTGTACCAGGCGACCGCGGAGACATCGCGGCCCGAACGCGTCGCGTACCGCTCGATCAGCTCGGCGGGGCTCGGATGCCCGGCGGCCTCGGCGGTGGTGGACACGGGGGAGTCGGGCATGCCGAGCGGCATGCTGTACATGACCAGCAGGCCGAGGTCGGTGAGTGGGTCGCCGAGGGTCGACATCTCCCAGTCCAGGATCGCCTTGATCCTGTCGTCGTCGCCGATCAGGACGTTGTCGAGCCGGTAGTCGCCGTGCACGACGGTCGGGGCGGGGGATTCGGGCAGCTGACGGCCGAGGGCCGCGTGCAGCTCGTCGATGCCGGCCAGCTCACGGTTGCGGGAGGCGTCCAGTTGCTTGCCCCAGCGCCGCAGCTGCCGGTCCAGGAAGCCCTCGGGGCGGCCGAAGTCGCCGAGACCCACCTCGGCAGGGTCCACCGCGTGCAGCTCCACGAGCGTGTCCACCAGGGCCAGCACGGCACCCCGGGTGCGCTCGGGGCCGAGCGGGGCGAGCTGGTCGGCCGTGCGGTACGGCGTCCCGGCCACGAACTCCATGACGTAGAAGGACGCCCCGAGCACCTCGTCGTCCTCGCACAGCAGCACGGGGCGTGGCACCGGCACGTTCGTCGGGTGCAGTGCGCTGATCACCCGGTGCTCGCGCTTCATGTCGTGCGCGGTGGCGAGCACGTGGCCGAGCGGGGGCCGCCGTACGACCCACTTCGAGGTGCCGTCGGAGACCGCGTAGGTGAGGTTCGACCGTCCGCCCTCGATCAGCCGGCCGGTCAGGGGGCCGTGCACCAGGCCGGGACGCTCGCGGTCGAGCACGCCGCGCAGCCGGTCGAGATCGAGTCCGGGCGGGTGGTCGGGGCTCATTCGTTGCTCCTACGGACGGGCGAATTCAACGCGACCAATGATGCCGACCGGTCGGTATGTAGTCCAGTAGTGGAGCGGAACGTGATCGGGGCCACCATAGGCCGACAGCTCCCCCGCAGGGCGCCCAGGGAGCTGTCGGCGGTGACTTCTCGGCCGGGTCGGCTCAGTGATCGTCCCAGTGGCCCTCGTGCTGGGCGTGCCGGTGACCGTCGTGGAGGTAGTCCACGTGGTCGCCGTGCAGGACGCTCTCGTGCCCGCAGTCCTGCCCGTGCCGGTGGTCGTGGCCCTCGTGCGCGACGTGCCCGTCGGCTTCGCACTCGTCCCAGTGGCCGCCGTGCTCGCGGTGCATGTGCCCGTCGTGCGCGTAGTCGACGTGGTCGCCGTGCGGCACCTCGGCGTGGCCGCAGTCCGGGCCGTGCGTGTGCGGGTGGGAGGCGTGTTCCTGGTGGAGGGTGGTCATGATGCTCACCTTCGGGGGTGCGGGCGATGACGTCGGACAGGCTGCCACGCGAACGCCGCGTATCGGGCTATTCGGGCATACGTGGCGTTCGAGTACCCCCGAGGGGGGGCCCATGGAGTCGCGTACGAGGATCCGGGCCGCGTTGCCTGTGGCCGCGCCGGCATCCGGGCACCCTGAGGAGCGGGCCGCTCGGGCCTGTCTACAGCCGTCGACAGGGGCGAGCCGCAGGGCGTCCGGCGTGCCCAAGGCGAGGGCCATGGGGTAGCGGTCACGTGGGCGCTCCCTTGCAGCACCGCGAGCCTGCGCGCCAGGCGCTGCGCGGCAGGCGGGGGAGGAGCTTGACGGCGGGGCCTGGACGGCAGCGCCCTGGAGGAGCAGCGACGCCGCGCACACCGCGAGCCGCACCGTCTGCGGTGCCTCCGCCGTCGCGTGCCAGGGGGTGAGTGCCGTCGGGCTGGTCGTGGGCGCTCCCCGGCAGCATCCCGCGAGCCTGCGCCAGGCGCTGCGCGGCAGGCGGGGGAGGAGCTTGACGGCGGGGCCTGGACGGCAGCGCCCTGGAGGAGCAGCGACGCCGCGCACACCGCGAG
>NZ_JBHXSG010000065.1:0-22054 GCF_042714835.1 Streptomyces sp. NPDC058678 | reverse complement strand
GCCGCACCGTCTGCGGTGCCTCCGCCGTCGCGTGCCAGGGGGTGAGTGCCGTCGGGCTGGTCGTGGGCGCTCCCGGCAGCATCCCGCAAGCTGCGCGGCAGGCAGGGGAGGAGCTTGACCGCAGGGCCTGGACGGCGGGGCCCGGACCGCAGGGCCTGGACGGCAGCGCCCTAGAGGACCAGTGCCGCCGCGCACACCGCTAGCCCCACCGTCAGCAGTGCCCCCGCCGTCGCGTGCCGGGGGGAGAGTGCCGTCGGGCTGCTCGTGGCGGACAGGACGCGGATGCGGCGGTGCGCGACCAGCAGGAAGGCCAGCCAGAGGCCGCAGGACAGGGCGCCGAGGACGATTCCGGACGCCGAGGCCCCGCCGTGCAGCGTGGTCTTCAGGGCGAGCAGGGCGGCGGCGGTGCTGGACAGGGTCGTACGCCGCCAGGCCAGCCGGGTCCGCTCGGGCTGAAGCCCGGGGTCCCGGTCCGAGGCCGTCCGGACCGGCGCCGCGCTCACCCCTCCCACCCGACGAGCACCACGACGACCATCGCGACGGCCACCACCGCGACCGCGAGGCTCAGCAGCGCCGGGAACCGGGACACCGGCAGGTCCTCGCCCCGTCGCATGGCCCGCTCGCAGCGCACCCAGTGGTTGACCGCCCGCAGCGAGCACAGCACGCCCGCCACGAGCAGCGCGAGCGCGAGCCCGACCCGCCAGCCCCAGCGCAGGTCCGGCAGGAACTGGTCCACGGCGAAGCCGCCGCCGATCAGCGCGAGCGCGGTGCGCAGCCAGGCCAGGAAGGTGCGTTCGTTCGCCAGCGAGAAACGGTAGTCGGGGGTGCCGCCTTCCTGCCGGATCTCCTGGGGGGCGAACCACAGCCGGACGTTGCGTGCGAAACCGATCACGTGAAGGACCCTACCGGGGCACTGTCACGGGGTGCTGTCGGTGCCGCCCGCCGGCGTCCGGGGCATGAATGTCCCACGTCACCGGCCGGGTGCGCGCAGCCGGGTGGGGCATCGCCCCCGCCGGGCACCTGCTCGACCTGCCCGGGTTCCGACCGGCGTACTTCGGCCCGGTCCGGGACGGGTTCGCGAACGACCCCGAGGCGTTCGATGCGGACCTGGCGGACCTGGCGGACCTGGCGGACATGCACGCGGCGGGCGGCGAGGCGTTGGAGGGCTGACGGCAGAGGATGCTCCCGAGGCGGTCGAGCGGTTCCTCGACCACCCCTTCTGGGAGAGCCTCTGCCGGCCCGTCCCGGCAGCAGCCCCCGCTGAGCGGGGGGATGCACACCCCCGCCCGGTACGCCGGGCCCTCCTCGGAGAGGCCGCCGGCTCAGCCCGTCGACCGGTAGGCCCGCAGCCGCTCGTACGCGGCCAGCCCGTCCGGCACCCACTCCCACTCCGTCAGCCGGCGCGGCACCTCGTCCTCCGGCAGGAAGTCGTGCCAGGCCACCTCTTCGGCCTGCGGACGGACCGGAAGGTCGCAGCGGACCTCGTACACCGAGGACCACCACGTCTGGCCGGCGCCGTCGTCGTAGAGGAACTTGAAGAGGTACTCGGGGCGCGGGAGCCCGCTCACGCCCAGTTCCTCCTCGGCCTCGCGCAGGGCCGCGTCGTCGTAGGACTCGCCCGCGCCGACCACTCCGCCGACGAACATGTCGTACAGGGACGGGAAGACCAGCTTGGTGGACGTGCGGCGGTGTACGAAGATCCGGCCCTCGGCGTCCCGGGCCTGGATGAACACGCAGCGGTGGCGCAGACCCCTGGCGTACACCTCGCCGCGCGGGGACTGTCCGATGACCTTGTCGTTCTCGTCGACGATGTCGAGGATCTCGTCAGCAGCGCTCATGGCCCCATCCAAGCAGGGGCCGGGGCCGAGTCAGGCCCGAGCCTCAGTCGGCTGAAGGTCCCGCGCCCGCTCGGTCTGCGTGCACGGCATCGCCGGGTGCATGCCGAGGAGCACGATGCCGCCGACGATCGCCGCGAGACCCGCCGCCTCCCAGGCCAGCGCGCCCGTGTCGGTCCGCAGCCGGTCGCCGAGGAAGCCGACGCCGCAGATGATCCCGGCCAGCGGCTGGGCCGCGGTCAGGGCGGGCAGAGACCTCCGCAGGGGAGCGGTCTCGAAGGCGCTCTGCACCAGGATGAGACCGGTGACGCCGAGCGCCAGCACGGCGTACGGCTGCCAGCCGGTCAGCAGCTCCACGAGGCCGCCCTCGGAGAAGCGCTGGCCGCTCACCCGGGTCAGCGCGTCCTGGACGCCGTACAGCAGACCGGCGGCCAGCGCGAGCAGGACCGGGCCGGAGCTCAGCCGGGAGCGCTTGGCGTAGGTGGTGAGCAGCAGGGCGAGGCCGATCATCACGCCGATGATCAGCCAGTGGCGCAGGGGGTCGGGGACCGCGGTGCCGCCGCGCGGCTCGCCCGCCACGATGAACGCGGTCACCCCGCCCGCGAGCAGCAGGAGGCCCGCCCAGCCCTGGCGGCCCAGCGGCTGCTTGCTCTGCTTGCGGGACAGGGCGAGGGCGAACACCAGGTTCGTCGCGAGGAGCGGCTCCACCAGGGAGATCTCGCCCTGGCTCAGCGCGATCGCCCCGAGGACCATGCCCGCCACCATCAGACCGATGCCGCCGAGCCAGCGCGGCACCTTCATCAGGTCGAGCAGCAGCCGGGGCGACAGGAAGTCGCTCAGCGGGGCCTGCCGGGCGGCGTTCTGCTGGAGCACGAACCCGAAGCCCAGACAGCAGGCCGCGCTCACGGCGAGAACAAGAACCAGGACCGACACGCTGCGTACCTCGATCATCCGGCGGCGCCACGGGGGTGAGTGGGCGCCGACTGTAGCGTCCCGGGGCCCGCCATTGCCTGGGGGAGTGTCCGGGAACCGGGCGGTTGACTCGATCCCGCCGCCCCCACCCGGCCGGGGAGGGTGCGCGACCGTCCAGCCATGGTGCGTGCTCTCGCGCCTCCGCGCCATGGCGTGGGACACAGACATTTCCGGCAATTCGTGCTCGGCCTGTCCGGCCTGCCTCACAAGTCCCTTTCAGGCCAGGCAAGTTGACGCGTGTAACACCCGTAGGCCCCTTGACGAAAAGCGTTGGCTGGGGATTGGCTGTGCGTGATCAGCTGATGGCAAGCCGAAACGTCCAGACCAGAAGGCCGGCCGCCAAGTCGGCCGCACACCGACAGCGAGCCGCGCCGCGTGAGGAAGTCCCCGCGGTGTCCCCACCCCCGCCACCCCTCGGGCGCAGTCGTCACCGCGCCGCCGCCCAGGCGCTCGACGCCGCCCTCGACGACGCCGAACTCGTCGCCGCGCGTGCCGCTCTCAGACAGGGGCGGTGGCAGGCCGCTCGTGCGCTGCTCGCGTGGACGGGGGACGACTGGGACCGGCGGGGGCACCGGTTGACGGTGCTCGCCCTGGAGCCCTACAGCGCCGCGTGGGCCGGTGACTGGCTGCTCGCCGAGCCCGACTCCGTCGACGCGGCCGTCCTGCTCGCCCTGGCCCAGGTCCGGCGGGCCCTGCGGGGCAAGGAGAAACCGGACCGGGCCCGCGAGGCCTGCCGGTCCGCCGCCGCGCACGCGCCGGCCGACCCGACCCCCTGGCTGGGCCTGCTCATGCTGGAGAAGAGCCTCGGCACCGGCGAGGAGGTCGTCCGGCTCTTCGGCGAGATCCGGGCCCGGTACGCCGACCACCACCACGCCCACCACCTGATGGTCGCCCGCCTGGCCGAGAGCCGCTCCGGCACCGGCCCGGACCCCCTGCACGGGGTGTACGACTTCGCCCACTGGGCCGCCGAGCGGGCCCCCGCCGACTCACCGCTCGCGATCCTCCCGGTCGTCGCGCACGCCGAGCGCTACCGCGTGCTGGCCGCCGACGGGCACGAGCCCTCCGACCCGGCCGCCTCCGGGCACTGGAGCGGACGCCGGGCCCGGCAGGTGATGAAGGCCGCCTTCGACTGGTGGCTGGAGTGGGAGCACGAGGGGCACCCCCGCCGACTGGTCGACCTCAACTTCCTCGCCCACGCCAAGGTCTGCGAGGGCAGGGGTGCCGAGGCCGCCGCCCTCTTCCACCGCATCGGCGAGCACGTGACCCCGGCGCCGTGGTCGTACCCGGACCGCGACCCCCACCCCGCCTTCCGTGCCGCGCGCGCCGCCGCGCTCGGCACGGCGTAACGCCCCATTCACCGGAAAAGGACGGTCTCCCCGTGACAACGGACAGGACGACGGACAGTTCGAGCACCAGCAGAACTGCCCCGGGCGGCATCAGCACGTTCAAGGGCCAGGAGCGTGCCCTGCGCTCCGACCGCCTCGGCACCGGTGGCCTGCTGCTCTCCGTTCTCGCCGCGACCGCCCCCCTCATGGTCGTCGCGGGTGTCATGCCCACCACATTCGCGGTGATGGGCATCGTCGGGCAGCCCCTCCTCTTCGTCGCCCTCGGCGTCGTCCTGGCCCTCTTCGGCATCGGCTACGCGGAGATGAGCCGGCACGTCCACAACGCGGGCGCCTTCTACGCGTACATCTCCCGCGGCCTCGGCGGCACCGCCGGCGCGAGCGCCGCCCTGGTCGCCCTCGTCGCCTACAGCGCGCTCCAGGTCGGCATCTATGGCATCTTCGGCTTCGAGGTCTCCGGTCTGTTCGCCACCTACGCCGACCTCGAGATCGCCTGGTGGATTCCGGCGCTGGCGGCCGCACTGGTCGTCGGCGCGCTGGGCCGGCTGAAGATCGACGTCAACGCGCGCGTGCTCGGCGTCCTGCTGGTCGTCGAGGTCGCCCTGGTCGTGATCTTCGACATCGCGGCCGTCACGGACCCGGGCCCCCAGGGTCTGTCGCTGCACGCCTTCAACCCGGACACGCTCACCGGCGCCGGCCTCGGCACCGCCCTGTGCTTCTGCATCGCCGCCTTCCTCGGCTTCGAGCAGGCACCCGTGTACGCCGAGGAGACCAGCCGCCCGCACGTCCTGGTGCCGCGCGTGATGTTCCTGGCGGTCGGCGGGGTCGCCGTCTTCTTCGCGCTCAGCAGCTGGGCCCTCACCGTCGCCACCGGCCCCTCGGCGATCGTCGGCCAGGCACAGCAGCAGAGTGCCGGACTGCTCTTCTCCCTCACCGAGTCCCGGCTCGGCGGCACCTTCACGGACGTCCTGCACATCCTGTTCGTGACCGGCATGTTCGCGGCCCTGCTCAGCTTCCACAACGTCGTCGCCCGGTACGCCTTCGCCATGGGCCGCGAGGGTCTGCTGCCCGCCGCCTTCGGCCGCACCACCGGCACGAGCGGCGCCCCCGGCACCGGCTCCCTGCTCCAGACGGCCGTTTCCGTGCTGGTCGTGGCCGCCTTCGCGGTCGCCGACGACAAGCCGTCCGGTGACCCCACCGCACCCGTCCTGCACCTGTTCACGTGGTGCGGCAACATCGGCGCGCTCGGCGTGATCGTGCTGATGGCGGCGGCTTCCCTCTCGGTCATCGTGTTCTTCGCCCGCCGCGGCGCCGCGGGCGCCCAGGCCTGGCGCCTGGCCACTTCGGCCGTCGCGGGAATCGCCCTCCTGGTGATCGCGGGCTACACGGTCAAGGACTTCGACGTCCTGGTCGGCGCCGGCCCCGGCTCGGCCCTGAGCTGGGTCCTGCCCGGGATCATCGGCCTCGCCCTGGTGACGGGCCTGGCCCAGGGCCTCCTCCTGCGCTCCCGGGCACCCGAGGCGCACGCCCGCATCGGGCTCGGCAACGAGGCGTTCCAACTGGAGAAAGCGGCCGGGAAGACGTCGTGACCACCCGGGATCCACGTAAGAAGTGATTACGGAACCCTGACGAGCACCCGCGACCCCTGGCCGCCCCCGGGTCGGGGGTGCTCGAATGAACCCGTGAACTCCGAACAGCCCGAAGAACCGGACGAAGCGGGCACGGGCCGGCCCGAGGCACGGGGCACCCCCGTCGGCCGCCGGGTCTTCCTCGGCACCCTCGGTCTGGGCGCGCTGGGCGTCGTCGCCGCGCCCACACTGCAACGCGGCCTGGAGGCCTTCCTCGGCACCGCCGCCGACAAGGACCCCACCGGCCTGACCGGTCTGCTCCCCAACGGCGGCGGCTTCCGCTACTACTCGGTCACCTCCTCGGTGCCCCGCAAGAACGCCGAGAACTACCGCCTCACCGTCGACGGCCTCGTCGACCGGCCGCAGACCTACACCCTGGCCGACCTGCGCGCGCTGCCGCAGACCCGCATGGTCAAGGACGTCCAGTGCGTCACCGGCTGGCGGGTCCCCGACACCCCCTTCGAGGGGGTACGCCTGTCCCGGCTCCTGGACGCCGCGGGAGTGCGCCCCTCGGCCGGGGCGGTGCGTTTCACCTGCTTCGACGGCACCTACACCGAGAGCCTTACGCTCGACCAGGCCCGCCGCGCGGACGTCCTGGTCGCCCTGCGCATGCAGGACAAGGACCTCGGCCACTCCCACGGCGGCCCGGTCCGCCTCTACGTGGCTCCCATGTACTTCTACAAGTCCGCCAAGTGGCTCTCCGGCATCACCGTCACCGAGGACGTGCGGCCGGGCTACTGGGAGGACCGGGGCTACGACGTCGACGCCTGGGTGGGCCGTTCGAACGGGCGGGACGATGACCCTACGAGCTGACACCCCGGTGACCACAAGGGTCCGCCGCTTCACCCGCGCCGAACGGTGGGTGCACCGCACCACGGCCCTCCTGATGGGCGTGTGCGTGGTGACGGCGGCCTGTCTCTACGTCCCCCAGCTCGCCGAACTCGTCGGCCGCCGCGAGCTGGTCGTCCGCGTCCACGAGTGGGCGGGCCTCGCCCTGCCCGTGCCGGTCCTGGCCGGTCTCGCCTCCCGTGCGTTCCGCGCGGACCTGCGCTTCCTGAACCGTTTCGGCCCGCACGACAGGGTCTGGCTGCGCGCCGCGCTTCGACGCGACCGACGACGGGCGGTCCGCCCGGCGGGCAAGTTCAACGCGGGCCAGAAGGTGTACGCGGCCTGGATCGCCGGAGCCACCCTCGTCATGCTCGGCACCGGCCTGCTGATGTGGTTCACCCACCTCACCCCGCTGATGTGGCGCACCAGCGCGACCTTCGTCCACGACTGGCTGGCCCTGACCATCGGCATCGTCCTGGCGGGGCACATCGGGATGGCTCTGGGCGACCCGGAGGCGCGGCGGGGGATGCGCACCGGCTCGGTGAGCCGGGAGTGGGCGGAGCGCGAACATCGGTTGTGGCGGCCCTGAGCGCCGACCGGAAGCGGGCTTCACCGGTCGGCGCCCTGGGCCGACGTCCACACGCAGGGTCCACACGGAGGGTCCTCAGGCAGTGCCCTCAGGTGCCGAAGTCCAGCAGCACCTTGCACGACCGGCCCCGGTCCGCGGCCAGCGCGAACGCGGTCTCGGCCTCCGTCACCGGCACCACCGAGCTGACCAGGGCGTCGAACGCGGGCTCGGCGGCGAGCAGGTCCAGCGCCTCGTCGAACTCGCCGTCGAAGCGGAACGCGCCCCGCAGTTCGATCTCCCGGCTCACCACCAGGTTCCCCGCGAACGGACTCGGCCCCGGCGGCAGCATCCCGAGCTGCACGACGACCCCACCGCGCCGCACCCGCCCCAGGCACGCGTTCAGCCCGGCCGCCACCCCGGAGGCCTCCACGGCGACGTCGACCTCCGGCGGCCAGCCGGGATCGGACGGGGCGTCGGCCCGTACGACGGTGTCGGCGCCCGCGGCCCGGGCGTACCGCAGCGCCGCCGGAAGCAGGTCCGTCGCCGTCACGTGCGCGGCGCCCGCGGCCTTCGCCGCCGCGACCACGAGGCACCCGATGGGACCGGCCCCGGTGACCAGGACGTGCCGGCCGCGCACGTCCCCGGCCCGCCGCACCGCGTGCAGCGCCACCGACAGCGGCTCGGCGAGCGCCGCGCGGCGCAGGCCCAGCCCGGCCGGCAGCGGCCGCAACTGCTCGGCGGGGACGACCACCTGGGCCGCGAAGCCGCCCTGGACGTGCGGGAAGCGGGCCGCGCTGCCGAGGTAGCGGGTGTCCCGGCAGACGTTCCGCCGCCCGTCCGCGCACTCCGGACACACCCCGCAGGGACCGGCCGGGTGCACGGCAACGGCTGTACCCGCGACCGGACCTGACACGCCGTCGCCGTACGACAGGACCGTCCCGACCACCTCGTGGCCCAGCAGCATCGGCTCCCGCAGCCGGAAGTCACCGACTCCGCCGTGCCGCCAGTAGTGGAGGTCGGAGCCGCAGATCCCGCCGTAGCGGACGGCGACCAGCGCCTGCCCCGGACCCGGCGCCGGCGCCTTCAGCTCGTCGACCCGCAGGTCGTCCTGACCGTGGATCACACAACCCAGCATCACAGTCTCCCCGCCGGTCACAGCACGCTCGTCATGCCGCCGTCGACATACAGCACCTGCCCGCCGACGAAGTCCGCGGCGGGCGAGGCCAGGAACAGCACCCCGCCGACCAGGTCCTCCGTACGGCCCCAGCGCCCGGCCGGGGTGCGTCGCCGCACCCACGCGCTGAACTCCTCGTCCTCGACGAGGGGCCTGGTCAGCTCGGTCTCGATGTAGCCGGGGCCGAGCCCGTTGACCTGGACGCCGTAGGGCCCCCAGTCCGCGCACATGCCCTTGGTGAGCATCTTCAGCGCGCCCTTGGTGGCGGCGTAGGGCGCGATGCCGGGCCGGGCCACCTCGCTCTGCAGCGAGCAGATGTTGATGATCTTGCCGTGGCCGCGTTCCGTCATCCGGCGGGCGGCCTCCCTGCCGACCAGGAAGGCGCTGGTCAGGTTGGTGTCCAGGATCCGGTGCCAGTCCGAGTCGGTGAACTCCAGGAGCGGGGCGCGCAGTTGCATGCCCGCGTTGTTGACGAGGATGTCGAGCGGACCGACCCGTTCCTCGACGTCCGCCATGCCGTCCCGCACCGACGAGCCGTCGGTGACGTCGAACAGGGCCGTGTGGACGTCACCGGGCAGTTCCGCGGCGGCCTTGGCGAGCCGGTCGCCGTCCCGCCCGTTGAGGACGACCCGGCAGCCCGCCTCCGCGAGCCCGCGGGCCAGGGCGAGTCCGATGCCCCGGCTGGAGCCGGTGACCAGGGCGGTCCGGCCGCTGATGTCGAACAGGGGGTGACTCATCGCCGTACTCCTAGATGATCAGCGAGAGGAGCAGGACAACGCCGCCCGCGACCACGGAGATGATCGTCTCCATGACCGACCAGGTCTTGAGCGTCTGACCGACGGTCAGACCGAAGTACTCCTTCACCAGCCAGAACCCGGCGTCGTTGACATGGCTGAAGAACAGCGAGCCGGCGCCGATGGCCAGGACGAGCAGGGCTGTGTGGGTCGTCGACATGTCGGCCGCGAGCGGGGCGACGAGGCCGGCCGCCGAGATCGTGGCCACCGTCGCCGAACCGGTCGCCAGCCGGATCGCCACCGCGATCAGCCAGGCCAGCAGCAGGGCCGGGATCGACCAGTCCTTGGAGATGTCCAGGATCATCTGGCCGACGCCGCAGTCGATCAGCGTCTGCTTGAAGCCACCGCCCGCGCCGACGATCAGCAGGATGCCGGCGATGGGCGCGAGGCCCTTCTCGACGAGCTGGGAGACCCGCTCCTTGGCGAACCCGGCGGGTCGCAGCAGCGTGAAGATGCCCACCAGCACGGCGGCGAGCAGGGCGATCAGCGGGGAGCCGATGACGTCGAAGGCGCGCTGCACGGCGTGCGTCGGGTCGTCGATGACGATGTCGACCAGGGCCTTGGAGAGCATCAGGACGACCGGCAGGAGGATCGTGGCGAGGGTGGCGCCGAAGCCGGGAGTCCGCTCCAGCTCCTCGGAGGCGCGCTGCGGGACCATGCGGTCCGGGGCGGGGACGTCCACCCAGCGGGCCGCGTACCGGGAGAACAGCGGACCGGCGATGATCACGGTCGGTATGGCGACCAGGACGCCGAGCGCCAGCGTGACGCCGAGGTTGGCCTGGACCGCGTCGATCGCGACGAGCGGACCGGGGTGCGGCGGGACCAGGCCGTGCATCACGGACAGACCGGCGAGCGCCGGGATGCCGATCCGCATCAGCGAGTAGTTGCCCCGCTTGGCGACCATCAGCACGACCGGGATCAGCAGCACCACGCCGACCTCGAAGAACAGCGGCAGACCGATCACCGAGGCGATCAGCACCATCGCCCAGGGCATCGTGCGGCCGTTCGCCTTCGCGAGGATCGTGTCGACGATCTGGTCGGCGCCGCCCGAGTCGGCGAGCATCTTGCCGAGGATCGCGCCCAGCGCGATCAGCACGCCCACACCGGCGACCGTGGAGCCGAGTCCGGTGGTGAAGCTGGTGATGGTCTTGTCGAGCGGCGCCCCGGCGAACGCGCCGAGCGCCAGTGACCCGATGGTCAGCGACAGGAAGGCGTGGAGCTTGAACTTGGTGATGAGCAGGACGATGACGGCGATGCCCGCCAGTACGGCGAAGCCCAGCTGAGCGTGGCCGGCCGAGGTGATCGGCTCGGGTGCGTCCGCTGCCAGCATCTCGACACTGAGTCTGGTCACGGGGGGAGTTCCCTTGCAGGTACGGGGACGGGGGAGGGGTGTTACCGGGGTGCGTCGGGGAGAGGCGTCGTCGGAAGCGCGTCCAGCGCCTCGGCGGCTCGCTCGGTGATCTCCTCCGGGCTGCCGGAGACGTCCACGGCGACTCCCGCCTCGTCCGCCTGGAGCGGCTGGAGCGTGGCGAACTGGGAGTCCAAGAGCGCGGTCGGCATGAAGTGACCCTGACGGTGCGTCATTCGGTCCTCGATCAGGGCCCGGTCGCCCGCGAGGTGCACGAACACGACGTCGGGAGCGGCGGCCCTGAGCCGGTCGCGGTAGGACCGCTTCAGCGCCGAACAGCTGACCACTCCGCCGAGCCCGGCCCGCCCGTGCGCCCAGTCGCCGATGGCGTCGAGCCACGGCCACCTGTCCGCGTCCTCGAGCGGAGTGCCGGCCGACATCTTGTCGATGTTGGCCTGCGGGTGGAAATCGTCACCCTCGGCGTACGGAACGCCGAGCCGGGCCGCGAGCAGGGGACCGATCGTGGTCTTGCCCGTGCCGGCGACGCCCATCACCACGACGACGTGAGGGGTACGCATCACTGCCTCGCTGTCTTCCTCGACATCCGACGCCGACATCTGACGTCGGCCACACTGAAACCCATTAGGTACGACGAATTCAAGAGTCTGTGACAAATAAGTCTGACTTTTTGATCCTGTGACGTGCCCCGTACGCTGAGTGCATGAGCACATCGGGCCGCGGGTTGCACGGCCGTGTACTGGAGACACTCGGCCCCGCGATCACCGCGGGCGAGTACCCGCCGGGCAGTGTCCTGCGCACCGACGAGCTGGCACAGAGCTTCGACGTCTCACGTTCCGTCATGCGCGAGGCGGTGCGGGTCCTGGAGTCCATGCACCTCGTCGAGTCCCGCCGCCGCGTGGGCGTGACGGTCCGTCCCACGAAAGAGTGGAACGTCTACGACCCCCAGGTCATCCGCTGGCGCCTGGCCGGCGCCGACCGCCCCCGCCAGCTGCGCTCCCTCACGGTGCTGCGCTCCGCGATCGAACCGATCGCCGCGGGCCTCGCGGCCAAGTACGCCACGGCCGACCAGTGCGCCGAACTCACCGAGTGCGCCCTGGGGATGGTGGCCCACTCACGAGGTCACCAGCTCGAGGGTTACCTGATCCACGACATCGCCTTCCACCGCGTCATCCTCAACGCCTCCGGCAACGAGATGTTCGCCCGCCTCGGTGACGTCGTCGCCGAGGTCCTGGCCGGCCGCACCCACCACGAGGTCATGTTCGAGGACCCCGACCCGGCCGCCGTCACCCTGCACGTCCAGGTCGCCGAAGCGGTCAGAGCGGGCGACGCGACCCGCGCGGAAGCCCTGACCCGGGAGATCACGGTCGGCGCGCTGCAGGAACTGGACATACTGGCGCCGTAGCCCGCCGGTCCCTCACCGGTCGTCGTCGAGGAACTCCCCGTCCACGTAGACCCAGGCCCCGTCGACCCGCTCGAACCGGCTCCGCTCATGCAGCGACCCGCCCCGGAACGAGGCGCGGAAGGTCACGGTCCCGGTGGTGTGGAACGCCGACCCGTCGCTCGTGCCGAGGATCTCCAGCCCCGTCCACCGCATCCCCGGATCGAACTCGACCCGCGCGGGTCGCGTCCGCGGATGCCAGGTCCGCAGCAGATACCCCTCGTCCCGCTTCACGAAGGCGCTGTAGCGCGACCGCATGAGCGCCTCTGCGGTGGGAGCGGCGGCACCGGAGTGCCGGCGACCGCAGCACTGGTCGTACGCCTGAGGCAGCCCGCAGGGGCAGGAACGCGTGGTCATGGCGGCCATTGTGCTAGACGGCCGCCCGTGTCTCGGGCATGGGCAACGGCGGCAGCGCCACCCCGTACACCCACGCCTCGAACAGCTCGTCCAGCGGCTCGGCCGCGAAGCGGGCCACGTGCGCCGTGAACGTCGTCGTGCTCACCGAACCGCCCCGGTGCAGCGAGGCCCAACCCCGCAGCATCCGGAAGAAGTCGGGGTCGCCCATCGCGCACCGCACCGCGTGCAGGGTGAGGCCGCCGCGTTCGTAGAGACGGTCGTCGAACATGGACTTGCGGCCGGGGTCCGCCAGCCGGAGGTCCTGGGGGAGGGAGGACAGCAAACGGTGGGCCGTCGCCGCGAGTTGATGGGCCGTACGGCCGCCCGAGCGCTCCGACCACAACCACTCGGCGTACTTGGCGAACCCCTCGTTCAGCCAGATGTGCCGCCAGTCGGCGATGGACACGCTGTTGCCGAACCACTGGTGGGCCAGCTCGTGCGCGACCAGCCGCTCCGAACCCCGCGCCCCGTCCACGTGGTTGGCGCCGAACAGCGACAACCCCTGTGCCTCGACGGGGACATCGAGTTCCTCCTCGGTCACCACGACCGCGTACTCGTCGAAGGGGTACGGCCCGAACAGCTCCTGGAACAGGTCCATCATCCGGGGCTGCCGCGCGAAGTCCCGGGAGAACTCCGGCAGGAGATGCGCCGGGATGTGCCCGTGCTGCGGTACGCCGACCAGCCCCGGATCGCCCAGCAGCACCGTCTGGTACTTGCCGATCGACAACCCGACCAGATAGCTGGACGTCGGCGCGGACTGCTCGTACACCCAGGTGGTCGTCGAGGCCTTCGTCGTGCGGGTCAGCAGACGCCCGCCCGCCACCACCGCGTACGCGGACGGCGTGGTGACCGAGATCTGGTACGACGCCTTGTCGGCGGGCCGGTCGTTGCACGGGTACCAGGACGGCGCCCCGACCGGCTGGCTCGCCACCAGCGCCCCGTCCTCCAGCTCCTCCCAGCCGAGCCCGCCCCAGGGGCTGGCGACCGGCTTGGGGTTGCCCGACCAGTGCACCTCCACCGTGAAGGCGGCCCCGGCCCGGATCGGCTTCGCGGGGCGGACACGCAGTCGCCCGCCCCGGTGCGTGTAGTGCGGCTGACGGCCGTCCACCCGCACTCGGCCGATCTTGAAGTCGGCGAGATTCAACACGAACTCCGCGAGCGGCGACCGTCCCGCTATGGCGTTGATCCGGGCCGTCCCGGACAGCCGGTTGGGGCCGGGGCGGTAGTCCAGCGCGAGCTCGTAGCGGTGCACCCGGTATCGGGGATCGCCGTTGGCCGGAAAGTACGGGTCCGGACCCACTGCCTGCTGAACGGTCACTGCTGAGTCTGCTCCCTGCGCTGTGCTCGAACGTCGTGCCGGTGTACCGTCCTTCGGCCCTGACCCGAACGAGCCGCGCAGCGTCCTCAGGAACGCCATGACTCGATCGGATTGCCCAGCCAGCGGGTGTCGTCGGGAACGGACTCCGACGCCATCACCAGCGACGCCGGACCCAGAGTCGTACGGGCCCCGACCGTGCTGCCGGGCAGGACGATTCCGCCAGGACCCAGCGTCGCGCCCTCACGGAGGACCACAGTATCCGTCCGCAAGATCCGGTCGTGGAAGAGGTGCGTCTGGAGCACGCAGCCCCGGTTGACCGTCGCCGCGTCCTCCAGCGTCACCAGGTCCGTCTCGGGCAGCCAGTAGCTCTCCACCCACACACCCCGCCCGATCCGCGCCCCGAGCCCGCGCAGCCACGCCGTCATCACGGGCGTACCCGGCACCGAACCGGCCAGCCACGGCACGGCCACGACCTCGACGAACGTGTCCGCCAGCTCGTTGCGCCACACGAACCCGCTCCACAGCGGGTGCTCCCCGCTGCGGTGCCGCCCCACGAGCGTCCACTTCGCCACGACGGACAGCAGCCCCGCCGCGATCCCGGCCCCGAGCAGCACGAGCCCCGACAGCAGGGGCGCCCACGCACCCAGGGTGCTCAGCGCGCTCAGCGCCGCGACCGTCAGCACGGCGATCCCCGCCGAGCAGAAGACCGGCACGATCCGGCACAGCTCCACCAGCCCGCGCGCCCACAGCAGCCGCGCCGGCGGCTCGTACGTGCGGCTCTGGTCACCGGCGGCCGCCGCACGCGGCAGCTTCACCGGCGGCAGCCCCAGATACGAGCTGCCCTTCTTCGCCTTCTTGGGCGTCGCCGACAGCACACCCACCAGACCGCCGTCCGGCACCGACCGCCCCGGCGCGGTCATCCCCGAGTTCCCGAGGAAGGCCCGCCGCCCGATCTCCGCCCGCCCGATCCGCATCCAGCCGCCACCGAGCTCGTACGGCGCGGTCAGCGTGTCGTCGGCCAGGAACGCGCCCTCGCCGACCGTCGTCAGGCTCGGCAGCGCGAGCACGGTCGACACCTCGGCACCCCGCCCGATCCGCATCCCGAGCAGCCGCAGCCACACCGGCGTCACCAGCCCGGCGTACAGCGGGAACAGCGTCTCGCGCGAGCGGTCCATCAGCTGCGTGACCGTCCAGGCCTGCCAGCCGATCCGGCTGTGGGTGGGGTGCGTACCCTCGCGCAGACCCAGGCTGAGCAGTCGTACGGCGATCAGGAGCAGCAGCGCGTACGCCAGCCCGAAGGCGAGCGTCGCCGGGACGAGGGCGAGGGCCGCGCCCTCGAGGGCCTCGCCGAGCCCGGCGCCGGGGGCGACGAAGCCGTGGCCCACGAGGAGCGCCACCGCGCCCGCCAGTACCGGCAGCATCGTCAGCCCGAAGCCCGCCACGCCGTACATCACTCGCCAGTACGTGCCCCGCACCGGCCGTTCCTTCGGCCAGTTCCGCTTCGCCTTGCCGAGCTTGACCGCGGGCGCGCCCGCCCAGCGCTGGCCGGTCGGGATCTGACCGGTGACGGCCGAGCCCGGCGCCACCTCGGCTCGCTTGCCGACCCGGGCGCCCGGGAAGAGCATGCTGCGCGTGCCGACGACGGCGTGCCCACCGACCCGGACCGGGCCGATCTCCAGCCGGTCGCCGTCCAGCCACCAGCCGGACAGGTCCACCTCGGACTCCACGGCCGCGCCCCGCCCCAGCTTGAGCATGCCGGTGACCGGCGGCAGCGAGTGCAGGTCCACGTCGGGACCGATCTTGGCGCCCAGCGCCCGCGCGTACCGCTCCAGCCACGACCCGGTCAGCGAGGTCGCCCCGCTGAACTCGGCCAGCCGCTCGGCGGCCCAGAGCCGAAGATGCACGCCGCCACCGCGCGCGTACCGCCCCGGCTGCACACCCCTCAGCAGCAACCGCGCCCCGCCCGCCGCGAGCGCCAGCCGCCCCGGCGGGCTGAAGAAGAGCAGCGCCCCGGCCCCGACGAGCCACCAAGGGGCGCTCGGCAGCCAGGAGTAGGCGGGCAGCAGATTCCCGAGGGCGGCGAGCGCCACGCTCCAGCGCAGCCCGAGCAGCGTGAACAGGGGGAGGAGCACCAGGAGCTGGACCACCTGGGCGCGAACCGGGACCGGAGCGACGGTCCGCTCGGCACCGTCGTCCTGCGCCGACTTCTCCAGATGCCGCGCCAACTTCCGCAGCACGGGCTGCTGGTAGATGTCGAGGACGGCGGCGCTCGGGTAGCGGGTACGCAGCCGCGTGGTCAGCTGGGCGGCGGCGAGGCTGCTGCCGCCGATCGCGAAGAAGTCGTCCCGCGCACTCGACACGGGGATGCCCAGCACCTCGCTCCACTGCTCGGCGAGCCAGGCCTCGGTGCCGTACAGCTGCTCGGCCGGACCACCGGTCGTCAACCCCTCCAGCGGCCAGGGCAGGGCCTTGCGGTCGACCTTGCCGCTGGTCCGGGTCTGCAGGTCCGCCACCGGGGCGAGCAGCGGGACGAGCGCGGCGGGCAGCTCGGCGCGCAGCTTCTCCACGGCCGCCGCGTGGTCCCAGCCGTCCTGGGTGACGACATAGCCGACGAGGAGCTGGTTGCCGCTGCGGGCGGTGCGTACCGCGGCAGCGGCCCCCGCCACCCCGGGCAGCGCCTGCAGGGCCGCGTCCACCTCACCGAGCTCGATGCGCCGACCGCCGAGCTTGATCTGCTCGTCGGCCCGCCCGAGGAAGACCAGCCCCTCGGGCTCCGCCGTGACGAGGTCCCCGCTCCGGTACGCCCGCTCCCACCCCAGCGACTCCAGTGGCGCGTACTTCTCCGCGTCCTTCTCGGCGTCGAGGTACCGCGCGAGCCCGACCCCGCCGATCACCAGCTGCCCCGTGCCACCCATCGGCACCGGCTCGCCGGCCTCGTCCACGACGGCCAGCTCCCAGCCGTCCAGCGGCAGCCCGATCCGGATCGGCTCCTCGCCGCTCATCAGCGACGCACAGGCCACGACGGTCGCCTCGGTGGGCCCGTACGTGTTCCAGACCTCGCGCCCCTCCGTCACCAGCCGCTGCACCAGCTCCGGCGGGCAGGCCTCACCGCCGAAGATCAGCAGCCGGACGTCGTTCAGGTTCTCGGGCTCCCACAGCGAGGCCAGCGTCGGCACGGTCGACACGACGGTGATCTCCTGCTCGACCAGCCAGGGCCCGAGATCGGCACCGCTCCTGACCTGAGCACGCGGCACCGGCACCAGGCACGCCCCGTACCGCCACGCCAGCCACATCTCCTCGCAGGACGCGTCGAACGCGACCGACAGCCCCGCCATGACCCGGTCCCCGGGCCCGATCGGATCCTCCGCGAGGAACAACGCCGCCTCGGCGTCCACGAACGCGGCGGCACTGCGATGGCTGACGGCGACACCCTTGGGCTTCCCGGTGGACCCGGAGGTGAAGATGATCCAGGCGTCGTGCTCGGTGCCGGGCCGGGCGGCGGGAACGTCGCTCTCGGAGAACACGGTGAGCTCGTGCCCGGCCCCGACGACGGCCCGCACCTCCGCCTCCCCGAACACCAAATCGGCCCGCTCGTCCGGGTCCTCGGCGTCCACGGGCACATAGGCGGCCCCGGCGGCCAGTACGGCGAGAATCGCGACGTACAGCTCATTGGTGCCGGACGGCACCCGGACCCCGACCCGGTCACCGAGTCCGACCCCGGCGCCGGCCATCGCACGCCGCAGGATCTCCACCTCGGCTGCCAGCTGCCGGTAGGTGAGCCGCGTCGTCCCGTCGTCCAGGGCGAGTTCGTCCGGATACGACCGTACGGACGCGTCGAAGACGTCGACGAGTGTGCGCGGCGAGGCCGCCGGCCCACCGGAGAAACGTGCCGTGTCGCCGAACCGTTCGCGGATCTCGTCGTCCAGACCGAGAGCGCTGCTCTCGTGTATGGCTGCCATCGGGCCCTCGCGTCTCGTTCCCGGAAATCTCCGGGGCGCTGGCGGGTCCGCAGGTCTGCCTGGGGTTGTCCGGATCCAGCTCCGTTCCGTAACAAGCCGGAAATTTTAGTACGAAGGTAGGCGCGGCCCCTTCCGTCGGCCACTCCGGAACGGCCTTTCGGGGGTCGCCCGGGCGGGGCCGAGGGCGCTGACCTGGTGATCTTCAGGCCGAGGAGAGATGGCCCACACAACGAGCGAGGGCCGCGATCCAGTGATCGCGACCCTCGCTCATCGTGTGTCCGAGGGGGGACTTGAACCCCCACGCCCGATAAAGGGCACTAGCACCTCAAGCTAGCGCGTCTGCCATTCCGCCACCCGGACAAGGTGTCTGTCGTGCGGGGTTTCCCTCGCGGCGACGGAGGAAACATTACCAGGCTTTTCGAGTGCCCCTGGGGCACCCCCGTCACCCCTCGACGCACCCCCGGCCGGGCGTGAACGACGTGTGACGAGCCGGGACCGGTCTTGGGGTGGGAGCCCTGGGAGAGGGAGGATGACGGGGACCACCAGCAGCGAAGGCGTGGGAGGAAGCAGCGTGAGCGAGTCGGACACGGCCAGGAGCGTCACCGGCGAGGACGAGGTCGTGGACCTCTGCCGCGAGCTGATCCAGATCGACACCAGCAACTACGGGGACAACTCGGGCCCGGGGGAGCGCAAGGCGGCCGAGTACGTCGCCGAGAAGCTCGCCGAGGTGGGACTCGAACCGCAGATCTTCGAGTCGCACCCGGGCCGCGCGTCCACCGTGGCCCGCATCGAGGGCGCGGACCCGTCCCGGCCCGCGCTGCTCATCCACGGCCACACCGACGTCGTACCGGCCAACGCGACCGACTGGACCCACCACCCCTTCTCCGGCGAGGTCGCGGACGGGTGCGTGTGGGGCCGCGGGGCCGTCGACATGAAGGACATGGACGCGATGACCCTCGCGGTCGTACGGGACCGGCTGCGCAGCGGGCGCAAGCCGCCCCGGGACATCGTCCTCGCCTTCCTCGCGGACGAGGAGGCGGGCGGCACGTACGGTGCCAAGCACCTCGTCAAGAACCACCCCGATCTCTTCGAGGGTGTCACCGAGGCGATCAGCGAGGTGGGCGGGTTCTCGTTCACGGTGAGCGAGGAGCGGCGGCTCTACCTGATCCAGACGGCCGAGAAGGGCATGCACTGGATGAAGCTGACCGTGGCCGGCACGGCGGGCCACGGGTCGATGATCCACCGCGACAACGCCATCACCGAACTGTCGGAGGCGGTCGCGAGGATCGGGCGGCACAAGTTCCCGGTGCGGGTCACCAAGACGACCCGGGCCTTCCTCGACGAACTCGGCGACGCGCTCGGCGTCGAGCTCGACGCGGAGGACATGGAGTCGACGCTCGCCCGGCTCGGCGGCATCGCCAAGCTGATCGGCGCGACCCTCAGCAACACGGCCAACCCCACGCAGCTCGGTGCCGGCTACAAGGTCAACGTCATTCCAGGGGAGGCCACCGCGCACGTCGACGGACGGTTCCTGCCGGGCCACGAGGAGGAGTTCCTCGCCGACCTCGACCGGATCCTCGGGCCGAAGGTGCGGCGCGAGGACGTGCACGCGGACAAGGCCGTCGAGACCACCTTCGACGGGGCGCTGGTGGCGGCGATGCAGTCCGCGCTGGTCGCCGAGGACCCGGCCGCGAAGGCGATCCCCTACATGCTCTCCGGCGGGACCGACGCCAAGTCGTTCGACGACCTCGGCATCCGGGGCTTCGGCTTCGCCCCGCTCAAGCTGCCGCCGGAGCTGGACTTCGCCGGGATGTTCCACGGCGTCGACGAGCGGGTGCCGGTGGACGGGCTGCAGTTCGGCGTGCGCGTGCTCGACCGGTTCATCGATGCGTCCTGAATTGCCTCACTGAAACGAAACTTCAGTATTCGCTCGAGTGTACGGAAATCAACCGGGAAGAGTGAATGCGACGATAAGCTCGTAGCTCCATTACTCCCTCCTCGTTAATGCTGACGTGATCCGCTGATTGGGATCGCATTGCCAACAAGGAGAGAATAATGATCAAGAAGATCGTCGCCGCTGCCGTTGCCACTGGTGGTCTGGTTCTCGCGGGCGCGGGCATGGCCGTCGCCGACTCGGGCGCCCAGGGTGCGGCCGTGCACTCCCCGGGTGTCCTTTCCGGCAACGTCGTCCAGGTTCCCGTTCACGTCCCCGTGAACGCTTGCGGCAACACGGTCTCCGTGATCGGGCTGCTGAACCCCGCCTTCGGCAACACCTGCATCAACAAGTGACGTTGTGCCTCGCCCCGTGAGGGGCTGAGCCCGTCGGCCCCGGAGCGCGCGCCATGCGCTCCGGGGCCGACCGGCCTTTTCGGAACGAATCTATTCGAACGGCGAGAACTCGCGCGGCGGTACTCGAATGCCGGAAGCGGACTTCGAGAACTTGATCACCGCGAACTCGACCGTCGAAAAATGCGAACTTCGGAATTCGGGACAAGGTCGAAGGCAGGGATTCAGCAATGCGACAGGTCACCCGCAAAGGCCTGATGACCGTGGCCGCCGCCACCGGCGTGATCGCCGCTGCCGGTGGTGCGGCGCACGCGGACTCGGGCGCGAGCGGATCGAGCGCGAACTCGCCCGGCGTGCTGTCGGGCAACTCGGTGCAGGCGCCGGTGCACGCGCCGGTGAACGTCTGCGGCAACACGGTCAACGTCGTCGGGCTGCTCAACCCGGCGATGGGCAACAAGTGCGTCAACACCGGCGTCGAGAGCGGTGGCGGCAGCGGCTCGTCCGGTGGGTACGGCGACTCCGGCGGGCACGGTGGTCACGCCGGCTCCGGGGGCTCGGAGGCGGGCGGGCACACCGGCGGTTCGCCGGGTGTCGGCTCCGGCAACCACGTCGAGGTGCCGATCGACGCGCCGGTGAACGTCTGCGGCAACAGCGTCGACGTCATCGGGATCGGCAACTCCACCACGGCCAACGACTGTGCGAACGGAGGCGGTTCCGGCGGGACCGTGCCTCCGGGGAACGGTCAGGAGACGCCGCCCGGTGGCGAGCAGCCGGGCAACCCCGGCAACCCGGTGGAGCCCGGTCACCCGGGTGCCCCGAACACGCCGCCCAGCTCGGGCGACGAGACGCCGGGCGGCTCCTCGCACGCCAACCAGCCCGGAGCGCAGTCCGTCACCCAGCCGCGAGCCGCCGCACAGCTCGCGCACACCGGCAGTGACCTGCCGATGGGCCTCGCGCTCCCCGCGGGTGCGGGGGCTCTGCTGGCGGGCGCACTGCTCTACCGCAAGGCGCGCGCCTCGGCATAAACCGGGGCAGGGGGATTCAAGGCATCACGAAATTCCCCGGCGGTGCGTACAACGGAGCGGGCCCGGTCTCGGTGGGCCCGCTCCGTTTCCGTCGCCTCAGATCACCAGGTGGCGCGAACCTGGCGGATGATCCGCCGGCGGAGCCGCACCCTGCGGCTGCCGTCGCGCAGCAGGCTCAGGCGGTCCAACTCCCAGTGTCCGTACTCGGCATGGTCCGTCAGCAGACGTGTGGCGTCTTTGCGGGAGACCCCGCGCGGTACGTACACGTCGACAAATTCGTATTCCGGCATCGCATCTATTGTGCGGTCTGGGGTCCGGTACGGATAGCGTCTGCACTATGTCTGATGCTGCGCAGCCCACCGCTGCCGAGGTACGCGCCGCCGCCGAGGCGGTCAAGACCGCGCTCGACCGCCACCTGGCCGCGGTCGAACGCCGGTCGGGTGAGGACGACCCGGCTGTCTACGAGGCGTTCAACGAGCTGGCCGCGGCCGCCGAGGCGTACGACGAGCTGCTCTACGACCGTTATGACGAGGTCACACCCTTCGAGATCCCCGGCGCGGACGACTCGCTGCCGCCCTACATCGGCCCCGAGGAGCCGAACGCCCTCAGCGTGCTGATCCGCCGCGACTACACCGTGGTGGAGCCCCAGCGGCTGCTGGCGCAGGCCCAGCGGGTCGAGGCGGCGGACTTCGACGAGAGCGGGGAAGCCTCCGCCACGGTGCACGGGGCGCTCGGCATCCTGTTCGGCGAGTTCGAGGCGGACGAGATCGCCTCCCGGCACAAGGATTTCGGCCTCGAGGAGGGCGACTCCACGCTCTGGGTGACGGCGGCGGACGAGACCGCCCTGCCCGGCGAGTGGCTGGAGGCACCGTTCGAGCAGGTCGACCCGCAGCGGGTGGTGTGCCGCTTCGACGTCAGCGCGGTCTTCGACGATGACGCGGATGACATCGACGATGACGACGACGATGACGACGGGGACGTCGAAGACGTCGCGGGAATCGACGGAGCGACCGAGGACGAGGATCTGGAGCGGCTGGACGCTGATCGCTGATCGCCGAGCGAACCCGAGCCGCGACACCGTCCGCGACCACGGCGGCGGCCGCGGAGGCCCTGCTGGACCT
>NZ_JBHXSG010000064.1:0-49532 GCF_042714835.1 Streptomyces sp. NPDC058678 | reverse complement strand
CCTCGCGCTCGGAGCGACCCCTGCCGTCGGTCCGCGGCTCAGACACCCAGGAGCGGGGCGTCGAGCTCGCCCGCGTGGTACTTGCCGACCGCGGCCACGAGTTCGTCGACGGACAGCTGCCCGTTTCCGTCGGCGTCCACCTGGCTGAACGCCTCGTCCGCGTCGATCCGGTCGTTGCCGATGGCGCCGAGCCACTTCCGGAACTCCTGCGGATTGACCTGCCCGTCGCCGTCGACGTCACACAGGTCGACCATCGCGCGGATGCTGGGCCGGAGCATGTTGCTGAAGCCGATCGCGCCCTGGCTCAGCATCTGGGCGTCGGCGATCTCGACGAACTCCTCGACCGACAGGGCCTGACCGGCGTTCAGGCCGGCCTTTTCCATCATGTAGTCCCACATGTGCGGGTACGCCTGCAGCAGCGCCTGAGCCTTGGGGGAGCCTTCCGGCTCACCGAAGGCCTCGACGATGCGCCGGGCCTCCGCCTCCAGGTCGCCGCGTTCGACACGTCCGTCCCCGTTGGTGTCGTACAGCGCGAAGCGCTGTCGGAGACGCTCGGCCTGGGCAGTCTTGTTGGACATCTCACTCCTCGTTGTCGAAAAGCTGCGGTGAAAACCGGCTGTCTCGCACCCGAAACCATGGGACACCGAAAGAGCGACTATTCCGGAATCCCCGAGAGAGAATTGAAGAGTCGAGCACAGGTCCAGGCGATCGACCGGCCCACGCGAGGCGAACATCCAACGCCTCGCTGCAAGTTACATGAGTACTGGCAACATCGAGGCCTGTCAACGGAGCGGGCGACGAGCGGAAGACCGCAGAAACATTTTTCCCGCAATGCCGAGCACCTCCACACGGCCGATTGTTTTCGACCGTGGGTTCGGCCGCGAAACCGGAATCGTCCTCCTGGGACCGCACAGGCCGGGCCGGCTGCACACCGCAGCCCCCCTCGACATGCATTTCGGCCATCTTCCCGTCGACTGCAGAAGTGGCAAGCAAACCCACGGACGCCCACCATCGGATACGATGCCTCGAGGCCGCGATAACGCAACCTGCGCCCCCTTTCGCCGCACATTCTGGAAACATGTCGCGCGCGTTTCAGGGGAAGACGGGATGGGTATGCAGAAGATTTTCGAGCCGATCCGCCAACCTTTTCCTAACTCACTCGACGCGATATTCGCGTGCGAATTCACACCCATGTGCGACGTTCAGAAAAGGTGTACGAGGGGGGTCGAGCCGTGCTGTGCACGTTGATCGTCGGCTTGGGCCGCGCGGGCCTGGGACTGCATGTGCCGGTGCTGCTGCGTGCCCGCTCCCAAGTCCTGGGCACCTTCGCCGATCACCCGATCGTGGGAGTGGATCCCGGAAACACCGCCCGTGCCGAGCAGCGGGATCTGCTGACCGTCGACTCTCTGCGCCGAGCGTGCGATCTACTCGACCCGGCGCGTACCGTCGTCCATCTGTGCACTCCACCCGCAGTGCGCGCCGAGGTGCTCCGCGAGGTCGCCGCACTCGGGTTCTCACGGATTCTCACGGAGAAACCGCTGGCCGGTGACCGGGACATGCTCCGGTGGATCCTGCGGCTCGCGGGGGAACACGACCTGCGTCTGTCCGTCGTGGCGCCCTGGCTGCACAGCGCGCTGACCCGGCGTCTCCTGCAGGTGGTGGGCGACCGGAGGCTCGGCGCCGTGCGTTCCGTGTCCGTCACCCAGCACAAGCCCAGGTTCCGGCGCTCCCTGGGCAGCAGCAGTCACACCTCCGCTTTCGACGTGGAGGCGCCGCATGCGGTAGGCGTCCTCCTGCGCCTCCTGGGTGACGCGCAGCTGCGCGGCGCGCGCAGCACCGACCTGCGGGTGGGGACGACGACGGTGCCGCGCATGGGCGGTGCGCACCTCGAACTGCTGCATGCGGGTGGGGTCCGCAGCGAGGTGCTGTCCGACCTGTCCGCACCGGTACGTCAGCGGCGGATCGTCCTCGGTATGGAGGACGGAAGCGTCGTCGGGCACTACGCGGTCGGCCAGGACGACGACTTCGCGCAGTTGGAGATCACACGTGATGGCCACACCACGCGTGAGGTCCTCCGTGACGACTCGCTCACGGCATGTCTGACACATGCCTACCGCGGCTTCGCCGATGGCGGCGATGGAGCCGGTGCCGACGACCTCGGTCTGCATGTGCGGACGGTCGAGCTGCTCGACGAGGCGAAACGGCTGGCGGCCGCGCCTCCCGCCGGTGACACGCACCCTCGCAAGGAGACGATCGCGCATGGGCGTTGACCTTCCCGGAGCGGGTCCCCAGCAGCCCCGGTGCGGGGTGACCGAGGACGCCCCGAGCGGACGGGCGGCTCCCGGCATCCGTTTCGCGGGCATCGGGGACGAGGCCGCGGCGGATCTCGCCGGGCAACTGGACGCACTGTGCCAACTCGGCTGGGAGGCGATCGAGTTGCGCAACGTCGACGGCGTCGCGGTCGCCGACCTGGACGACCGGGCCTTCGCCGCCCTGGCCGACCGGATCGCGGCAGTCAGTCTCGACGTCGTCTGCGTCGACTCCCGGATAGCCAACTGGAGCCGCCCGATCACCGGTCGCTTCGAGGACGATGCGAGGGAGCTACGGCAGCTGGCCCGGCGCTGCGCCACCCTGGGCACGCGGTACGTCCGGGTGATGTCCTATCCCAACGCCGGCCTGGACGAACAGGAGTGGGGCAAACGGGCGCTGGACCGGATGGCCCTGCTGGTCCGGCAGGCCGAGCAGCAGGGGCTGGTGCTGCTGCACGAGAACTGCAGCGGTTGGGCCGGCAGCCGGGCCGACCGGATACGGCAGCTCCTCGACCGCGCCGGCGGCCCGGCGCTGCGGCTGCTGTTCGACATCGGCAACGGGGTGCCCTACGGCTACGACGCCCGCGCGCTGCTGGACGAGATCATCGACCACGTCGCTCACGTGCACGTCAAGGACGCCCGGACCGGGCCGGGCGGCCAGGTCACGTACACCCTGCCGGGGGACGGGGAGTCCGGCGTGCGCTCCTGCCTCAGGGCCCTCATCGACCACGGCTACACCGGGGCCTGGTCGATCGAACCGCACACGCACCTGCGGCCGCACCAAGACCAGGACACCACCGGCACCGACGGTGTGGCGGCGTTCGTCCGCTACGGCCGGTGCCTGGAACGGCTCGTTCGGCAGGAAACCCGGTCTGCCCGGACGTCCGCCGGTGGGGGGCGGCATGGTTGACGTCCCGGACCGGCCTCCTTCCCCGTCCGACTCCGCCGCCCTGTCACCTCCCGCGGCCCTGTCGCTGCCCGCCCGGCTGACACCAGCCGATCACGACCTGCTGCTCGATCTGCTCGGCACTCCCACGGCCGGGCCGCTGGAGTCCGGCACCGACGGTCCCGCCGTGCGCCTTTGGGAGGCCGGCCGGGCCTATGCGGCGGCCGCCGCGACGCTCGGTCTGAGGATTCTGCGCCACGCCCCGCCGGAACCGGCAGCGCTGCGCCGGGACGACGTGCCGCTGACGGTCCGGAACGCGGCGCAGGACGAGACGTTCCTGGCCCGGCAGCCCAGCTTGGTGCTGCGCCTCGGCCCCGAGCTCCCGCGGCGGGACACGGTGATGTTCAACGTCCACCTGGACACGGTGGCCGGCTGGTGGCCGGCCCACTTCGACGGTCGGCGCTTCACCGGCCGGGGAGCGATCGATGCCAAGGGCCCCGCCGTCGCCCTGCTCGCCGGCATCCGGGCCGCTCGCGCTGCCGAGCCGGCCCTGGGCAGCCGGGTCGGTGTGCTCATCCAGGCAGTCGCAGGTGAAGAAGGCGGTGCCATGGGTACGTTCGGCACCAGGCCGCTGGTGGAGGACGGGTTCACCGGCGGGCTGAACCTGTTCTGCGAACCCACCGGGCACCGCTTCCTGCCCCGTTCGACTGCGTCGATGACGGCCCTGATCCACGTCGAGGGCGAGGACGCGGTGGACGATCGCCCCGAGGCCGGTCACAACGCGACCGTACTGCTGGGGCACATCAGCAACTTCCTGGCCCGCGCCCTGCCGCCGCGGATCGGCGACAGCAGGGTGTGCGTGGCCGGACTGCACACCGGCGAACGGCACAACCGGGTGTACGGCACCGGCCGGCTGCTGCTCAACATCTCCTACGGGTCACGGCCGGCCGGCCGAGCCGCCGAGGCCGCGCTGGAGCAGGCACTGCGCGAGGCACTCGCCGACTTCGCCTCCGGGGCCGCCGGTGTCCCCGACCTGGCCAGGACGGCCTTTGACGCGACACGGATCACGTCCCTGCACTGGTACAAACGCGGTCTACCCGCGCTGGACGGCCGAGGCCGCGCGCCGTGGGCCGAAGAACTGCTGGAACGACATGCGGGCCTGGCGCGCTGGCCCGACGAGGAGCCGGCCTTCACCTGCGACGCGATCTGGATGGAGGACGTACCCGACAGCTACACGGCGGTCCTCGGCCCCGGCGACCTGGACACCAACCACGCGCACGCCGCCGGCGAGTACGTCGACCTGGACGACCTGGACCGGTACGCCGACGAGATCGCCCGCATTCTCGTCGCCCGAGTCCGCCACGCGCCGCCAGACGACGGTGCCGACGAAGAATGTCACACTCACTCAGCTGCCGCGCCGGGCGCGGCCGCGGACAGGACCCCTCCCCGATGACCTCGACGGCTTCCACCACCTCCACGGCGTCGGCAGACGCGACCGCCCCGACTGCCGTGACGCCCCGTTCCGGACCGTGCGTCGTCCCGCCCCAGGCCTCCGGCGCTGACGGCGACATCGGCGTACGGGTGCCGTACCGGGACCTCGTCACCTTCGTGACCGAGGTCTTCCTCGCCAGGGGACTGCCCGAGCACCGCGCAGGAGCCGCCGCCGAGGCACTGTGCCACGGCGACCTGACGGGCTTCACCAGTCACGGCATCACCAACCTCACCCGGCTCTACCTGCCGCTGTTCGACGCGGGCCGATGTGACCCGCGGGCGGAGCCGCGGATCGTCGCCGACCACGGTGCCTCGGTGCTCCTCGACGCCCGCCGGGCACTCGGGCTGTGGGCCGCCACCGAGGCGATGGACCTGGCGGTCGAGCGCGCCCGCCAATACGGGGTCGGCATGGTCTCTGTGCGGGGAGCCACGCACTTCGGCTGCGCGGGCCACCATGCCCTGCGCGCGGTCCGGCACCACATGGTGGGCCTGGTCACCGCCAACTGCGGCCGACAGCGGATCGTTCGCCCGGTCGGCGGACGGGCCCTCATGCTCGGCACGAATCCGCTCGCGCTGGCCGCCCCGGCCGGCGACCGACCGCCGTTCGTCCTGGACATGGCCACCACGGTTGCCCCCACCGGCAGGGTCCGGGCCGCCGCACGTGCCGGGCAGAGCGTGCCTGTGGGCTGGCTGCAGGACGACGACGGCGCGCCGGTGACCGACCCGGCCGCCTTCGACCGCGGCCAGGCGCACCTGCGCTGGCTCGGCGGTGACCCTGACAGCGGTGCCTACAAGGGCTTCGGTCTGGGCCTTCTGGTGGAGGTACTGTCCGCACTCGTCCCCGGAGCCGGAGTCGGCCCGCAGGAGGGAAAGGCGGAGCCGGCCGGCCCTGACGATGACATCGGCTACTTCATGCTGGCCATCGCCCCCGGGCGCCTCAGGCCCGAGGCGGAGTTCCGCACCGACGCGGCCACCTTGTTCGGTGCCCTCCTCGGCTGCCCACCGGTCCGAGCGGACGAACCGGTGCGCTATCCCGGCTGGCCGGAGGATGCCCGCTCTCGCGACCGGCGCGCTCACGGCGTCCCTCTGGAGCCGGCCCTGCACCGGGAGATGCTCGATCTGGCCCGGGACAGCGGTCTCAGCTTCCCGGCGCCTGTGCGGCCCACAGAGGCGGGGAGCCTGGCATGACGCTCCCCCGCATCGGCCTCATCGGCCTCGGCGTCATCTCCCGCTTCTACCTGGCCGCACTCGAACGTGCCGCGTGCGCACGGCTGGTGGCGGTGTGCGACGCCGACGAGACCCGGCTCGCCGTCGCACCAGCACAGGTGCCGCGCTACCGCGACCACCGCGAGCTGCTGCGGGCCGCGGACCTGGACGCCGTGGTGGTCAACGTGCCCAACGACCTGCACTACCCGGTATGCAGGGACGCGTTGGCGGCAGGACGCGCGGTATGCGTGGAGAAGCCGCTCGCCACGCATCCGCTCGACGGCCACCATCTCGCGCAGTTCTCCCAGCAGAGCGGCGCCGTGCTGTTCACCTCCTTCCACCGCCGCTACAACAGGGAGGTGAACGCGCTCCGCGAACGCATCGCTTCCGGGGCGCCGATCGCGTCGCTGACGGTGCGTTACGAGGAGACGATCGAGGAACACGCCGGCCGGGACCGCTGGTATCTCGATCCGGAGCGCTGTGGGGGCGGCTGCGTCGCCGACAACGGGCCCAACGCGTTCGATCTCGTTCGCCTGTTCCTCGGCGATGTCCGGGTGACCGAGGCCACCGTGCACCGCGACACGCAGGGCGTCGACCGGCAGGCGCGGGTGTTGCTGACCGCCTCGTCCGGCGCGGCGGCCCGGGTGGTGCTCGACTGGTCCTGTCCCGGCGAGCGCAAGACGGTGGAGGTGCGACTTGCCGACGGGACCGTCGACCGTGCCGACATGCTCGCGGGCCATCCGGAGTTCAAAGGGTCCCTGTGGCACGAATACGTGGGCGTACTACGGGACTTCACCGACGTCCTGTCCGGCCGCCGCACGAACGACCCTGACGGTCTGGCCGCCCTGGAGCTGGTGGCCGCCACGTACGCCTACGAAGGCCGCAGCCGACCCCACCCCGAACAGGAGGTACGCCGCCCGTGACACCCGGAGAGGACGGTGCCAAACGCGCCGTGTACGGGCACCTGGTGAAGGTCCTCACCCACCGGCGTGACGACCGGGGGATGACTCTGGAGGAATTCGCGAGCCGGTGTGTCCGCCGTGGTGAGGTGCATGAGCTGGTGACCACCGACCACACGGAGACCGCCGTCGGCGCCCGGATCGACCGAGTCGGATTCCTGGGCTTCGTGGAGATCGGATGCGCCGGCGTCATCGACCGGGGCGACGAGGTCTGGGCTGACGGGGACCTGGTGGGGACGGTTCTGGGATTCGACGCCTGCCACTTCCCGAACCACTACAACATCCTCATTTCGGCGCCTGAACGGCTCACCGGCCCGCAGCTCGGTCTCGCCCCCGAAGTCGGGGTCAGGTTCGAGCAGCGGGTTCATGTGCCGCACCCGCCCGCAAGCAATCCGATCCCGCGCGGCGGACACCCGCCGAACCGATCACCGGGAGCACCCGTGAACCCACGTATCAACCTCGCAGAGCTGGAGCCCGCTGCCTATCAGGCCATGCTGGGCTTGGAGGAACACCTCTCGTCCAGCTCGCTGCCGGCGCCGCTGCGCGAGTTGGTCAAGCTGCGGGCAAGTCAGCTCAACGGTTGCGCGTTCTGTGTACACCTGCACAGTGGCCGCGCCAGGAACGGCGGAGAACCAGACGAACGACTGTTCTCCCTCGTGGCCTGGCGCGAGTCCCCCTTCTTCAGCAAGGCCGAACGTGCCGCGCTCGCGCTGACCGACGCCGCTACCCGCCTCGACGCGGAGGGAGTGCCCGACGACGTGTGGAACGAAGCCGCCGCCCACTACGACGACCGGCAACTGGCGGCGCTGGTCATGACGGTCGCCACCATCAACGCCTGGAACCGAATCGGTGTCAGCACCCGCTTGGTGGCCGACTCACAGCAACCTGACGGGGACGACCGCTGAACGACTGGAGGAGCCGCCCTCGACGGGGCGCGTACGCCATGCCGTCCATGGCAAGGCCAAGGCCACGGCAGGGCGGCGCGAACAGATAGAGCACTCCAGGCACTGCTCAACCTTGTCGCCGCCGTCCTGTTCTCACCAGCGAGTGGCCTGGCTGCCGAGTCGGCGATCCGCTCAGCGAGAGAGCGGCAGAAGTCGTAATGAAGCCGCCGGACATGCTGTTCCTCGCCGGACTCCGCGAACTTCTGCGCGCCGTACTGGCAGACGGTCTCCAGCAACGAGGCTGTCCATTGCACTCGTTGCTGAGGACCACCGACTGTGCCCCCAGGCGATCGAGCAAGCCGAAGACATCTTGGCGCGCAACGTTCTCCCCCGCACCCACACCCTCGGCCGCGTCCAAGCCGAAGCCACCAACGAACACCGACAGCAGGTTCCACAGCAGCCGCTCGGCTGGGAGTGCACAGCTCGTAGCTCCAGTCGATCAACGCGCGCAGGTGCGCTGCCGGGGAGGGGCGGGCGGTGCGGTACCGCCAGTGAGCGGGGCGAAGCGGTTCTCCAGGCGCTCCGCCACCTGGTCGACGGTCAGGGTGAGCAGTCGTCTCAACCCGACGGTCTTGAGCAGCCACACACTGGCCGAGTCAACGCCTGGCTGGGTGGGGCTGGGTGGCGGCCGCCTCAGGCGACAGCGGAGCCCTAACAGTTACGAGCCAGTTCTGATCGAAAGCGCCGAAGCCTAGTCGTCACAGTGATCTGTCCCGGTCGGAAGTGTTCACAGGAGGCTCTCCTCAGTGCGGGTGGGGCGCGGCTCCGGCCGGTGCGGTCGGAGCCGCTGGGGGGTAACGGGCCGGGGCTGTGGCTTACTGGGTGTAGAAGGTGGCGTCGGCCCGGTCGGTCGCCGTGCTGAGAGCCTGGACCTGCAGCAGGTAGTCGTAGTGGCGGATGTAGCGGCCCGGGAAGTTGTACGACTCGTAGGAGACCCCGGCGGAGTCAGCGAGGCCGGCCCGGGCGGTGAAGGAGGCGTCACTGCGGAACTGGGCCGTCCCGTCGTTCTTCTCCACCCACACCTCGAAGTTCTTGTGGCGGAGGAAGTAGCCGGGGAAGTCGGCCGACTCCAGGGAGACGGTGCCGCTGCCGGCGAGACCGGTGACGACCCGGAACTGCGAGTCGGCCAGCGGGGAGACGTTCGGCTCGATCTTGGCGCGGAACTCCCAGTGCCGGATGAACCGGTCGGGGAAGTTGTACGAGGAAAGCCGGATCGGGGTGAGACCGTCGGCGACCGGGATGCCGAAGTCGGGTGTGCCGTCGGCCTTCCAGTAGATCTTCTGGACGCGGGTGCGGCGGTTGGGGTCGTTGAGGGGGTCGCCGCTGATGTCCTTGTAGCTGCGGTCGTGGTAGACGAGGATGTCCGACTTGCCGTCCTCGGAGACCGTGAACTGGTTGTGGCCGGGACCGTACTGGCTGGTGGCGGCGTTGCTGGCGAAGACCGGGCCGGCGGACTTGGCCCAGGACGAGGCGCTGAGCAGGTTGGCCGACGAGGAGGCCGTCAGCATGCCCATGCAGTAGTTGGCGTCGGTGGCGCTGGCCGAGAAGGTCATGAAGACCTTGCCGTTCCGCTGGATCACGGCCGGGCCCTCGTTGACCGTCTGTCCTCCGGCGGTCTCCCACGAGGCGGTCGGCCGGCTGAGCATGACCGGAGTGCCGGTGATGGTCCAGGGGCTGGACATCTGCGCCAGGTAGATGTTGGTGCCGGAGCCGACGGCCGGGTCGTTCTGCGCCCAGGCGAGGTAGCGGGTGCTGTTCACGACGAAGGTCGTCGCGTCCAGGGAGAAGGTGTCGAGCGGCAGCGCGATACGCCCCTTCTCCGTCCAGGCGCCCGTGATCGGGTTCGCGGCGGTGCACTCCAGGACGTAGGGCCGGATCTTCCAGATGTTGTTGGCGTCACCGGCGGCGAAGTAGATGTACCACTTGCCGTCGATGGAGTGGATCTCCGGAGCCCAGATGTGGGCGCCCATCGCACCGCTGGCGTGCTTGGTCCAGATGGTCGTCTCGGTGGCTGAGGAGAGCCCCTGGATCGTGGTGGCGCGGCGCAGCACAATGCGGTCGTACGCCGGCACCGTGGCGGTGAAGTAGTAGAAGCCGTCGGTGTGCTTCCAGATGTGCGGGTCGGCCCGCTGCTCGGCGATGCTGTTCGTGTACGTCACGCCGGGTGACGCGGGCACGGCGGCGTGGGCGGTACCGGCGGAGACGCCGGTGAAGGTGGCGGCGGCCGAGCCGGCCATCATGCCGAGGACCGTTCGACGGGTGAGCGCAGGTCTCACGGACTACTCCCTCTGGGACTGGAGCTGGGGGTGGGAACGCATCGACAGTTCACACTCTGTCGGTATTTCGAACGCAGTTCGTAAGCTCGGGCAGAACATAGGTTCTCGTGCAAGACCCAGTCAACGCTTCTGTCACACAGGTTTCACACGGCGGCAAAAAGGGTGCGCCTTCCCCGTCCGGCCAGGTGAGAAGCACCCCAGGCGGGTTCAGTCCAGCAGGGCGACCGTGAACGATTTACGGTGGCCACCAGCAAGGCCTGGAGGCGGTCCCGGCATTCCCCGTCCACCGCGCTCGGCCGGCGCCCGGAGGTAGACGGCGACCCCGTCGGCCACTCGGCGGGCGACCAAGGACCGAGAGCGCCGGAACGGCGGCAGAGCCAGGCCACCGGGGATGTAGGTCAGCTGCTCGCGGCCGTCCTCGGTGAGAAGGACGGGCCGCAGCCGCGCGGCGATGCCGTGCTCCCTCAGCGCCCGAAGGTGGCCGTGGAGAGCGCGCGCGTCGTGCGATGCCGGGTGCTCGACGATCTCACCCCGCGGAAGCCCGCCCCCGCGTTCAGAAGCCCTGGACCAAGCCGCTCGGATGCCGCTGGGGTGCGGGGCCGGCAAACACTGGACGATCACCATGGCATGACCTCCTCAGAGACAGCCCCCGCGGGGCGGCGAGGCGGTCCCGTGCATGGTGCATGGCATCAACCGTCACGATGCTGGAGATCGCGCGAGCCGGCCGGCGCCGAGGAGCCATCCGCACAACATCATTCCGCTCAGGCACCCCGTGGCTTTGAGGCGGCCAGGCCGGCCTCATCCGGCGTCGATAGGGTCATCGTCCGCGCCTTGCACGTTGCGGTCCTCGGCTCCGCGCCACAGGCCATCCGAACCACTGCACCCCGTTCCGCAAGCCGCTCTGCGACGCCGTACGCGCGCACCTCACGAAAGCTGCCTGAGCCGTCGACGCCCTGCACTATGAGCTCATGAATCGGGTGCCGCCTCGGCGACGACCGGATGCTGGCCCTCTGACCGCGCATCAAAACGTCACCCACTTGGTGTTCTTCGTACGCCCGCGAGGTCAGCCGTAGGCAGCACCAGCAGGCCCCAGTTGACGGCGCCCAGTGGCCCTGCGGCGGTCGTCGAATCCTGGCGGCGCTGCCCCGGGCAGGGTGAGCGCCCTACCGGCCGCGGCATTCCCTCACTGTCCAGCGTTCACCGCGCGATCCGCTGGTGTGTGGGCGAAGCGACCCCCGGTGTTATTCAATGAGGTGTGCGGTCAGGGATCTCGGGGCCCTGTCCCACGGGTCCGAGTAACGACCCCGGCGCTGCGCCGGGGATTGCCGAGAGAGCCGCATGGACTCCACGCCCTCCCCCTCGCCCTCATCGCCGTTTGGCCTGGTCAGCAGCGCCCTGGGGCGCTACACGCGCGGCGGACCGGCAGCGGCCACCGGTCCTACCAACCCGCAGGGCGACCGCACCACCCGCCAACGCGTACCCGACAACCCGGCAGCCGACTCCCAGGATCAGATTCTCGGCGTGGTCAACTTGGACAGAGATCTGAGGATCACCCGCTGCAATCTGGACGCCGCCGTATTCGCGGGTCTGGGCCCCGTGGCCGGGAGACCTTTCGCCGATCTCCTGCCCCCCGGCGACGTACCGACGGTCACACGGCGATTGCGGCAGGTCCTGGAGATCGGTGAGGCGCACGTCGCCCGGATCCAGCGCCTGCGGCGCGGCGACGGGTCGGAACTGGTGGTCTCGATGAGCATCCTGCCCGCCGCGGCGCCTGATGAAGGCTTGACCGTCTCCTTGATCGCCATGGCCAAGCGGCTGCACCTGTACGCCGCCGAGACCGCGATCGGCACCTCGCTGGACATCGGTGAGACCGCGCAGTCGCTGGCGGAGTCCCTGCTGGCTTGGGGAGACGTGGCCGCCGTCGACCTCGACTTCGCCATGTGGACGGGCGAGGGAGTCACCGCGCAGGCGCAGGGGCGCATCCGGCTACGGCGGGCAGCCCTGGTGCCGGATCGGGTGTGGCCCGAGGGTTACGTGACCCCGGGCGACGAGCTTCCGAGCGACGCGAGTCGCCTGCTTTCGCAGGCGGTACGGCGGGACGATGCCCCGCAGGCCATCGTCATACCCGACCGGGAGGCGGTCGAGCGGCTGCTCGGCACCCCACGAGTGATCCGAGCCCTGGTGCCCGGTGACCGGTCGGCGAGTGTGGCGTGCATACCGCTGGTCCTGGACGGCGCGCCGCCCGTCGTGCTGGGCGTGGCGGAGGTCTGGCGGCGGCCGGACTGTCCCTTCCACGACAGCGAGTTGTTCGACCTGCAGGAACTGGTGGCCAGGACCGCCCATCACGTCGATCTGGCCCGTCAACACCATCGCGAGCACACTCAGGTGCTGGCGTTGCAGCGCCGACTGCTGCCCCGAACAGGCGGCCACACCATTGAGATCGCCAGCGTCTACCAGCCCGCCACCCCCGACAGCGCAGGCGTCGGCGGCGACTGGGTGAACAGCTTTCCGCTGCCGGACGGCCGTACCGCACTGGTAGTCGGTGACGTCGTGGGGCACGGCCTGGGAGCCGCGGCAACCATGGGCCAGCTGAGCATGGAGGCCCGCGCACTGCTGTCCGCGGGGCTGGCACCCGACGAGGTGCTGGAGCACCTGGACGAGACCGTGACGCTGCTGGACGACGCGGATGCCGGGCTGGCGGCCGGCTACAGCGCCCTCGGCTCTACCTGCTGCATCGCCCTCTACGACCCGGTCAGCCACCACGTGGCGCTCTCCAGCGCCGGCCACCTCCCCCCGGTCCTGGTGCTTCCGCACGGCCACGCGAGCCCGCTCCCGGTCAGCCCTCACCCTGGCCTGGGCGCCGAGTTCGCGCTGCGGGAGCCGTTCGACGTGTACACGTTCGGCGCGCCCCCAGACTCTCTAATCGCCCTCTACACCGACGGCCTGGTGGAGGATCCGGCCCTGTCGATCGACGAGGGGATCAGCAGGCTGGCGGATACCTTGTCCACGGTGCATCCCTGGGACGCCCTGCAGCAGACCGCACGGCACGTCGTCGCCGCGCTGGCGCCCGTGCGCCAGCGCGACGACGTGACCCTGCTGCTCGCGCGCATGATCGGCTACCGCAAGGGGGACACCGCGACCTGGCGGCTGCCCGCCCGCGACGACGCGCCCGCCCGTGCCCGCACGCATGTCTCCGCGCTGCTGCGGCAATGGCACACCAGGGGCGCCACCCAGGACGACGTACCGCTGCTGGTCAGCGAGCTGGTCACGAACGCGGTCCGCTTTGCCACCGGTCCCATCACGATACGACTGATCAGGGCCGGTCCCCGCCTGCTGTGCGAGGTGGGCGACACCGGCAACGGCAGGCCACGTCTGAGGCGAGGCGGCCTCCTCGACGACGACGGGCGTGGCCTGCACGTCGTGCACAGGCTGACCACCCGGTGGGGGGTGCGGTGGACGGACACCGGCAAGGTGGTCTGGGCGGAAGTCGCCAGGTGACGCGGCTGCCGGGCGGGGCGCAGCCGGCGTACGCGAGTGCGGCGAGGGAGGGGCGGCGTGCGCGTCAGCCGGCGCCACCGACGATACGGACGGCGCCCTCCGCGGTACTGGTGGCGTGACCGGTGATGCGGGCGGCCCGTCAGCTCGTACGGGTGGCGCGGGCTCGCACTACACCCACTCCCCTTCCAGTTCCAGGGCGGTGGCGGTGAGGCCCGGTGCCGCCGCGTACAGGACGGCGCGATTGCCCGACTTCTGCCCGGCGTCGTGCGCCCGCCGCAGGATGTCGAACACGGCGGCGCCTCCGCTGGTGTAGCTGTCCCGGCTGTAGTCCAGCAGCCCCGACGGCCACGCGTCGGGCATCGTCTGCTCCATGTACTCCAGCACCCGGGTCCCGCCGGGGTGCGCGAGCAGTACGTCAGGGTGCCAGGAGTCGGGGTCGTCCTGGTAACGGACGCGCAGCCACTCCCACATCGCGGTGACCGTCTCCTGTACGGCGCGCGGCCCTCGCCGGTCCATCACGAAGTGGGTGCCGTCCGCCGGCGTATCCAGGCGATGCAGGTCTTGGGTGCCGGGCAGGGTGTGGTGCCAGGCGGCGTCCAGCCGCAGCACCGACTCGCGCCTCGGGCGGCCCGTGACCACCGCGGTGTCCGCGGTGTCCACGGTGTCCACGGTGTCCGCGGTGTCCACGGTGTCCACGGTGTCCGCGGTGTCCGCGGTGTCCGCGGTGTCCGCGGTGTCCGCGGTGTCCGCGGTGTCCGCGGTGTCCGCGGTGTCCGCGGTGTCCGCGGTGTCCGCGAACAGCAACCGGACGATCAGGGACTCGATGGTGTCGTCCGCGGGCTGGTAGGTCGTGCTCAACGCCTCCGCGATCACGACCAGGACCACCCGTTCGGGGTCCGCGGCCACGAGATCAGCCGCCAGGGCCAGGGAGCGGGTCCCCGCGACACAGGCCCACTGCGTAGCCGGCAGCAGCATCAAGTCGTTGCGGAGCGGAAGCTTGTTGGCCAGGGCGATGTCCAGACCCGGCAGCGCCGGGGTGGTGGAGTGACTGGTGATCAGGCAGTCGATGTCTGCGGCGTCCAGCCCGGCGATCTGCAGGGCCCCGCGCGCCGCACGCTCCCCGTGGGACTGCACGGCCTCCCAGGCCGGGGCGGTGCGCTCCTGGACGGTCTGTGGCGCGGGTATCGCCTCGAGGGCGGCGATCACGCGGTCCACGTAATGCACCGCCGGATGCTCGGCAACGGCTACTGCGCTCGCCCCGTCGAGATGGACTGCCACTTCGAGTCGATCTGTGAATCGTGCACGTTCTTCGTCACCACGATCGAGTTCCGGCCCACCCTCGAACGCCAGCGAGACGACGCGGCAGCGAAGGGACAAGTCGCACGCGAGCAGATCTTCGACGGACTCCTCAGCCGACTCGACGGAGAAGCGTCCTGACTGGCCCCCATTCAATATGAACGATCCGGCCAGCTGTGATGTGACGCCGACATCAACAAAAGGGCGCCCTATGGGATCGCAGGGCGTCCGCACTGCTATCCCATCGGGCGTGGAGCCATCCACGCTGCATCACTGCACGGCGTCAGGCGCTTCGACGGTAAACGTCACAACTTCGACTTCGGCATCGGAGGGCAGGCCGGGATAGTGACCCTGGAGGCCCGTCTTGAGCTGGTCGATGCTCGTGCCGCCATCGAGCCGAGCCTGTTCGGCGGTGAGGCGATCGAGCCGGTGGCGTTCGACGCCGGTGACGGTGCCGTTCAACGTGCGGTGGGCTTCGTCGTCCTCGAATAGGAAGATTGCGGGACCCAGCGCGATCGGATCGTCGTAGCGGACGGTGGAGGTCTTCCGCGCGGTGGCGATGGCCTCGTAGTAGCGCTTGTTGAACCGAACAATTCGACGCGCATCCGCATCGGGGAAGAAGTAGGTGTCCGGCAGAAGCATCCGAATCGGGCGCAGTGTCGGCCCGTCGTCGGTCGGTACGGCCACGAAGACGTCGGGATGGAGGTCGAGAAGCGCTTGGCGGCAGCGGCCGCACGGCGGGATGAGGCCACGACCCTGATCTCCCGCGGCGGCGATTGTGACGAGCGGGCCGGCTCCCGCTGCTGCGGCGGCACCGAGTACGACGAGTTCGGCGCACGGTCCGCCGGTGAAGTGGTAGACGTTGACCGCCTCATGGATCCTGCCGGCCGTGTCCATCGCCGCTGCGGCTACGGTGTGGTTCGGGTCGCTCCCGAGAGCAGCAGCGAGCAGTTCCGCAGCCTCGATGACGCGGCGCTCGGAGTCGAAGAGCTTCATGGAGACCATGGCGCCGACCCTAGATCGGCCCAGCCGGACTCCTCGACACAATTGTTCTAACGGGCTTCACCCTCAGCGCGGTCGGTGGCTTGACATCGAGACCCGCATATTAGAGGGGTGCCGGCCGGGCAGGTGCGCTACGACAACCTCACCCCGGCCGTTCGCAAGGTCATCTTCCGCAGCCGACTGCGGGAGGAGAACCCGAAGTGGACCGCACTGCGCGAGTTCTACGGGTTCAGTCCGTTCTATTGCGAGCCGGGACTGCGCGGCGCACACGAGAAGGGCGGGGTTGAGGGCCAAGTCGGCTACTTCCGGCGTAACTACCTCACCCCGGTCCCGCGAGTGGCGACGCTGGAGGATCTCAACCAGCAGATCACCGTGTTCGAGGAGCGCGAGCTCAACCGCCGGATCGGCTCGCGGATCCGCACGATCGGCCAGGACTTCGCCCGGGAGGCGCCGCACTTGCTCCCTTGCCGCCGGAGCCGTTCGAGACAGCGATGACATTCCAGCCCAGGGTCGACCGCTACAGCCGGATCACCGTCAAGATGTGCTCGTACTCCGTCCCGGTCCGCTTCATCGACCGCAAGGTCACCGTGCACCTGACCGGCGACACGCTCGTCGTATTCGAAGGCCGCCGTGAGATCGCCCGCCATGCCCGGCTCGCCGGCCCGCGGCCTGGAGCACCTGGTCCTGGACCACTATCTGGAGGTGCTGCTGCGCAAACCTGGCGCTCTGGACCGTTCCGAGGCGTTGCATCAAGCCCGCGCCGAGGGCACCTTCACCGCCGAGCACGAGGCGTTCTGGGCCATGGCCAAGCAGCAGCTCGGCGAGATCGAAGGAACGAAAGCCCTGGTCAGGATCCTTCTCCTCCATCGCCACCAGCAACACGCGGACGTGCTCGCGGGCTTGCGGGCCGCCGTCGAGTTGAGCACCTGCAGTGACGACGTGGTGCCCTGGAGGCCCGCAAGTCCGCCCAGATCGCCGGCCGGGCCCCCACCGTCACCGCAACATCGGCCCGGGCCCGCACCAGCGCGAATAAGACCAACGGGACGCAGCAGAACCCTTGCCGGGCTTCGTGCGCGATCAACCGGAGGGAGGGTCAGCTCCCGTTGCGGAGCGTGTCGAGGACGTGGGGCCAGGCAGCCGTCCCCAGGAGGGCGTCGGCTTCGGGCGTGCCTCCGTACTGGAAGCGTGGGGATGCCGACGCCGGTCTCTCGCCGGGAAAGCGTGGGCGGTGGCCGGCATCGTGGCGGGTGATCAGACGCACCGTGGCCTTGACCGAGCGCCGGCGTTGTGCCAGTTGTTCGGCGAAGGGAAGAGACGGCCACATCGCATCGTCGCCGCCTGCGACCAGCAGCAGATCGGCGCGCGCCTTGTCCACGGGGATCTCCGCCAAAGGGAGTCGATCAGCAAACGTCCGCTCGCTCAGTTCGTACCACCCGCGGATGGCGACCGGCCCACCGTCCGTCTCTGCGGGAGTCCAGGAATCGTCCAGCGGGACGAAAGGCACCGCCTGCTCTCGCCAGGTCCAGGACGATCGATAAGGGCGGTGGGCTCCATCGCGCCCTGGCCCGACGTTGCACCAGACCCGGGACGTGGGCGACATCGCGACGACAACGTCCACGCGAGGATCGTGCACTGCCGTGAGCAGCGCCGCCTCAGCTCCCTTGGAGGTGCCCAGGATGCCGACGCGTCGTGCCCCGTTCAACCGGAGGAGGTCGACGGCGGCGGTGAAGGTCTCCAGGGGGATCTCGCAGATCCCTGGGGACCGACCCGGCCCGCCGAACCAGCGGATCGACACGGCCGTCATGCCCTGCTGGGCAAGGATGCGTGCTCTCTCCCGTTCGACGCGCCCGCTGGAACCCGCCAGGACCACAACGCCGATGTCACTGCCGCGGGCGGGAGCGACCAGTACGCCTTCCCAGGGATCGGTCAGCTCGCGCTCAGTGACATCCACGTGATCCCCCCGTCGGTCCGCCTCAACCTGTCAGCGCAGCCTAATCGGCGTTGCCATGCCTCCTGGAACAACCGCACCCGCCCCGCACAGCCACCGGCGGTGTCCATCCTGTGGTCCCAAAACCCAGCCCCGCCGGACCGGCCCCCACACCGGCGGCAGAGCTGGATGCGATCCTCGCCTCGCCCGCCGACCGGGTACGCCAGGACCTCGACCACCTGGCCCGCCACCAGGGAACGCTCGGCCCCGGCTGCGGACCCTGCACGCCGACCCGCAGACCCGCCTGGCCAAGGTCATCGAAGAGATGGAAACGTACTGGGAGCTGGCACTCGCCCCCTACTGGGCGCGGATCCGGGAAGTGCTGGACGTGGACATCTTCTACCGGGCCCGCATGGTCGCCGAACACGGTGCGGGCCGCCTCCTCAACGACCTGCACACTTCGGTGAGCTGGGACGACATGGGCTGCAGCCGGCCCGCCGAAAGCAGCCGCTGAATCGCGAAACGGCAGGTAGAGGACTGCTGCTGGTCCCGTCAGCCTTCACCGGACCGGGACTGCACACCCGGACGACTCCGCCGGATCCACCCCAACTCGCCTATCCGGCGCGCGGTGTCGGCTCGCTATGGAAAGCGCGGCCCGTCGCCCAGGCCGAGAGCCTCGCCGCCGTACTCGGCCGCTCGCGGACCCTACTCCTGACCGAACTGGAGACTCCGGACTCCACCACACAGTTGGCCCACCGCACCGGACTCTCCCCGGCCGGGGTATCCCAATACCTCACTGCGCTACGCACGCGGGTCTGGTCAGCGCCCACCGCGTCGGCCGATCCGTCCTCTACGCCCGGACCACCGCGGCCGAAACCCTCCTCCAAGCAGCCTCTGCCTGAGACTCAGTCAACCCCCGAAGGACTTCCGGAGCCAAGAGCCAACCGCGAAGAGATGCTGAGATGGCTCTTCCCCTCGACGAAGCCCCGTGGCCTGGGACCGCTGCGACATTGCTCCCAACGCGAGGGGTCGGTTGTGGCCAACCACCGGCCGAGCACGAAGTCGGTGCTTCCATGAAGGTGATTACGTCGTAATCACTCTCATGGAAGCAGTTTGAGCACGGAGCGCTGTGCGCCCCGCAGACGGATCCAGAGCGATCACTCACGGAGAGTCGCCGCCGATTCATAGGATGGGCGCCCGTACCTATTGGCTCCGTCTGGTGGGGACAGCGGGCACACCTGCGGCTCCACTCAGGGCGACGGGTGTCACGAGACCTGCCACCACAGCCTGGATGAGGACGTCGTTGGCTGCTCGCTCGCTGCCGACCCCGGCAACGTAGAGCCGGACGGACACGACAATCAGGAGGGCCCACCAGGGTGATTGCAGCCAGCTGAGCGCAGCTGTCAGACCCACGAGGGCGTAGGCGACATTCTTGCGGAACTCTGCTTCACCCACGGCTCGGTCGTATTCGTTGAACAAGTCGTAGTTGGCGGTCAGCAGTTTGATGCGAAGCTGTCTGGTCTCGCCGAGGATGTCTCGTGCAGCGAGGTTCACCACGAGGCGTTCGCCGCGCTGGCGTTCAAGTCCGGCGCCCGAGTTGGTCTCCGGCTGCGGGGCGGGTATCCGTCCCTCGTCCTGCAGGAAGGCGACCAGATCATTGAAGGCAAGCCTAGAGACGCGTGGCGTGATGGTAGTACGAGCATCCCAGAACCTTGCAGTCTTCGGCGCTTCCTGCGTGTTCACAGTGACCACTCGGACCGCGAGCATGGCGCCGATGAGGTAGGCGAGAAAGGCGCCGGCGGCGAGCACTCCCGCAGGACCTATCAAGCCGCCAAGGCGATACAACGAAACCCACACACCGTGAGCCTGCTGCTGTGTCGGCACGCGGTCTCCTAAGACCAACCAGAGCGTCAGGAGCCAGATGCATCCCGTTGAGAGCGGTGCTCGGACATCACGAAGGCCAGGCAGCAGATTCGCGAGCATGTCTTCTCCCTAATCCAACGTGCCGCGTGTGGCTCCGTCCCGCACTTCACCTTCGCCCGCCCTCGTGAGAGCCAGTCCGACGGACATCTGTTCTGAAGCGAAGGGTGCGGAACCCACGTGGCAATGGCCTCGGTCTTCAACGGCCAGTAGAACAGCCCCTTTCGAAGGAGAACCGCACCACCGCGGGCCCGTGGAACCCGGCGCAGCCGCAGCGTCACGCGACGGCCCGCCCCCGATGTCAGGGGACATTACGGGCGAACCACCGAGCCACTCAGCGACCGAACCCCGCTGACGGATCGAGGTCAAAGGTGGGTCACGTCGTGCCGCGGACATTCAAGCTCGGTGTCAGGACGATAGGGGGTGGCAGTTCGCCTACGAGGAGTTTGTCGACTTGGTGGATGGCCAGTTCGCCCAGCCGTCGCTTGTCGAGGTAGAGGGTGGTCAGTGGCGGGTCGACCAGATCGACGACGCTCAGCCCGTCGTAGCCGACCAGTGCGCAGTCGCCTGGCACTTGGACGCCGAGCCGGCGGGCGGCCCGGAGCGCGCCGATCGCAACCAGGTCGTTGAAGGCGACCACGGCGGTGAGGTCTGGGCGCGCGGCGTACAGCGCCTCGAACGCGGCGGCGCCCCCGGCCGGGGACTGCTCACCCATGACAACCCAGCCCTCGCCGACGGGCAGCGCATGTTCGCCGACGACTTCGAGAAAGGTGCGGCGCCGGACCATCGGGGCGCTCACGCACTCGCAGTCGATCATGCCGATCCGGCGGTGACCCCGGTCGATGAGGTGCTGCATCCCGGCCCGGATTCCGGCCGCGGTGTCGATGTGGACCAACGCGTGGTTCGACGATTCCAGCCCGCGATCGACCAGAACCAGCGGCACGGTGCCCACGTACGGCTCGAGCTGCGCATCGGGATGGCTGATGTAGCCGACAAGAGCGTCAACCTGTTGCCCGAGCGAGCGGACCAAGGCCAGCTCCCGGGACCGATCGTTCTCGGTGCTGGCCACGAGCACCTGCCAGTCGCGTTCGTCCGCGGCCGCAATCACTCCTGCCACGAACTCTGGGAAGAAGGGGTTGACCACGTCGGGGACGATGAGCCCGACGGATACGACGTCCGGGCGGGCCAGCCCCCGGCCGAACCGGCTGGGCCGGTACCGCAACTGCCTTGCGACATCGAGCACGCGTTGCTGAGTCCCCGGGTCGATCTCCCCCTTGCCGTTGATCGCCCGGGAGACGGTCTGATGGGACACGCCTGCCGCCTGAGCAACGTCGCGGAGCGTGACGCGCTTGACGGTTCTCACACCCCGCGCCCGCTGGTCTTCCGTTTCCCGCTGTCCGGCCACGCTGCCCACTCACTTCTGTTCCTGTGCCGCCGTGTGTCCAAGTCAATCAGGTTCACCGGCCTGCCGCGCCATCGCCAGCCCGGCACTGCCAGGAGAGCAAGGCAACGCCAGAACGCCGCTGGCGGCTCGTGAGCCGTCTGGCGGCGGGCGTTGACGGAATCTGCTCCCCTGAGCAAGAATCCCGTTAACGGTCACGTTAACGGTCACGTTAACGGTCACGGCAAAGCGAAGGAGAGCACAGTGGCTTCTTTGAGGGGCCCCCTACCGCACGAACCCCACCCGACGTTCCGTGGCGTGTTCCGCACATGGCACGCAAAGGCCGGCGTCTTTTCGGCGCTGCCAGACGCACCTGTGGAGCCGGATGATCCACAGCCTTGGTGGCGCCAACTGAGAGTTCGGCGGCAGAAGCCGAGCAGCGGTGGATCTTCGCTCAGTCGGTCCACAGCGCGTCCCCGGGGCTGTCCTGCTCCCAGTGGGGATGGTCGGAGCTGACAAGAAGTGTTCGCGTGGCAGGGTCCGACAGCAGCCCCAACATCAGATGCCGTACCCGGCGCCGGGGTTCGACCCGGGCGAACCGGTCGGATATCCGGCTCATCGGGCCCTCGAACGCTGATGAGGGCAGCCTCCCCGGGTGATCGACGACCTAGCCGACGCGACCTGGGGCTGTGAACGCGACGACCTCTTCCTACGCATCGGCCACCGCTTCGGCCGAGCCGACCTGCGACGCCGCATGCGCGACTACGTCCGTGCCCTGCTCGGCCCGGTCGGCGAGTCAGGGCGTGGCACTGCCCGATGTCGTTCTCGGGGAACTGCACGCAGCGCTGGCCCGCCACGCTGCCTCACGCCCCGCCTGACGAGGGGGGCGGCCCGCTTCGTCCTGCAGGGGTCGGCGTCCGGCGATGGCGCCGCCGGGGTCGTCCAGGAGGGCGATGCGGGCGGTGATGCGCTTGCCGACCGGCTCCCGCTGCGCTTCGAAGCCCTGGGCGACGGCCATGACGATCTCCAGACCGTGCTGCCCGACTCTGCCCGCGTCGGCGGCCCGGGCCACCTGCAGCACCGGATCGCCGTCCCACACCACCACCTCGACCGTGTCGCCGACGATGCGCGGGTCCACCAGCACCGGGCCCGGCGCGTACTTGCGGGCATCGGTGACCACCTGGGTGAGGTCCGCTGCGAGACCGGCAGGCCGTTTGCTTGCTCGGCGGCTTGCCTGCGACCGTGAGTCTGTAGGACACCCGCATTGGCGGTCCCTCATCGACCTCGCGGCGGTGGGGTGCAGGCCCGGCTCGGAGCGGTTTGCGATATCAGCGTCGGCCTGTGCGAGGTCGATGGTGATCGGCTCCGGTGACTGTCCGTCGACGGAGCACAGGCGGCGGCCGGCCATCGCTTCGTGAGGGTGAAGGACGCACGACCATCCGGGCGTCGACCGCGTGGCGCGCCCTTGACCGTGGTCCGTGTGGTGTGCCCTGAAATCTTGTGACGGCTCAACCGTGAAGGAGACACACGGCATGTTCGGACAGTCGCAGGCGTTCAGCGGTTTCGCGGTCGACGACCTCGGCGAGGCCCGCCGGTTCTACGGTGAGACTCTCGGTCTCCAGGTGGAGGAGACCGGGGAGGGGGACATGCGGATGCTGACCCTCACACTCGGCAGCGGCGCGCGTGTCTTCGTCTATCCGAAGGAGACGCACACCCCCGCGACGTTCACGCTTCTCAACTTCCCCGTGGACGACATCGAGGCCGCCGTCAATGAACTGGAGCGGCGCGGCGTGAACCTTGAGCGCTATCCCGAATTCGACCACGACGAGAAGGGCATCGTCCGTGTCGGTGACGGCGGTCCTGCGGCGATCGCGTGGTTCACCGACCCGGCCGGGAACGTTCTCTCCGTGCTCCAGGAGAACTGACGAGCGGGGCCGGTTGGTGTGAGTGACCCTCTGGGCTCGGCGGGCACGCGTGCTGTGTGGAGTGCGCGTGCCCGCCATGGAAGCGCTGCGGGAGCTCTGAGGGACCAGCGTCCCTGCCCCCGCCCGGACATCGGGTTCAGGCCAGGTCGAACCGATCGAGGTTCATCACCTTGTCCCACGCGGCCACGAAGTCACGCACGAACTTGTGTCCCGCGTCCGGGGACGCGTAGACCTCCGAGACGGCTCGGAGCTGGGAGTGTGATCCGAAGATGAGGTCGACCGCGGTGGCGGTCCACTTGAGCTCGCCTGTGGCGCGATCCCGGCCTTCGAACACGTTCTCGTCCGAAGTCGACGCCTTCCACTCCGTGCCCATGTCGAGCAGGTTGACGAAGAAGTCGTTGGTCAGTGTCTCCGGCCGGTGAGTGAAGACGCCGTGTGACGATCGCTTGTAGCCGGTTTTCAGGATCCGCATGCCGCCGATTAGTACCGTCACCTCGGGGGCGGTCAGCGTCAACAGGTTGGCGCGGTCCAGCAGGAGTGTCTCCGGCGACAGCTTCTCGCCCGCGCGGACGTAGTTCCGGAATCCGTCGGCCCTGGGTTCCAGCACGGCGAACGACTCCACGTCGGTCTGATCCTGCGAGGCGTCCGTGCGCCCCGGTGCGAACGGGACGGTGATGTCGTAACCGGCGTTCTTCGCGGCTTGCTCGACGGCCGCGCACCCGCCCAGGACGATCAGGTCAGCAAGTGAGACCCTCGTGCCGCCGGCATGTGAGCGGTTGAAGTCCTGCTGGATCTGCTCCAGCTTCTGCAGCACCTCGGCCACCTCGGGCAGGTGGTTGACCTCCCAGTCCCGTTGCGGCGCGAGGCGAATCCGTGCCCCGTTGGCCCCGCCCCGCTTGTCGGTGCCGCGGAAGCTCGCCGCCGACGCCCAAGCGGTGGTGACCAGCTGGGAGATGGACAGCCCCGAGTCGACGATCCGGCTCTTGAGAGCGGCGACGTCCTCGGCCGCGACGAGTTCGTGATCGACCTCGGGGACGGGGTCCTGCCACAGTTGCGGCTCGGGAACCCACGGGCCGAGGTAGCGCGTGACGGGTCCCATGTCGCGGTGCAACAGCTTGTACCACGCCTTGGCGAAGGCTTCCGCGAGCTTTTCCGGGTTCTCGTGGAAGCTCTTCGAGATCGGGCCGTAGACCGGATCCAGCTTCAGCGCGAGGTCCGTCGTCAGCATCATCGGAGCGTGCCTCCTCGACGGATCATGAGCATCGGGCACCATGCCCTTGGCCGAAGGATCCGTGGGAGTCCACTGCTTGGCACCGGCGGGGCTCGTCGTCAGCTCCCATTCGTACCTGAACAGGTTGTCCAGGTACCCGTTGTCCCACCGGGTCGGCGCGGAGGTCCATGCGCCCTCGAGCCCACTGGTGAGCGCGTCGGTGCCCTTGCCGCTGCCGTACGTGTTCCACCAGCCGAGACCCTGTTGCTCGACGGGTGCGGCCTCGGGTTCCGGGCCGATGTACGTGGGATCGACCGCGCCATGACACTTGCCGAAGGTGTGGCCGCCGACGATGAGCGCGACCGTCTCCTCGTCGTTCATCGCCATGCGCCCGAATGTCTCGCGAATGTCCCGGGCGGCGGCCATCGGATCCGGGTTTCCGTTGGGCCCCTCCGGATTGACGTAGATCAGTCCCATCTGCACGGCACCGAAGGGAGCGCCGAGTTCCCTGTCGCCGCTGTAGCGCTCATCTCCGAGCCAGATATCCTCGGGCCCCCAGAAGATCTCCTCGGGTTCCCAGATGTCCTCTCGTCCGAATCCGAACCCGAACGTCCTGAATCCCATCGATTCCATGGCACAGTTACCGGCGAAAACCAGAAGGTCGGCCCAGGAGATTTTCTGTCCGTACTTCTGCTTGACCGGCCACAGCAAACGGCGCGCCTTGTCGAGGCTCGCGTTGTCCGGCCAACTGTTCAGGGGGGCGAAGCGCTGAGCGCCGCTGCCGCCACCGCCCCGGCCGTCGGCGACACGGTACGTGCCCGCGGCGTGCCAACTCATCCGGATGAAGAGCGGCCCGTAGTGGCCGTAGTCGGCAGGCCACCAGTCCTGTGACGTCGTCATCACGTCGAAGACGTCCTGCTTCAGTGCGTCGAGGTCGAGGGTCGCGAACTCTCTCGCGTAGTCGAAGCCCTCGTCCATCGGATTGGAGCGGGACGAGTGTTGGTGGAGAATTTGAAGGTCCAGCTGATTCGGCCACCAGTCCCGGTTCGTCCTGGGCCGAGTCGGCGTGGGGGTCGGAGAGGCGATTGCCGGGTTCTCGCTTTCGCTACCGGACACGTCTTCCTTCTTTCTGTATCGGTGATTCCACGCACCATGCCGATGAATGTGATGTCGGCGTCCGTATAGTCGCGCACCACAGACGGCACCGCTACGAAACACGCAGAGCACCCCGCATGACAAACGCGCGAGCAAAGGCTTTTTTTTGACTGCCCTGACTCTCGTGAAGCGGACGGCGCGGCACACCGGTGAGTTCGGCCATGCAGCCGAGGTGTTGCCCACTGCGGACTTGTGACTGCCGCCACCCCGGGAGGTCGGCCTTACGTCGATGCTGCCCGGAGCCATCTGTACCACCGGCAGACGAAGAACCCGCTGGGAGTGACCCAGGTAAGGGACTTCACCAAGTGCCGCTACCCGCAGGAGGACACACAGCCAGGTATGCACCCTCGCCGATGGATCGCCATTCGGCGATACATGTCGCCACAGCGGTGCCGCCACCTACCTAGGCTCGTCCGATCTGACCAACATGCCGGATTTTTACGCAGCGTAGTCAGCACCAAGTCAGCACGGGAGTCAGCACCCCACCACCAAAATCATGCACGAACAGTGCAACTCGGACAGCGCGTTCGCGGGCCCGATGGAGGCTCTCGTAGAGGCTCCGGCCAGGCCCTCATGGTGGCCACGCGCACATCTGCACCCTGAACTATGGTGTCCCACCACATGTGCCACTGACCTGCGGATTCCTACGGTATGGCGACACGAAACGTCCCCGCCAACCGCCAGGAAGTGGTACCGATGTCCTCCCCCGCGACCGCTCCCCCATCCCCGGAAACCCCCGCCAGCCTCAAGCGCATCGTCGCCGCCAGCCTCATCGGCACCACCATCGAGTGGTACGACTTCTTCCTCTACGGTTCCGCCGCGGCCCTGGTCTTCAACAAGCTGTTCTTCCCGGGTTCCGACCCGCTGGTCGGCACGCTTTTGTCGTTCCTGACGTACGCCGTCGGATTCGCGGCGCGACCGCTGGGCGCCCTCGTCTTCGGGCACTACGGCGACCGGCTCGGGCGCAAGAAGCTTCTGGTGCTCAGCCTGTTGATGATGGGCGGGGCGACCTTCGCGATCGGTCTGCTGCCCACGCACGCGACGATCGGAACGGCAGCTCCGGTGCTGCTGACCGTGCTGCGCCTGGTGCAGGGCTTCGCGCTGGGCGGCGAGTGGGGTGGGGCGGTGCTGCTGGTGTCCGAACACGGAGACGCCCGCCGGCGCGGCTTCTGGGCGTCGTGGCCGCAGACCGGGGCGCCCGCGGGACAGCTCCTCGCGACCGGCGTGCTGTCCCTGCTGACCGCCACCCTGTCGGACGCCGCGTTCGTCAGCTGGGGCTGGCGGATACCGTTCCTGCTCTCCGGTGTGCTGGTGATCGTCGGTTTGTGGATTCGTCTGTCTGTCGATGAATCGCCCGTCTTCAAGCAGGCGTTGGCACAGGCCGAGGCGCGCCGCACGGCAGGGCCCGGCGACGCCGAGAAGCTGCCGGTCGTCGCCGTGCTGCGCCACCACTGGCGGGACGTCCTGGTGGCGATGGGCGCGCGCATGGCGGAGAACATCAGCTACTACGTGATCACCGCGTTCATCCTCGTCTACGCCACCACCTCGGCCGGCGTCTCCAAGCAGACCGCGCTCAACTCGGTGCTCATCGCCTCGGCCGTGCACTTCGCGGTGATCCCGGGCTGGGGCGCGCTGTCGGACCGGATCGGCCGCCGTCCCGTGTACCTGCTGGGCGCGGTCGGGGTGGGCCTGTGGATGTTCCCGTTCTTCTCGCTCATCGACACCGGCGGCTTCGGCAACCTGGTCCTCGCGGTGACGGTGGGTCTGGTGCTGCACGGCGCGATGTACGCACCCCAGGCCGCCTTCTTCTCCGAGATGTTCGCGACCCGGATGCGCTACTCCGGCGCCTCCATCGGCGCCCAGTTCGCGTCGGTCGCGGCGGGCGCGCCCGCACCGCTGATCGCCACGGCGCTGCTGTCCGACTACGGGAGTTCCACGCCCATCGCGCTGTACGTCATCGGTGCGGTCGTCCTGACGGTCGTCGCCGTGGGAGCGGCCAAGGAGACCCGCCAGCGGGACCTGGCGGACGTCGAGCCCGCGGCCGACGCGGAGCCCACACCGGCCCGGACCGCGGACGCTCGTACTGTCTGACCCGCTCCGGAACGCGCCCCCGTACGCCCGCGCGTACGGGGGTCAGCGCTGCGCCGGTCCCGACAACCGGTGCAGGCGCAGGGCGAGTTGTATCTCCAGGGCACGCGGGGGGCTCTGCCAGTCGTCGCCGAGGAGACGCCCGACCCTTTCCAGCCGCTGGGCGACCGTGTTCACGTGGACGTGCAGCTCGTCCTTCGTACGAGCCGGGCTCATCCCGCAGGCGAAGTACGCGTCGAGGGTGCGTACCAGGTCGGTGCCGCGTCGTGCGTCGTAGGCGACGACCTGGCCGATGGTGCGGTCGACGAAGCCGGCGATGTCCCGGTCCCCGGCGAGCAGCAGCCCCAGGAAACCGAAGTCCTCCGCGGCGGCTCCGTCCCCGGAGCGGCCGAGCAGCCGCAGGGCGTCGAGGCAGCGGCGACCCTCCTCGTAGGCGGCGGCCACAGCGTCCGGGTGGGCCGTGAGGCCCTCCACCGGGGCGGAGGCGCCGACGGTGACCGCCTCGTACACGGCGGCGCCCAGATGGCGGGCGGTGCGGCGGGCCAGCTCCGTCGCGGTGTCGTCGAGTTCCAGGGGCAGTAGCAGGACGGTGCCGCCGTCGCGGGCGGCTGCCAATCCGTGCCGGGTGGCGGCGAGGTGGGACGCGGCGGACCACAGGCGTCTGCGGGCGGCCGCCTCCTGATCGGCGTCGGCCGCGGCGCCGTCCAGGCGGGCGGCGAGTACGACGTGCCTGGCGTCGAGGTCGGCATGCAGCCGGGAGGCGCGCTCGCGCAGCAGGCGCGGGTCCCGGTCGCGGGCGTCGAGCAGGTCGTCCAGCAGTTCGCCGCGCACGCGCTGTTCGGCTTCGGCGGCGGAGCGTCGGGCGAGCAGCAGCAGCGAGGTGACCATGGCGGCGCGCTCCAGGGTGCGCTGGTCGACCGGGTCGAGCCCCGGGTGTCCGCGCAGTACGAGCGCGCCGAGCAGTTCGCCGCCGGCGGCGACGGCGGCGATCCAGTCGTCCGCGTGTCGCACCGCGTGTCCCTCGGCACGGGACACCTCCAGGGCCTGCGCGGGTGCGGCGGCGGCCTCGGTGAACTCGACCGTGCCGTCGAGGATTTCGGAGACCGCGGCCGCCACGTCGTGGACGCCGCCGCCGCGCAGGACGAGTTCGGCGAGCCGGTCGTGCACGTCGGAGGCTCGCTCGATGACCCCGCTGCGGTCCCGGATGATCTCGTTGGCGCGTTCCAGGCCGGCGAGGGCCGAGCGGGTCTCGGTGAGGAGGTTCGCGGTGTCGATGGCGGCCGCGGCAAGCGCGGCGAAGGAGCCGAGCAGGGCGATCTGCTCGCGCTCGAAGACGCGGGCCCGCCGGTCCGCCGCGTACAGGACCCCGATGACGTGGTGTCCGAGCATCAGCGGCACGCCGAGGATGGCGACCAGGCCCTCGTCCCGCACGCCCCCATCGATGGCGTGGGTGTGCTGGAAGCGGTCGTCCTTGAAGTAGTCGTCGGTGACGTACGGACGGGCCGTCTGGGCGACGAGGCCGCCGAGCCCCTCCCCCATCCCGAGCCGCAGTTGCTGGAAGCGGGCCGCGACCGAGCCCTCGGTGACCCGCATGTAGGTGTCGCCCCGCACCGGGTCGTTCAGGCTGAGGTAGGCGACGTCGGTGCCGAGCAGCGACCGGGCGCGCTGCACGATCGCCTGCAGCACCGCGTCCAGGTCGCGCAGCCCGGCCAGGTCGTGGGCGGTCTCGAAGAGCGCCGACAACTCGGCCTCCCGTCGGCGCCGCCCTTCGAGCTCCGCACGCACCCGCAGCGCGATCAGCTTGGCCTGTTCGAGCGCGGCGACCCGCTCGGCCGGCCATCCCTCGGCACGGGCGAGCAGCGCCGGCTGCTCGTAGGCGTCGGCGGACGCGCCGCGGGCGAGCAGTTCCAGGAACGGCGCCGCAGCGTCGCGTGCCGACGCTGCGGCGGCGACATCGGAACGCTCGGCGGACTGCACGTGATCGCGGGACATGCTCACAGGATTCACCATCACCCGACCACCCCGTCAGCCCTGTGGAAAACTCCGCCGGCGACCGGCACCGCCCGCTTCAGTGCGCGGTCCAGCCGCCGTCGAGGACGAGCGAGGTGCCGGTCACGAAGGAGGCCTGAGGGCTGCACAGGTAGGCCACGGCCTCCGCGACCTCCTCGGGTTCGATCAGCCGTTTGACGGCGCTGTCCAGCAGCAGCACCTCGGACAGCACGCGCTCCTCGGGGATGCCGTGCGTGCGGGCCTGGTCGGCGAGCTGCTTCTCGACCAGTGGGGTGCGCACATAAGCGGGGTTCACACAGTTCGAGGTGACCCCGTGGGGGGCGCCTTCGAGGGCTGCTGTCTTGGACAGTCCCTCCAGGCCGTGTTTGGCGGCCACATAGGCCGACTTGTAGGCCGAGGCTCGCAGACCGTGCACGGAGGAGACGTTGACGATACGGCCCCACCCCTGCCCGTACATGTGGGGCAGGGCGCCTCGGATGAGCCGGAACGGCGCCTCCAGCATCACGGTGAGCACGGTGTGGAAGACCTCGGGCGGGAACTCCTCGATGGGGCGCACCAGTTGCAGCCCGGCGTTGTTGACGAGGACGTCGGTCCCCGCGGCGGCGAGTTCGGCGGCGTCCAGGTCGGTGAGGTCGAGGACGTGCGGTGCGAGGGTGCCCGCGAGGCCGCGGGCCTGTTCGGCGAGCGCCTCGAGGCCCGCGGCGTCCCGGTCGACCGCTCTCACCTTGGCCCCGGCGGCCGCGAGCCGCAGTGCACAGGCGCGGCCGATGCCGCCGGCGGCGCCGGTGACGAGGGCGGTGCGGCCGCCGAGGTCGAGTGTGGGGGCGGGGGCGCCGTGGGGGCCCGGGAGGGCACTGCTAGCGGTCATGCCTCGACCCTAGGCAGCACCCGAGCCTCGCCCCATGTGGTCGTCACCCACACTTCACTCGGAACTCGTGGGGTCGAACCATGTGGGTGCGTCAGATAGGGCTTGCTTGATCCTGAGGTGGGCGAAGTCGTTCAGCTCGGGCAGGGCGTCCACCGCGAACCAGCCCACCTCCAGCGACTCGTCGTCGTTGACCCGTGCCTCGCCGCCGAGGGCCCGGCAGCGGAACGAGATGTCCATGTACTGGCAGACGTCGCCGTTGTCGTACCTGACGGGCTTCAGCGCCTGGACGACGATCACCCGCTCGACGACACAGTGGACCCCCGTCTCCTCCTCCACCTCTCGCACCGCGCAGACCGCGGGCTGCTCCCCCGGCTCCGGGATGCCGCCGATCAGTGCCCACTTGCCGGTGTCGGAACGGCGGTTGAGCAGCACTCTGCCCTCGTCGTCGAAGACGACGACGCTGACACCGGGCAGCCACAGCAACTCGTGGCCGGCGGAAGCCCGGAGGGTACGAATGAAGTCAGGAGTAGCCATGCCCCGACCCTAACGGGCCGACTCCGTCACCCCGTTGGACTTCCCCGGGCGTCCGACGGGCGTACGGCTACACGCCACGGGCGCGCCGCCCGCGCACACCGGCGCCCACGGCCCAGCCGAGTCCGCCCGCGGCCACCAGCACCAGCGCGATCTCGGGCAGGATGCCCAGCCGTGTGGCGGGCGTCTGGGAGGACCGCAGAGGCACCTTCTGCACCAACGAGTCGGCGACGAACATGCCGGTCTTCTGCGTGATCCTCCCGTCCGGCATGATGATGGCGCTGACACCGCTGGTCACCGGAACCGTGACGGTCCGGCTGTGCTCGACGGCGCGGACCCGGGACATGGCGAGCTGCTGGTAGGTCATCTCGCTGCGGTCGAAGGTCGCGTTGTTGCTGGGCACGGAGATCAGCTGGGCTCCGTCGGTGACCTCGGAGCGCACGGCCCAGTCGAAGGCGGCCTCGTAGCAGGTGACCAGCCCGACCTTGGCGCCGTCCATGTCGAACACGCCTGGCTTGCTGCCCCGGCTGAAGTCCTGGCGGACCATGGAGGTCCATTTGTCGTTGATCGCCCCGATGAGCGAGCGCAGCGGGAGGTACTCGCCGAAGGGCTGGATCTGCCGCTTGTCGTAGGTGTCGACGGGTCCCTTGGCCGGGTCCCACAGAATCTGCTCGTTGTAGAGCTTGCCGTCCCGTTCGACGACACCGCCGACGGAGATCGGCACGCCGATCGCCTTGGCCGCCTCGTCGATGACGGCGCGCGCGTCGGCATTGGCGAACGGGTCGATGTCGGAGGAGTTCTCCGGCCACAGCACGAAGTCCGGCTTTGCGACCTTGCCCGCCTTCACCTCGGCGGCCAGTCGCTCCGTCTCGCGCGCGTGGTAGTCGAGCACGGCCCGCCGCTGGGCGTTGAACTCCAGACCCGCACGCGGCACGTTGCCCTGGATGACCGCGACGGTCACCGTGCCGTCCTCGGCCTTGTCGCTCACCAGCGGCCGGGCGGCCACCGCGCCCACCACGGGCAGAGCCACGCTCAGCAGCGCGACGGCCGCCGCGGACCGCCGTACCGTACGTGTGCGCCGCCCCTCGAGGACCAGGCGGACGACCTCGTAGAGACCGAAACCGCACAGGGCCACCGCGAAACCGAGCACCGGGGTGCCACCCACCGCGGCGAGCGGGAGGAAGACCCCGTCCGCCTGGCCGAACGCGATCTTGCCCCACGGGAAGCCGTTGAAGGGCACACGCGCACGTGCCGCCTCGCCGGCGATCCAGATCGCGGCCGCCCACACCGGCGCACCCGGCAACTTCGACACCGCGGCGACGCCCGCGCCGACCAGCGCGACGAAGATCGCCTCGATCACGACCAGGGCGATCCAGGGGCCGGGGCCGACCTCCACGCCGGTCCACACCAGCAGGGGCAGCAGGAAACCGAGGCCGAAGAGGTAGCCGAGACCGAGGCCCGCCTTCCAGCTTCGGCCGCGCAGCAGCCAGCCGAAGACGGCGAAGGCCGGCAAAGCGAGCCACCACAGGGTGCGCGGCGGGAAACTGACGTAGAGCAGCACTCCGGAGAGCGCGGCTGCGGCGGCCGGGGCGAGACGACGCAGGAGCCGCGCCCCGCGCGATACGGGCGCGGTCGGGGGCTCTACCTGGTCCGACTCGTCCACGGAGGTTGCGGTGACGGTCACTGTGGGAGTGTACGGCGGCTGACCTCGGGGCCGACAGCGCGGTCCACGGCGGCCACGGCGAGCGTCCCGCGGCACTGCGGGCGCAACGTTCCTGCGCAACTCGGTCCAACTCGTCCACAAACCGCCCATCAGCCGTTACGGTGTGCCGAAGTCCTTGTCGTACGGGCCGGTAACGCCCGCGACGGCAGGGACCGTCACGGGTCGGGGGCGACCGGGTTCGGGGGGCGCGGTGGGTTCCACGAGGATGACGTCTGTGGCCGGTTCTGATGAGGACGGCGACAGACGAAACGTTTCTGATGCGATGGGTGTCGTGGTGCTCGGGGCCTGCGCCATCTGGTCCCTGGTCACGGCGGCCGCGCACGACGGCCGCCCGGAGGGCGTCCTGCTGGCGGTCCTGGCCGTGGGTGCCGGTTACGCCGCGGGACGTATCTGCGGAGCGCTGCTGCCGGTCGCCGCGCCCTCCGCCGGCGCGCTGGCCGGGCTCGGCCTCACGGTGGGCCTGCCGCACCTCACCCCCGGGCCCGAGATCGTCGCGCCGCTGGGACACGCCGGTGCCACCGCCGCCCTGCTGACCCTGTCGGCAGGCGCCGCGTGCTGCGCCGCCTGGTCCGCCGACGCGCCTGCCCTTCGGCTCGCCCTGCGCGCACTGGCCGCCGTGATCGCGGTGACCGCGGCCGTTCTCGGTTCGGTCGGCGGGTTCGCCGCCTGCACCGCGGTGCTGCTGTGCTCGCTCGCCGCGGGCCGGACGCGTCACCGCGGCGCGGGCCTCGTGGCGCTGGGCCTGTCCGCGGCCCTGGTGACGTCTCTGACCTGGGCGGTCGCCGGTAACGCGGTGCCGGACGGGCTCGAGGTGTCCCTCTCGGGCCGACTGACCGAGCACCGGATCGAGCTGTGGCACGACGCGCTGCACATGGCGCACCACGAGGCGGCGCTGGGCGTCGGCCCGGGACGGTTCGGGGAGCTCAGCACGACGGCCACCCAGTCGCTGCTGTCCGACGGAAAGCCCCACTCGGCGCCGCTCCAGCAGGCCGCCGAACAGGGAGCCGTCGGCCTCGCCCTGCTGGCGACGGCCTTCGGCTGGATGCTCTACGCGCTGTGGCGCACCGGACGGCCGACACCGGTCGCCCTCACCGCGGGCGCGGCCCTGACGGCGCTGGCGGCGATCGCCTGTGTCGGCAACGCGCTGAGCTTCACCACGGTGTCGGCGGGCGCGGGGCTGCTGGCCGGACTGGCCACGGCACGCCCCTTCGTCGAGGAGTCACCGGACCGCGAGAAGGACGCGCACGCGCGTGGTGGTCTGACTCCGTGACCACGGCGACTTCACGACGGGGCGCCTGCGGGCCCGGGCGCCTCAGTGGGTGGCGCCGGCGGTGCCCGAGCGCAGCCGGGCCCGGATGACCCGTACGGCCGACTCCGCGTCGTCCACGGTGATGGTGAAGGTGTGGCCGTCCCACAGTTGCAGGACCACGCCCTCGCCACGCCGTACGACGACCGCGGTGCCCTTCTCGGGACGCCAGCGGTAGCCCCAGCCACCCCAGTGGCGCGGGGTGACGTGCGGGTCGAACTCGGCGCCCGCGACCTGCGCCAGGGGGATGCGGCGGCGGGGCAGGCCCATGTGGCCGCAGCGCACTTCCAGGCACTCCTTGTCGACCTTCAGAGCGACGTGCACGAAGGCGAGGGTGCCGAAGAGGACCAGCAGCCCGGCCGCGATGCAGCCGACCACGGACATGACGAGCGGGGCGACGCCCGACGTCCAGGCCGAGTCGACGGCCAGCTCGATGCCGAGCGCCAGACAGGCGGCACCGACGAGTGCCAACAGCCACTGGATCCGGTTGGAGGCCCGTCCGGTCCAGACGTCGGGGTGCGGGGCGTTCTCGCCGCGGGGGTGGTCCCTCATGCTTACGAGATTACTCAGGTTTCGCTGTGCGGGTAGCGCGTGGCGGAGAGTGACTGCTCCGGGTGGGGGCACGGGATGCCGGACGTCCTCTTTGTCCGCGCCGGGCGCGTGTCCCAGGTGCCTGGGCCGTCCGCCCGGTCAGCGGGCGGGGCTGACCGTCTTGAGGAGCCGGCCCTCCTCGTAGGCCAGCGCGGGCTCGGGCAGGCTCCCCTCGCGTCCGCTCAGCAGCACCGTCAGGGTCCCTTCGGCCGCCGCCCGGGGGGCGGGCTGCTCGCCGAGCCGGCGGAGCGCCTGGGCGGCGACCGCTCCCGCGGAGCCGTGCAGGACGAGCGGGGGGAAGCCGGGGCGCTGCACGGCGGCGCGGATGCGCTCGGAGACCAGCTCGTAGTGGGTGCAGCCCAGGACTACGGTCGTCACCTCGTCCGGGGTCAGGGCGGCGGCAGCGGCGACGGCGGCCTCGATGGCCGCCTCGTCGGCGTGCTCGACCGCCTCGGCGAGACCGTGGCAGGGCACCTCGGTGACCGCCACGCCGTCGGCGAAGTCGTCGATGAGGTTGCGCTGGTAGGGGCTGCCCGTCGTGGCGGGCGTCGCCCAGATCGCGAAGGGGCCGCCACCGGCGGCGGCCGGCTTGATCGCGGGGACCGTGCCGATGACCGGGATGCCGGGTTCCAGGCGGGCGCGCAGGGCCGGCAGGGCATGCACGGTGGCGGTGTTGCAGCCGATGATCAGGGCGTCGGGCCGGTGCGCGGCCGCGGCCTCCGCGACGGCCACCGCGCGCCGGGTGAGGTCCTCGGGGGTCCTGGGGCCCCAGGGCATGCCGTCGGGATCCAGGGAAAGCACGAGATCTGCGTCGGGTCGCAGACGCCGTACCGCAGCGGTGGCCGCCAGCAGCCCGATCCCCGAGTCCATGAGCGCGATCTTCACCCCGCCACGATAGACGATGCGCCCTTGCGGGCCGGGCCCGTGGGGCAGACTGCGCGCGTGAGCGTCATCGTGTGGACGGCCGCCGGATCCCTCGCCGCCTGGCTGTGGCTGCTGCTCTGCCAGGGCTTCTTCTGGCGCACGGACGTCAGACTGCCGCCCAGGACCGAGCCCGAGGACTGGCCGTCTGTCGGTGTCGTCGTCCCGGCGCGCGACGAGGCCGGGGTGCTGCCGGCGAGTCTGCCCACGCTTCTCCTCCAGGACTATCCGGGGCGGGCGGAGGTCTTCCTCGTCGACGACGGCAGTTCGGACGGCACCGGGGAGCTGGCGCGGGAACTGGCCCGGCGGCACGGAGGGCTGCCGCTGATCGTGACCTCGCCCGGCGAGCCGCCCGCGGGCTGGACCGGCAAGCTGTGGGCGGTGCGCCACGGCATCGGACTGGCACGCGCGCGTGCCCCGGAGTACCTACTGCTGACGGACGCGGACATCGCCCACGCGCCGGACAGTCTTCGCCATCTGGTCGCGGCGGCGCGTACCGGCGGTTTCGACGTCGTCTCCCAGATGGCCCGGCTGCGGGTGGCGAGTCTGTGGGAACGGCTCGTCGTGCCGGCCTTCGTCTACTTCTTCGCACAGTTGTATCCGTTCCGCCGGATCGGCAGGCGGGGAGCACGGACGGCGGCCGCGGCGGGCGGCTGTGTGCTGCTGCGTACCGAGGCGGCAGAGCGGGCGCGGATCCCGGACGCCATCCGGCACGCCGTGATCGACGACGTGGCACTCGCGCGGGCCGTCAAGGGCGGCGGCGGCCACATCTGGCTGGGGCTGGCGGAGCGGGTGGACAGCGTGCGCCCGTATCCGCGGCTGTACGACCTGTGGCGGATGGTGTCGCGCAGCGCGTACGCGCAGCTGCGGCACAACCCGCTGCTGCTGACCGGAACGGTGGCCGGGCTGGTGCTGGTGTATCTGGTGCCGCCCGCGGCCCTGGTCGCGGGTCTGGCGACGGGACGTACGGCGGCCGTGGTTCTCGGTGCTCTCGCGTGGCTGGTGATGACGGGGACGTACGTCCCGATGCTCCGCTACTACGGTCAGCCGCTGTGGCTCGCTCCTCTGCTGCCGTGCACCGCGTTCCTCTATCTCCTCATGACGGTCGATTCGGCGGTGCAGCACTACAGGGGACGCGGTGCGGCGTGGAAGGGCCGCACCTACGCGCGGCCGGACGCCGTCGTGGGTGACGAGACCTGAGCGGTCACTTCCTGCCCGGGGTCCAGTTCATGCCCCATCCGTAGGCGTGGTCGACGGTGCGCTGCGGGCTCACGCCGCGCTCGGGCACCAGGTAGCGGGCTTCGCGCTGGACGACCAGGTCGCTGCCGGTGTTGGTGATCAGGGCGAGCGCGCACACCGTCGACGGGACCGTGCATTCGTCGAGGGAGAAGTCGATCGCGGCGCCGTGCTGCGGCTGGAGGGTGACCGTGGCGTTCAGGTCGGCGAAGGACCTCGCCCCTTCGTAGATGGTGACGAACACGAGGATGCGGCGGAAGTCCCGTTGATGGTCGAGGTTGACGGTGAGGTTCTCGCCGCTCGCGACGGCACCGGTGCGGTCGTCGCCGTCGAGGTGGATGTACGGAGGTTGGTGCAGGGCGCCGAAGGCGTTGCCGAGCGACTGCACGACTCCCTTGCCGCCGTCGGCGAGTTCGAACAGGGCGCACAGGTCGAGGTCGAGGTCGGCGTGCATGGCGACCGCCCGGCCCAGTTTGCTGCCCCACCCCGAGAACTGCTTGCGCATCTCCCAGTTGAGGTTCACGCGCAGGGCGCCGGAGGTGCCGCCCTGTTTGGTGAGCGAGACGGAGGGGGCGGCCTTGGTGAGTGTCACTTTGGTGAGGCGGACGGGGGGTGCCGAGGGAGGGGCCGACGGCGCGGGCGCAGGGTTCGTGACCGGCGCGGGAGTGATGACCGGCGCGGGAGTCGTGACCGGCGCGGGAGTCGTGACCGGCGCGGGAGTCGTGACGGCCGCTGTCTGCTGGGGTTCGTCGACGGTGATCCCGTAATCCGTGGCGAGGCCCTCCAGTCCGCTGCCGTAGCCCTGGCCGACGGCACGGAACTTCCAGGCGCCCTGACGGCGGTAGAACTCGCCGAGTACGAAAGCGGTTTCCACAGTGGCGCCGGTGCTGTCGAAACGGGCGACCACCGTGGACCGAGCGGCTTCCCGTACCTCGATATAGAGGTCCGGCACCCCCGCGAACGTGCCGCCGTCCGCGGAGGCGGCGAGGACGACAGTCTCGATCGCGGGCTCCACGCGCGCGAGATCGACGACGAGGGTGTCGGTCACCCGGCCACCCTCGTCCCGTTTGCCCTCGTGACGGACCGCGCCGGAGGCGTGTGCCGGCTGGTTGTAGAAGACGAAGTCGGCGTCGGAGCGGACCTTCCCGCCGGCCAGCAGCAGCGCCGAGGCGTCCACGTCGGGGACGCCGGGACCGGAACGCCACCCCAATTCGACGCGCAGTGCCGTCGACGGCACCGGAACATTTGAACCCTTGAGCATTGGCATGTCCGCCCCCTCACGTGTAACCCGCGCCGGAAACGCCCCGGCAGTCGCCTCGGGATGCCGTACCCCGTCAACCTATTCCCCCGGACGGCTAACTCGTATGAGCAGCACAGGAAGACGGTTGATCAACCGCCGGTAACCTCCCGGGAACTCGGCCTTTACGTGAGAAACGTCTTGCGCGGCGCCCCTTTTTGCCAAGTTCGCTCGCATTGGGGGTCCCACGTCACTGCCGACCCGGAAAACAACCCTCTTATCGGTCTCCCCAACCAGCACATCGTGGGCTTAACTTATGTGCCATGACCTCCCCCCGCTCCACTTATGGCTCCACTTATGGCGGCGGCTACTACTCCGCCTCCTTCCCGGACACTCCGATCTACGACTCGCTCGTGGCCGAGCGGGGTACCCCGCAGATCGCCCCGATCCGGGTCCCCGCCGCGTACGACATGCCGGGCAGCCACCTGCCCGCCCTGCCGTCGGCACTCCCCGCCCTTCCGGCGGGCCCGTCCCAGCCCGCCTACGGCTATCCGCAGGCCCAACAGCCCTCCCCGCTGCAGCAGGCGCCCGGGGCGTACATCCCGCAGCAGGCCGGCGCGCCACGGGGTTACCCCGGGCCGCAGGCACAGCAGCAGCCGCGGCCGGCAGGCCCCGGCATGGGTACGGGGTACGAGGCGATGCGCCCGGCGGCGCCGCGCCCCGCACCGGCTCCTTACCAGGACCCGTACAACAACCAGCAGTACCGAGGCGGCTACTGATTCCTGTCCGGGCTGTCGGCGGCGGCTGGCACGATGGCCCCATGGGGAACGCGCAGCTGCAGTCGATTCATGTTCATCCGGTCAAGGCGTTCCGGGGCCAGGCGCCCCGGGAGGCCGTCGTGGAGCCCTGGGGGCTGGCCGGTGACCGACGCTGGGTACTGGTCGACGACGGGGGAAAGGTCGTCACACAGCGCGAGCAACCGCGCCTGGCGCTGGCCGCCGCCGAGCTTCTGCCCGGCGGCGGCATTCGTCTGTCCGCGCCCGGCATGGACGCGTTGACCGTGCCCGTGCCGCGACCGGACGGCACCGTGCCGGTGAACGTCTTCCGCGACAAGGTCGAAGGGGTCCCGGCCGAGGGCGACGCCGCGCATGCCTGGTGCAGCGCATACCTCGGTGCGGAAATGCGCCTGATCCACATGGCCGACCCCGCCACGTGCAGGCCCGTCGACCCGGAGTTCGCGCTGCCGGGTGAGACCGTCTCGTTCGCCGACGGCTATCCGCTGCTGCTCACCTCGGCGGCGTCCCTCGATGCCCTGAACTCCCTCATCGCCCAGGGTGATCACGCGGCCGAGGGCCCGCTGCCCATGAACCGCTTCCGGCCCAACGTGGTGGTGTCGGGCACCGCCCCCTGGGCCGAGGACGACTGGTCGCGCGTCTCCATCGGTGACGTCACCTTCCGGGTCGCCAAGATGTGCGGGCGGTGCGTCGTGACCACCACCGACCAGAGCACCGCCGACCGCGGCAGGGAGCCGCTGCGCACCCTCGGCCGGCACCGGCGCTTCGGCGGCAAGCTCGTCTTCGGACAGAACCTGGTGCCCCTCTCCCCCGGCACGATCCGGGTCGGCGATCCGGTGACCGTGCTCGGCTAGAGCGGATCGGGCCGAGCGGGTCCGGTCGGGACGGGGAGCGGATTCGTGGGAACCCCGGCCGGGGGTCCGGGCGTTGGGTTCCGTGAGAAGTTCATGAGAGGACCCGGCCACAGGTGATTTCGCTCTCTCTTTGGCCCGGCCCGCACGTGAACGACTCCGCCGAGGGTTATCACGGAGCGGGAAGGGGGGTGCGAGACGGTGCGAGCGATCAGTGGACTCTGGCGCTGGCGGCACAATCCGCTGCGCCGCGCGACCGATCTGGCCGAGGCATGGGCGGCCCTCGTGGCCCTGCTGCTGATCCTCGTCGTCGGCCCCGTGATCGGCTCGCTCGTCGGCGGCGTCGCCCAGGACGCGTTGCAGAGGTCCGTGCGGGAGCAGCGCGAGTCGCGTCACCTGGTGACAGCCACCGTGGTCCGCAAACTGGACCGCTCCGCTCTGGACGCCGACCCCGAGACCTCCTCCGGCCGGGATCTGCGCAGCCGGGTGGAGGCCGACTGGACCGCACCGGACGGCACCGCGCACCACGGCACGGTGATAGCCGCCCTGCAGACACCGCACCGCGGCGACCATTTCACGCTCTGGACGGACGCGCACGGCCGCATCGCCGCCCGCCCGCTCGACTCCGCCACGGCGACCACACACGCCGTGCTCGCCGGGGTCGGTGCGGCCCTGCTCACCACGGGCCTCGTCGAGACGGGCAGACGGCTCATGGTGTGGCGCATGGTCCGCGCCCGGTACGCCCGTTGGGACCGGGCCTGGGAGCGGGCGGGCCCGGACTGGGGCAGGACCGGCACCGGCAGCTGACAGCCTTCCGGCTCTGGTCAACCCACCGCCTGCGCGCACGCTACGGTGGACCGGCCGAACGTATTCGGCATCAACCCGCGTACCACGAGGTGGGGGCACAGCAACGCCATGGCACAGGGCACGGTCCAGGTGACGCACACCGGCACATCGCGCTGGCGGCGCCGCACGGGTGAGTACGCGTCGCTCGCCGCCGCCCTGGAGGCCGCGGCCGAAGGCGATGTCCTCACCGTCGCCCCCGGCACCTACCGGGAGAACCTCGTCGTCCAGCGGGCGGTGACCCTGCGCGGCCCCGAGGGCTCCCCCGGCTCGGTGCGCATCGCGCCCCTGGACGGCGTGCCGCTGACCGTGCGTGCCTCGGCCGTGGTGCAGGACCTGCACGTGGAGGGCCAGGACGCGGCAGCGCCCGCCCTGCTCGTCGAGGAGGGCACACCGGAACTCACGGACATCCGGATCGTGACCCGCTCCGCGGCCGGGATCGAGGTGCGCGGCGGCGCACGGCCGACCGTGCGGCGCTGCACCGTCGACAACCCGGCCGGCATCGGCATCGCCGTGGTGGACGGCGGGGGCGGGGTCTTCGAGGAGTGCGAGGTCGTCGCGGCCGGCCAGGCCGGCGTCGCGGTGCGCGGCGGCGGACACCCCCGGCTGGACCGCTGCCGGGTGCACCACGCGTCGGGCGTCGGCCTGTCGGTGACGGGCGAGAACTCCGCGCTGGAAGCGGTCGGTTGCGAGGTCTACGAGGTCCGGGGCAGCGGCGTCCAGGTCACCGGCCGGGCCACCGCACACCTCACCGACTGCGATGTGCACCGCACCACGGCGGACGGCGTCACCCTCGACACGGACGCGGTGCTGACCCTGGCGGACTGCCGTATCCACGACATCCCGGAGAACGCGGTCGACCTCCGCTCGCGTTCGGTACTGACGCTGACCCGGACGACGGTGCGTCAGTTCGGGCGCAACGGGCTGTCGGTGTGGGACCCGGGCACGCGCGTGGACGCCAACCAGTGCGAGATCTTCGACAGCACGGGCGACTACCCGGCCGTCTGGGTCAGCGACGGCGCCACCGCGGTCCTCGACTCCTGCCGGGTGCACGACGTGCCCGACGCCCTGTTCGTCCTCGACCGCGGCTCGCGCGCGGACGTCGTCGACAGCGACCTCTGGCAGGTGCGCAACACAGCCGTCTCGGTGAGCGACGGCGCCACCGCGCAGCTCGACGACTGCCGCATCCGCGACGCGGCGACAGGCGCCTGGTTCCGCGACCACGGCAGCGGCGGCACCCTCAACAACTGCACGGTGGACGGCACCCAGACCGGCGTGATCGTCACCAAGGGCGCCGACCCCACGATAGAGCGCTGCACCGTCGATTCCCCCGCCGAAGCGGGCTTCTACGTCTCCGCCGGCGGCCGGGGCAGCTTCCTGAACTGCCGGGTCACGGGCAGCGGAGGCTACGGCTTCCATGTGATCGACGGCAGCCGCACGACGCTGAGGAAGTGCCGCACGGAGCGGTGCGCGCGCGGTGGCTACGAGTTCGCGGACGCCGGCCCGGACGCGGGATCGGGTGCGGGCCCCGTGGTCGAGGACTGCACCAGCGACGAGAGCGGCGGCCCGCGACCGCCGGCGGCGGCCGAGACCGCCGTACAGAGGGTGTCCGAGTCCCCCGGCCTGCTGGGCGCGATCCCCGGGCAGCGCACCACCGAGCAGGAGCCGCTGGTCCCCGGCGCGGAGCCGGAGAAGCCGTCGCGGACCTCGAAGGCGGTGCTCGGTGAACTGGACGCACTGGTGGGCCTGGACAGCGTCAAGCGCGAGGTCCGGGCGCTCACGGACATGATCGAGGTGGGCCGGCGCCGGCAGGAGGCGGGCCTGAAGGCGGCCTCGGTCAAGCGCCACCTGGTCTTCACGGGGTCCCCGGGCACCGGCAAGACGACCGTCGCCCGTCTCTACGGCGAGATCCTCGCCTCCCTGGGCGTGCTGGAGAAGGGCCACCTCGTGGAGGTGTCCCGTGTCGATCTGGTCGGCGAGCACATCGGATCCACGGCGATCCGCACCCAGGAGGCCTTCGACAAGGCGCGCGGCGGTGTGCTGTTCATCGACGAGGCGTACGCGCTGTCGCCGGAGGACTCGGGCCGGGACTTCGGCAAGGAAGCCATCGACACGCTGGTGAAGCTGATGGAGGACCACCGGGACGCGGTCGTGGTGATCGTCGCGGGCTACACGGCCGAGATGGAGCGGTTCCTTTCGATCAACCCCGGTGTGGCGTCCCGCTTCTCACGGACCATCACCTTCAGCGACTACAACCCCGAGGAGCTGCTGAGGATCGTCGAGCAGCAGGCCGAGGAGCACGAGTACCGGCTGGCGCCGGGCGCCTCGGAGGCCCTGCTGAAGTACTTCACGACGCTCCCCAAGGGCCCGGCCTTCGGCAACGGCCGCACCGCCCGCCAGACCTTCGAGGCGATGGTCGAGCGGCACGCGAGCAGGGTCGCGCAGGTCGCCGACCCGAGCACGGACGATCTGACGCTGCTCTACGCGGAGGACCTTCCCGAGTCCTCCTGAGGCCGCTGCGCCGGTACGTCCGGCCGCAGCCGGGCCAGCAGCCGTTCCCGTTCCTCCGCGAACGCCGGGTCGGCCTGGTAGTCGGAATGACCGAGGATCGGCGCGGGCAAGGGGTGTTCGTCGGTACGGCCGTAAGCCAGCGGGTCCCTGAGCGCTTCGCGGTCCACCTCGGGGCCGCAGTCGCCGGGCAGCCGGACCGGACCACCGATCGGATCGGTGGGCCGGTGCAGGTTGCGCCAGCAGTCGACGTCGTGGTGCAGCGCGCTGAGCGCGGCGGGGCCGAAGTGGGCCGGGAACCAGCGGCCGTAGAGGCGCTCCAGCGGGGAGCCGTAGGTCAGCAGCGCGACCCGTTTGCGGACGGACGGCTTCAGCTGCCAGGCGGCCGCGGCGGCGAGCACGCTGCCCTGTGAGTGTCCGGACAGGACGAGCCGGCCGCCGGTGGCGTGGGTCCAGGTGGCCATGCGCCAGGTCAGGTCGGGCACCGCGCGTTCGGCGTAGCAGGGCGGTGCGAAGGGATGGGCGGCGCGTGGCCAGAAGGTTCCGACGTCCCAGAGGATGCCGATGGTGCGGCGCGCGGAGGCGTCCTTGTAGGCCCGTCGGCCCCAGGTGACGAACAGGATGAAGCCGAGTCCGATCAGCCAGGAGCCCAGTGCCTGTGCGGTCTGGGCGACGCCCTCGACGAACGCGGGTGTCCGCCGGGCGGCCTCGGCGGGTACCCGGTCGGTGGTCATCGCGCCGACCAGGGCCCCGGCGCCGAGCAGGAGGGTCGTGGTGGAGGTGACCGCGACGAGCAGGGGTCCGCGGTCGGTGAGCGTGGCCGCCGCGCGGATCCGTGCGATGCGGCGGGTGCGGGTGGTGTCCTTGGGCTCGCCCGGGTAGTCCCGTTCCACCCTGTCCAGTTCGGCCCGGCGCAGGAGCCAGGTCCGCCACGCCAGCCAGCCGCAGAGCACCAGCAGGACGACGAGCAGCGGCGGAATGACGGATGCCTGCCAGGTGAGCAGGACCGGCGGGCCGGGGATGTTCGTGCCGGTGCCGTCCAGCCAGTCGGCGACGCGCTGGGAGACGCCTCCGGACATGACCCCGCCGAGCGCGCAGGCCAGCATCGCGACGGCGGGCCCGCCCAGCCCGCGCATCGCGGCACGCGCGTCGGGACGGGCGCGGTGCAGGACATGGGCGACCGCGCCGAGGGCGATGACGAGCAGGCCCTGGAGCAGGGCGATGCCGCCGAAGGTCGCGTCGCCCGGCAGCCGGTCGGCCGATTCCCATCCGGGGCGCTCCCAGCCGGCGTACACGGCGGCGAGCACGAGCAGGACGACGGCGGTGAGCGGCAGGCCACGTACAAGACGGGCGTCGAGCTCCTGGTCGAGGCGGTGTTCGCTGCGGCCCCGGCGGCAGACCACCCACACCACGCCCACCGCGGCGGCGACGAGCGCCGCTTCGAGGAGCCGGCCCAGTGCGTCGAGCAGCACGGGTCCGCCGGGCCGGTGGTCGAACCGTGCCGCGGCCGTGCCGACAGCGGCGGCGACCGTCAGCAGTCCGGCGGCGGTGTGGGCGGCCCGCAGCCGGGCCACCAGGCGGCGTCCGTACCAGAAGCCGGGCCGGCCGAGCGCGGTACGGCCGGTCTCCTCTTCGGGTTCGGACGTGCGGGACATCGGCTGCTGGGACTCGTACGCGCTCCAGGTACGGTGCGACAGGTACCACAACAGCCAGGTGAGCGCGGCGGGGACCAGTGCCGCGAGGGTGAGGCGGCGGCCGGGCCGGCTCCACCAGCCGCCGTCGGAGACGGTGGGCGACAGGAAGCCGAGCCAGGAGTGCCGCTCGGCACACGCACGCGTGCCCGCGCACTGCCAGGCCGCGAGGTCGAGGGCGACCTCGCAGACCGCGGCGACGAGCAGCACGGTCAGGGTCAGTCCCGCGAGCCGCACCAGCAGCCCGTACAGACGCACCGTCCGTCTGCGCCCGCGCGCGGTGGGGCGCATCCAGTGGGCGAGATTGACCACCATGAACGGCAGCAACAACAGCCACAGGGCGCGGGTGCCGTTGCCGGAGGTGAGGTTGCACCAGACGTACGCCTCGGGCACCGGCCGGCCGCGGTGGTCGTGCGGTCGGGACTCGGCGTCGGCGTCCTCGGCGCGTCGGAAGACGGCCGCCGTGTCGTCGCCGGTGATCCGGACGGTGCGCGGATCGTCGAGCATCTTCTCTGGTGTGGTGCCGCCGACTCCGTGGACGAGGAGTTCCAGGGCGGTTCCGGATTCGTCGGGCCTGGTGGCGGAGCCGTCGGCTCCGGCGGTCGAGGCACGTTTCTGCGCACGTTCCACTGTTCGCACTTCCCCCGTGACGCGCTGTCGGCATCTGTTCGTGCGGGGACAAGGATCGCTGTTCGTCGCGAGCCGCACACCTGTCGTCACGGAATCTCCCCGATCCGTGTGACGGCCGACGGCACGGATGTCACCCGGGTGGCACGCGTGCGTCGGGACGGTCGGTGGCGCGACCCGCACCGCCGCGTGCGAGGATGGGACGTCCCGCGCACCAGGACCCGGCAAAATGTCCTTGTCACAGGCGGTGCGCAGGGCGTGTCGGACGGGTTGAGGCGAAAGGACCGGAGCGTACGTGAGCGAGAATCAGAACCTCCTCGCTGAGCAGCGACGTGCCCTGATCCTGGACGAGGTGCGCCGCCGAGGCGGCGTCCGTGTCAACGAGCTGACCCGCAAGCTCGGCGTGTCGGACATGACCGTACGACGTGACCTCGACGCGCTGGCCCGGCAGGGCGTGCTGGAGAAGGTGCACGGCGGCGCGGTCCCGGTGGTCGAGGCGAGCACCCACGAGCCCGGCTTCGAGGCGAAGTCGGGTCTGGAGCTGACCGCCAAGGAGGACATCGCGCGGGCCGCGGCGGAGCTGGTCGTTGCGGGCAGCGCGATCGCGCTCTCGGGCGGTACGACGACGTTCGCGCTGGCGCACCGGCTGGTCGACGTGCCGGACCTGACCGTCGTCACCAACTCGGTGCGGGTGGCCGACGTCTTCCATGTGGCGCAGCGCACCTCGGGACCCCGTCAGGGTGCGGCCACGGTCGTGCTGACCGGCGGGGTGCGCACCCCGTCCGACTCGCTGGTGGGTCCGGTGGCGGACCAGGCGATCGCGGCGCTCCACTTCGACCTGCTGTTCCTCGGAGTGCACGGCATATCGGTCGAGGCCGGCCTGTCGACGCCGAACCTCGCGGAGGCCGAGACCAACCGGCGCCTGGTGCAGTCGGCGCGGCGGGTCGTGGTGGTCGCCGACCACACCAAGTGGGGGACGGTGGGCCTGAGTTCGTTCGCCGCGCTGGAGCAGGTCGACACGCTGGTGACGGACGCCGGGCTGCCCGGCGAGGCACGCGCGGAGATCTCGGAGCATCTGCGGCGGCTGGTCGTCGCGGGCGAGCCCGGTGAGGGTGCAGACGAGTGACTGACCGTCAGCTAGGGTGACGCTGCCCGGTCAACGCCCGCCTCCCCCAAGGAGGTTCCGTCCATGGCCCGTCAGCTGCGCCCGGTGGGGATCGAGTTCGTCGAGACCGCCCCGGTACGCCTGGTGTTCGCGCGGGAGATCTCCGCTGCCCCCGGTACGGTCTTCCACGCCTTGGCCGAGGACGTGCCCGGCTGGGCCGAATGGTTCGGGGCGGTGACGCTGGCCCGGTCCTGCGACGACGGGACCCGGCGTGAGATCCGGCTCAAGGGCGGGACGCGTTTCCTGGAGACGGTCCTCGTCGCGAAGGAGGCCGAGGTCTACGCCTACCGCGTCGACGAGACCAACGCGCCCGGCCCTCGCGCGCTGGTCGAGGAGTGGCGGCTCGTCCCGGCGGGCGCCGGCACCCGCGTGCAGTGGACCTTCGCCGCGGACGGACCGGCGGCGTTCCGGCTGGCGCTGACGTTCGCGCGCGGGGGCCTCGGCCGGGCCTTCCGGGAAGCCGTCACCTCGCTCGAACGACGGCTGACGGCGCGCTAGCGCCAGACGCCCGACTCCAGCAGCGAGGCGATCGCCGCCGTGTACGGCGCGATGTCCAGGCCCTGTTCGGCGAGCCAGGCGTCCGAGTAGTACTTGTCGAGGTAGCGGTCCCCGGGATCGCACAGCAGGGTCACCACACTGCCCTGCCGGCCCTCCGCCACCATCTCGGCGATGATCTTCAGCGCGCTCCACAGCCCGGTGCCCGTCGAACCGCCCGCCCTGCGACCGATGGCCTGCTCCAGGGCGCGTACGGCGGCGACGCTGGCCGCGTCCGGGACCTTCATCATCCGGTCGATCGCACCGGGCACGAAGCTCGGTTCCATGCGGGGCCGGCCGATGCCCTCGATGCGTGAGCCGCAGTCGCAGGTGACGTCCGGATCGCCGGTGGTCCAGCCCTCGAAGAAACACGAGTTCTCCGGGTCGGCGACACAGATGCGGGTGTCGTGCTGCATGTAGTGGACGTAGCGCGCGATGGTCGCGGAGGTGCCTCCGGTGCCGGCTGTGGCGACGATCCACGCGGGCTCCGGGAACCGCTCCAACTGGAGCTGGCGGAAGATGGATTCGGCGATGTTGTTGTTGCCGCGCCAGTCCGTGGCCCGTTCGGCGTAGGTGAACTGGTCCATGTAGTGGCCGCCGGTCTCCACCGCGAGGCGGGCGGACTCCTCGTACATCTTCCGCGAGTCGTCCACGAAATGGCACTGGCCGCCGTGGAACTCGATGAGGCGGATCTTCTCGGCGCTCGTCGTGCGCGGCATGACGGCGATGAAGGGCACGCCGATCAGCTTCGCGAAGTACGCCTCGGAGACGGCGGTCGAGCCGCTGGACGCCTCGATCACCGGGCGGCCGGGACGGATCCAGCCATTGCAGAGGCCGTACAGGAAGAGGGAGCGGGCGAGCCGGTGCTTGAGGCTGCCGGTCGGGTGGGTCGACTCGTCCTTCAGGTACAGGTCGATGCCCCATTTCTCGGGCAGCGGAAAGCGGAGCAGATGCGTGTCGGCCGAGCGGTTGGAGTCGGCCTGGACCTTGCGCACGGCCTCTTTCAGCCAGCCGCGGTAGGCCGCGTCGCTGCGGTCGACGTCGAGGGTTTCGCCGGTCCGGGTTCTCTGCGGGGTGCTCACGGCGGGGCTCCTTATGCTGCGCGCCGACGGCGCGTCGCGCGGCCGCCACCTCGATCATAGACACCTTCTGCACGCTTCTCACCTGCATAAACACGCCTTTGAGCACCTCAAAGGCATCCCTGGGGCTGGGCGGCACCGGGAGGTGGGGGCGCATTCGCGCGAGTGCTCCGGGCGCTCTCGGCGAGGGGCCGTGCGCACTGGTGCGAGACGTCGGAGGCAGGCAGACTGCCCGACGGGACGAAGGTCTCCCACGGGGGCGCACACTGGATCGCGACACGAACAGGTCAACGGCCCACTCGGAGCAAGGGCCGGGACACCCACACGCACAAGGGGGCGGGGCGGGATGGCGGAGCCGGAGTTCACGGCCACGGGCGTGCGGATCGGGAAGCGGCTGCGCTCGCTCACCCGGGCCGGCCAGGTCCGGATCAGCGACGGTCGGCTGGAGTTGCTCACCAGTTACGGCAGTGAGATCGACAGCGCGCCGGTGCAGGCGGTGCGTGCCTCCAAACCGTGGTTCGCCCCGGAGGACCGGGCCCTGGCGGACCTCAACGGCAACCGCTACCTGTTGACCCTGGGCGAGCACGACCCCGCTCCGGGTGAGCCCGGGCCGCCCGCGGCGCGCCGGTTCATCGAGGCCGTACGGCGGGCCGCAGGGCGTAGCGACTGAAACACCGCGAGTTGCGGGACCGCACCCCCTGGGTCACTCTGGTCTCACGTCACTCTGGGTTTACCGGCGATAACGCTGCGAACCAGCCCGCCGGGCCACGACAGCAGGCGCCGTTTCACGCAAGGCACGCTGCTGGATCGATCCGAAACTCCGTGTTCTTCCGGACCTACGTCGGGGAGTCGCAGCCGTGATCAGTCACCCAAGCAGGCACTGCGCGGTGGAGCTACAAGCCCTGCCGTCGCGGATCGGCCAGGTCCGCAGAATCGTATCGGCGCAGTTGCGCTACTGGCATCTGGATCCCCTCATAGACCGAGCCGCGCTCGGTGTGACGGAGTTGTTGACCAACGTCCACCGGCATGCCCAGCCCGACAAGACGTGCACCGTGGAGATCGAGCTGCTGCTCGACCGCCTGACGGTCTCGGTGCGCGACCACGACCCTCGGCTGCCGGTCGTGGAGGACGCCGAGACGTTCGCCACGTGCGGGCGCGGGCTCGCGATGGTCGCGGCGGTCAGCGAGAGCTGGGGCGCGCGGCCGGAGGGCGAGTCCGGCAAGGTCGTGTGGTTCACGCTGCCGACGCCCTCGTCCGCGCGACCGGCCGCGCGACCGCCGCGGCGGGCGGTCGCGGACAAGCCCGCGCACCGGTTCGTGGAGGTCGCGCACACCGTCGATCTGCGCAGGCCCGAACACGCTCCCGCCCGGTCGGCCGTTGCCGGCTGACCGGGCGGTGACCTCTCTTTCGGTTCGTTCGCCTACGGGGCGCCCAAGCCGGTGTCGGGGGGGGGGGTGTGGGGAGGGGGGGGGGGGGCGCGCCCGTCGGGCTGCGCCCCGCACGCCCCCCCCCCCCGCGACAGACAGCCGCCCCCGCTAGGCAGA
>NZ_JBHXSG010000063.1:0-49955 GCF_042714835.1 Streptomyces sp. NPDC058678 | reverse complement strand
CTAGGGCCTGTCCGGCGGATCATGCCGCAGACGCGGGGCCTGGCACGCCGATCTGCGGCGTTGTCGTCGGTTGCCGACTCCTCCACTCTCGACTTTCGCTCGAGCGGGGGGACCCCGTCGCGTCGACGCCCTCCTCCGCCTTGCAGCTCGACGCACCAGGCCCCGCTCACCTGCGTCGATGAGACGCCGCAGACTTCCTGCGACTTGATCCGCCGGACAGGCCTTAGCGCCGCGGGTCATCCCTCCGTGCCGCCAGGCGCTGCCGGTGAGGCCTGGAGGTCGGCGAGCGTGTCGTCGGCGTTCTCGGCCTCCCAGCGCAGCAGGTCTCCCGGCTGGCACTCGAGCACCTCGCAGAGCGCGGCGAGCGTCGTGAAGCGCACCGCCTTGGCGCGGCCGTTCTTGAGCACCGCCAGGTTGGCGGGTGTGATGCCGACGCGGTCCGCGAGCTCGCCCACGGACATCTTCCGCTTGGCCAGCATGACGTCGATGTCGACGGCGATCGGCATCAGATCACCTCTGCCAGCTCGGCCTGCAACTGCGCGGCCTCGACGTCGCGCGCGACGGCCTGGGCGAGCAGCATCCGCAGCACGAGCACGATGAGCGCGACGCCCAGGACCCCCAGGGCGATCCCGCCCAGCAGGAGCACGACGCCCGGGGCCACGTCCTCGCCGGGAGCCAGGACCACCCCGAGCGCGAACACCAGGAGCGCGGCCGTCGCCATCGCGCCGATCACGACGTGCACGTACCGGAAGGCGGCGTGGGAGAACACGGTTCCCCGCCGCACCATCGCCACCAGCCGCCACACGCAGACCAGGACGACCTGGACCGTAACCATCCCCAGGACCACGATCACGAGGACCGGTGTGCGCCGGTCGAAGTCCTTCATGTCGAGGGCCAGTAGCGGCACCATCACCGCCTGCACGCCCACCGAACCGGCGAGCAGCACCACGAGCACGGCGCGCAGCGCAAGCACTGTCAGCTTCCCCATCGTCTCTCCTTCGATCGAGGCACGATGGAAATCTATCGATACTCGATAGGAGAGGCAAGCGGGATGCGGCGGGCGGCGGTTCCGAAAGGATCAGTACTCGAGTTCGGGGCGAAGCGGCCCGCCCACCGCGTGGAGGTGCCGCAGCACCTGGGCGTAGGAGTCGAGGAGCCCGGTCTCGTGGTAGGCGATGCCGTGACGGGAGCAGAACGTGCGCACGATCTCCTGGGCATGGCGCAGGCTGGGGCGCGGCATGGAGGGGAACAGGTGGTGTTCGATCTGGTAGTTCAGACCGCCGAGGGCGAAGTCGGTGACCCGGTGGCCTCGGATGTTGCGTGAGGTCAGTACCTGCCGGCGCAGGAAGTCGATCTTGGCGTCCTTGGCGAACATGGGCATGCCCTTGTGGTTGGGCGCGAACGAGCACCCCATGTACAGCCCGAACAGTCCTTGGTGCACGGCGATGAAGCACAGGGCCTGGACGGGGGACAGGACCAGGAACACGGCCGCGAGGTAGCCGACGAGGTGCGCGGTCAGCAGTCCCGCCTCGGACAGCTTGGTCAGACGCGAAGCGCGGGTGCCGGCGCGGTCGAACAGCGCCCGTACGCCGGCCACGTGCAGGGCGAGCCCTTCCAGGAGCAGCATCGGGAAGAACAGCCAGGCCTGATGACGGCCCAGCCAGGCATACGCCCCGCTGCGGACACGGGCCTGGTCCTCGGTGAAGGCGATCGCGCCGTCGGCGATGTCGGGGTCGCGGTCGACGTGGTTGGGGTGGGAGTGGTGCCGGTTGTGCTTGGCGATCCACCAGCCGTAGCTGAGACCGATCAGCAGGTCGGCGTGCACCCGGCCGATCAGGTTGTTGACGCGCTTGGAGGCGGCGATCTGATGGTGCCCGGCGTCGTGCCCGATGAACCCGGTCTGGGTGAACATCACCGCGAGGAAGGCGGCGGTCAGCAGCTGCCACCACGACTCCCCGATCAGGGCGAACGCGGTCCATCCGGCGGCCAGCAGCAGCAGGTTCGCCCCGACCTTGACCGAGTAGTAGCCCGGGCGCCGGTTCAGCAGCCCGCTCTGCTTGACCTCGCGGGACAGCACGGCGTAGTCGCTGCCCCGGCTGCCGGGCGGGGGACCCGTGATCCCGGCGGGATCTGCCGGATCGGTGCCCCGGTTCATGGTGTCAGTGGTCACGGATTGCCTTTCGGAGAGCGTGCGGGCCGGTGCCGGCGCGGGGGCAGGGCGTCGGGTGCGTGAAGCCCGTGGGGAAGCAGCGCGATGCAGGCCCGCGGCGCGGGCCTGCATCGGAACGGGGTGTCCTCAGAGTGCGCGGACCTGGTCGGCCCGCACGCCGCTGGAGGTGTGGATGGCCGAGTGGTGGACGATAAGTCCGGCCATGTGCGGTCTCCTTCGAGATGGCGAGTACGTCGAGTACGCGCGCTCGCGCGATCCCGGGCTGCTGGTCGCCAGCCGTCGAAGAAAAACCCGAAACGACGAAGCGCCCGCTGTCAGAACTCCGCGGGCGCTCACACGTTCGCAAACTTCAACTACAACCACTCTCCACAACGTCCGGAGTGCCGGCAAGGTTCCCGGCCGCGCGGGGGGAGGGGCCGACGACGCCCCGACGGTCGGCTCCGGGGCCCGCGGAGGAGTACGGTGGCGGCATCGAGCGCACCTCGCACGCCGTCATCCGTTTCGGCGTCGCCCTCGGAGCACGGCGCAGGCCGTCCGTATCCCGTTCCGCGCCGCGCCCCGCTTCGGCGGTTCCCGTTTCCCGAGGGCCCGAGAGGCATCCCGGGACCTCACGCACGACCCAAGCACCACAAAACTGAATGATTGAGGAAGCGCATGAGCCTGATGAGCCTCGGAGTATTCGCGTCCTCCCGCAAGGAGAACGAGTTCCGGCTGCCGCTGCACCCCGCCCACCTCGAGCGGATCGCGCCGGACCTGCGCGGGAGGATCTTCCTCGAAGAGGGATACGGCGATCGGTTCGGTGTCGCCGACGACGCTTTGCGGCCGCTCGTGGCGGGCCTGCGCTCCCGTGAGCAACTGGTCGCCGAGTGCGACGTGCTGCTGCTGCCCAAACCCATGCACGAGGACGTCGCCGCGCTGCGCGAGGGCCAGGTGCTGTGGGGATGGCCGCACTGCGTGCAGGACGAGAGGATGACCCAGCTCGCCATCGACCGACGGCTGACCCTCATCGCCTGGGAGGCCATGAACCACTGGACCTCCACGGGCGCCTTCAGCGTCCATGTGTTCCACAAGAACAACGAGCTGGCCGGCTACTGCTCGGTGCTGCACGCCCTGCAGCTCGGCGGGCTGACCGGGAGCTACGGCCGCCGCCTGCGCGCGGCGGTCATCAGCTTCGGCGCCACAGCGCGCGGAGCGGTCACGGGCCTGGGCGCCATGGGCGTGTCCGACGTCACGGTGCTCACCCAGCGTGCCGCGGCGGCGGTGGCCTCGCCGATGCCCTCGGTCGTGATGGGCCACTTCGAGGAGCAGGAGGACGATCCCTCGCGACTGCGGGCAGTCACCGCGGCCGGTTCCGTGCCGATGGCGGAGTACCTGGCCGGGTTCGACATCGTGGTCAACTGTGTCCTTCAGGACACCGACGCGCCGCTGACGTTCGTCACCGACAAGGAGCTTGCCCTGTTCCGGCCGGGGACCTTCTTCATCGACGTCTCCTGCGACGAGGGCATGGGTTTCGAGTGGGCCCGGCCGACCTCCTTCGGCGAGCCGATGCCCACGGTGGGCCCCGGCTGCCACTACTACGCGGTGGACCACAGCCCGTCCCACCTGTGGAACTCGGCGACGTGGGAGATCAGCGAGGCGCTCCTCCCGTATCTCCGCAAGGTCATGCGCGGCCCCGAGGCGTGGGACGCCGAGGTCACGCTCAGCAAAGCCATCGAGATCCGCGACGGCGTCGTGCAGAACCCGAAGATCCTGTCCTTCCAGCACCGGACGGCCGCCTATCCCCACGCCCCCGAGGCCCCGGTCGGCGCCCCCACCCCGGTGATGAGCACCTCCGCCCAGCCGGCCTGACAGACCGCCGGCCGGGCGTGGTCACTTCTCCCTCGGGAGCGTCACCGGCCGGTCGTCCCTCAGTTCCGCGAAGAGTTTCCGCGCCCGGCGGTCGTCCCACTTCACGGCACTTCCTTTGGACGTGGCGAGGGCGGGGTCGGAGACGGGCACGTTGATCTGTCTGCCGCCGGCCGTGACGCCCCGCATCGCCTGGAACAGCGACATGAGATCCCGTAGCTCCGTGTCCTGGTCCACGACGAGCGTGTCGAGGCCCGCTTCGAGGGTCGGGAAGGCCTTGGCGGGGTTGAGGAGTGTCCCTGCAGTGGCGGCCTTCCCGGCGAGCGCGGTGAGGAACCTCTGCTGGTTGCGCGTGCGTCCCAGGTCGCCCTGGGTTTCCTGTTTGCGCTGCCGGACGAACGCCAGCGCCTGGGCGCCGTCCAGGGTCTGGCAGCCTTTCGGCAGGTCCGCGCCCGACTTCTCGTCCTGGACGGCACGGTCCAGGCACAGGTCCACGCCGCCGACCGCGTCCACCACGCCGACGAAGCCCGCGAAGCCGATCTCCGCGTAGTGGTCGACACGCAGCCCGGTGTTGCGTTCCACGGCCCGTACGAGCAGGTCGGGGCCGCCGAGCGAGAACGCGGCGTTCAGCTTGTCGGGCTGGGCGCGGAAGTTCCTGCCGGTCTCGGGACGGATGTACGGGGGGACGGTCACCCACGAGTCGCGCGGCAGGCTCATCATCGTGGTGCCGTTCGCGCCGGTGTGCAGCAGGATCATCGAGTCGGTGCGGCGGCCCTCGGCCGAGCCGGTCCGCAGATCCTTCCTGGCCTGCTCCGACAGGCCCTCGCGACTGTCGGAGCCCACGATCAGGTAGTTGGTTCCCCGCCCGTCCGCCGGGCGGTCCGGCAGCGCGCCGAGGTCGACCTCCTGGTCGAGCTTGGTGTCCGCCCACACGTACGTGCCGACGGAGGAGACGGACAGCGCGCAGACCACGAGAATCGCCAGCCGCGTGACCCTGCGTCGCCGGGTGGGACGCGGCTTGGGGGAACGACGGCCCCCCGCGTCCCCGTGGGGGCTGCGCCCGTGGCCCGTGCGGCCCGGAGTGGCGGGCGAGGGCATGCCCGGAAGTGGTGCCGTACGCGTCGTCGGCGACGCCCCTTTTCCGCGCGGCACCCGCCCCGTGACGCCGCGCGGCGGCTCCACCACACCACCGCTCCGGTCGTAGTGGCCCGCCGGGCGGTCGGTCCCGTCACTCATCAGCCTGCTCAGTCCCTCACCACATCGGGATCATCTCGTCGGCAGGCTCTTATACGAGGCCGGACCTCCGATCTGTTCAGCGGCCGTACCGGAACGCTTCATGCGCTGCCACTTCAGCCGACTGCCCAACAGGGCGGCGACCACGGACTGGATGACGACCAGGTACATCAACTGCCGGTAGACGAAGAGCTGGAAAGGCATCGACCACAGGGCCCGCTTCCGCTCCCCGTCGAGCTGCAACGCATAACCGGCGCACACCAGTTGGACGCCCAGGAAGCCGAACCACACCACGGCCGAACTCAGTGGATCGAGGAACAGCACGCCGTACAGGGCGAAGACGTCGATGACCGGCGCGAGCAGCGGCAGGACGACCTGGAACAGCGCGAGGTACGTGAGTCCGCGCCTGCCGAAGCGCCCGGCCACGCCCACTTCCAGGACCGCGCCGCGGTGTTTCCACATGGCCTGGATGGTGCCGAAGCACCAGCGGTAGCGCTGACGCCACAACTGGCGCAGGGAGGTGGGCACTTCGGTCCAGGCGACGGCGGACTCCTCGTAGAGCACCCGCCAGCCCGCCCGCCACAGCGCCATCGTGAGGTCGGTGTCCTCGGCGAGGGTGTCGTCGCTGACCCCGCCGACGCCCATCAGCGCCTCCCGTCGGAACGCCCCGATGGCCCCGGGAACGGTGGTCATGCACTCCAGCACCTCGAACATCCGGCGGTCGAGATTGAAGCCGAAGCAGTACTCGAGATGCTGCCACTTGGCGAGCAGGCCCCGCCGGTTGCCGACCTTGGTGTTGCCGCTGACCGCGCCGACGGCCGGGTGTGCCAGCGGCTGCACGAGATGGTGGATGGCGTCCGGTTCGAAGACGGTGTCGGCGTCGACCATGACCACGATGCCGTAACTCGCCTGATCCAGACCGGTGTTGAGGGCGGCGGCCTTTCCTCCGTTGGGCTTGCGGATCACCAGCACGCGCGGATCGCCGATGCCCTCGGCGAGCTCCGCCGTACGGTCCGTCGAGCCGTCGTCGACCACGATGATCTGCAGCTGGGGGTAGTCGGAGGCGAGCAGGGAAAGAACGGTGGACTCGATGCCGGCCTCTTCGTTGTAGGCGGGCACGAGCACCGTCACCGGTTCCGTCACCTCCCGCAGCCAGGGCGCGCCCGGCCGGGAGTGCTCCAGTCGCCGGACGTGAGCACGCGCGAAGACGGCGAGCAGCACCAGGCGCAGCACCCCGAGAGCGCCCGCGATGCCGAGCGTCCAGGTCATGGCGTTCGAGAACGCGTGCCCGACGGTGGTGGCCCAGACGAGGGCGGTGCCACGCCACCTCGCGAGGGTCGACACCGGGGCGTAAGGCGTGAGCCGGAGCCCTGCCGAGACGGTGGTGAAGCGGTCTACGCTCCGGCTCTCGAGAAGCCTCTCCGCCGCCCGGTAGGCGGGTGCCGTCTGGCTGAGCTGCCGGACCAGGCCCTGTGCCGGCTTCCGGGACGCCTTGTCGGAGGCGACCAGGACGTAACCCTGGGCGGTGGCGCGCCGTGCCGCCTGCCACTCGCGGCCGCACAGGGTGTCGGGCGAGGTGGTCCGCGGCATCCGCAGCAGGTTGGTGCGAAGGCCCGCGGTACCCGCCAACGCGCTTTGCGTCAGGTCCAGTTCGGCGGAGAAGCGGGCGGACGACGTCTCACCCAGGGCGGCACCGGTGTAGGTGTTCGAGCCGATCTCGTGCCCCTCGTCGCGGATCCGCCGTACCAGGTCCGGATGGCGGGCCGCCTGCGAGCCGAAGAGGAAGAAGGTGGCGCGCGCCCGGTGCTGTCGCAGCAGGTCGAGCAGGCGCGGGGTCCACACGGGGTCGGGACCGCCGTCGAAGGTGAGCGCGACGGTGCGGGCGGGCATCGAGCCGGTCTGTATTCCGTTGCGGTTGATGCCCACCACTGGGCCGCCGCCCGCCACGGCGTCGGGTACGGGCGAGGTGCAGGCGGACCGGGTCTTCGCCGCGTCGACCTCGTGGTTGGTCCACCCCTCGAAGAGCAGGGCCCCGAACATCGCGGGAAGGACGAGTATCAGTAACAGCCAGTGTCCGCGCGGGTCGCGGGACTGCTTGTGCCGAGCTTTCACGGAACGTCGTCCCCCCTTGCGGCCGATGTGCCGAGCAGGTCGCAAGTGGCCTGCGGCGCGGGCGCCTTGAAGCGCCTCGCGCCCCGACGGGCCACGTTCCGGGCCGTTCTTCTCCAGTCGTGGGTGTCGGGGCGCGAGGCGCGAGGGGACGTCTTCTTCCACTGCCTGACGGGACTGGAGTTACGCATGGGGCGGGAGTCTAGCCACAGCTTTTCGCTTGCATGGCCGTAACACCGATCCTCACAGGAAGCCGGGGACGGGTCACTTGTAGGCGATGCCCGATGCGCTGTAGCGGCAGGACGTGCCGTCCGGGCCGCTGCCGAGCTTGCTCGGCTCCGCGCCGGTGGTGTTGCCCTGGAAACGCTCGCAGATGGTGATGTCCCCGCCGCTGTCGCCGACGACCGTCACACCGGAAAGGGTGGCGGTGTCCCCGTAGTTGGCGTTGATGCCGGCCACCACCTTGCCGGGGCCGGTCACCCTGACGTTGTCGATCACGACGTGGCGCTTGTACTGCGTTTCGCAGTTGCCGCACGAGCGGTAGAGCTTGCCGAACTCGGCGACCTGGAAGTTCCTGATCGTCAGCGTGCCGGCACCGTTGTGCTGGAAGACCTTGTCGTCCGCCTTCCGTGCGCCACCGCCGACCACGAGGTACGTGGCCGAGGGCGAGGTGCCCTTGAAGGTGGCCGCGTCCTCGCCGACGTCCTGCCACCACACGTTCTGCAGGGTGCAACTGCCCAGGCAGTGCACGCCGTCGGCGGCCGGTGCGCCGAGAACGACGTTCTTCAGGACGGCTCCGTCGGCCAGCTCGAACACCGGATCCTGGTCCTCGCCCTGGCCGGAGCCGCCCAGGGCGCCAGAGCCGTAGAAGCGTTGCAGGCCGCCGTCGTAGCTGCCGGAGACCCTGATGGTGGACGTCACCGCCTTGCCGCCGGTGGCGGTGGGCCAGGAACCGAGGGCGGAGACGGGGGAAGGGCGCTTGGCGGCGGACGCGGACGCGCTCTTGCTCGCCGAAGCCGAAGCCGAAGCCGAAGCCGAGGCCGAGACCGAGGCGGAAGCCGACACGGACGGCGAAGGGGAGGGTGACGATGCCGAAGCCGAAGGGGGAGGCGACGCCGAAGCGGGCGGCGAGGACCAGTTCTTGACCGCCGCCGGTCCGGAGTCCGGTGACCTCATCAGCAGACCGCCGGTGATCGCACCCCCGACCAGAGCGGTGGCCACCACGCTGATCAGAACCGTGCGACGGTTCGTTCTCCCACGCCGCGTCCGGCGGTGCAGGGCTGTTCTCGTACTCACGTGGTGACCTTCGTTCAGCAGTTCGTGGAGCGCGTCACCTACCAGTCGCCACCGCTCCCGCAAAGGTTGCCGGGAGACCGCAGGGGCGGCGGACGCCCGCCCAGCGCCTCGGGCAGCCAGGCGTCCGCACGCCACCGCCGTCCGGCCGGCCGGCCCGCGACGGTCGCGCTCGACGCCCTCGTGTGAGGCCGCCCGGGCCCCGAGCCGTTCGAGCCCGGCCGAGCTGCCCAGCCACGGCGCACCCGACCGATGCTGTACCCGCACCGGCACCGTAGGGCTCCACGCGTCGAGCGCGTCCCGGTCCAGGTCGCCGTGGACGACGTCGTCGGCCAGCTCCTCGAACGCCCTCCGTGGATCCTCCACGGACATCAGTCGCCGGTCGCCGGTCGCCGGTCGTCGGCGCCGGCCTCCGGTGCGGTCAGTGTCAGGGTCAGCGCCTCCAGCAGCGGACCCAGCCGGTCCGGCAGCCGCCGTGTCGCCATCCCGATGGTCGGCGGCAAGGAGTCGGCCACTCGGGCAGCGGCGGCTGCGACAGCGCTGGGATCGGCGCGATGCGATCGGACGGGTCACGGGAGTGCCGGGCGGCGGCGCGACAGAGGTGACCACTGTGCCCACGGCGGACCTCCCGGTGGAGGCACAACTGGTCGGCTGAGCCGGGCAGGGCAACCTGCCCGACAGGTCGCGGCAACCAGGCCGGGCGTCGGCGGCGACACGAAGGTGAAATCCCCTACCCCACCGAGGGAGTTCACCATGCGCACCCGCATTGCGCGTCTGATCGCCGTCCTGACTGCCCTGGCAACGCTGTTCGCCTTGCCGGGCATGTCGGTGACCCCGGCCCAGGCGGCGGCGACCCCGACCGGGGCCGTGGCCGTCCCGGCCCAGGCCGCCGACGACTGGAATCCGCCCGCCAACCTCGTCCAGCCGCTGAACGAGGTCTGGAACCACGTCCAGTCGACCTACCCGGACCTCTACGGCTTCCGGAACTACGGCTGGGACCAGGTCATGGCCAACAAGGGAAGCGTCAACTACTGCGTCCGCTGGGAGTCCGACGCCCCCGTCAGCACCGCCCTGCGCGACCGGATCCACACCGCGCTGAAGAAGCAGTTCGGCAAGTGGACGGCGGCGATGGTCGAAGGCGGCAAGGGGCACAACGCCTGGCCGTACACCACCGTTCCCGTCAACATCGTCGGCTGGGCGGTCAAGTCCCGCTCGACCCTGCAGTGGACCGACAACTCCGTCGACATCTACGCGGGAAACCTCGACGGCGGCGGTGCCCCGCAGTGCGCGCCGGACTGCGGCCGCTTCTTCCACCAGGACGGCAACTACTCCAAGTGCCCGGGCGGCGCGGCCCGCCACTACGACCAGTCGCTGTGGCTGACCAAGGGATTCCAGGGCGGCGCCGGCGGCGACTGGGGCCAGCGGGTCGGCCAGGAGTACTTCACCGGCGCGCTGGACCAGGAGAACATCCACATCTACCTGCACGAGGTCGGCCACACCTTCGGCCTCGACGACTTCTACGACTGGACCCCGACCGGCCAGTGCTGCTTCCTCATGAAGGCGGGCAGCGCCGCGCAGATCACGGAGTTCGACAAGTGGATGTTCCGCGACTTCTGGCGCCACCTGAAGAACCGCTACGGCTACTGAGGACCCGTCGTGGCGGATCATCCACCCGGCCTGCTTTCCGGCCCGGTGAGATCATCCGCGCATGAACCTGAGCACGGAGCATCAGATGATCGCCGTCCCCGCCGGAGAGGTCACGCTGGCCGACCGGCGGACCGAACGCAGCTGGAAGGTGGGGCTCGCGCCCTACCTGCTGGCCGCGTACCCCGTCACCCAGGAGCTGTACGCCCAGGTGACGGGGCATCGCCCCAGTGCCGCGCAGGGTGACCGGTTACCCGTCGAGGGGGTCTCCTGGTGGGACGCGGTCCGGTTCTGCAACGCCCTGTCCGAGCGCGCCGGCCTGGCGCCCGCGTACCGCGTCCACGCCGACGGCGAAGGAGTCGACCGGGACGTGGACGCCGACGGGTACCGGCTGCCGACCGAGGCGGAGTGGGAGCACGCCTGCCGCGCCGGCACCACCGGTCCGCGGTACGGACCCCTCGACGAGATCGCCTGGCACCGCGGCACCTCGGACGAACGGATCCACGAGGTGGGTGGCAGACGGCCCAACCCATGGGGTCTGTACGACATGCTCGGCAACGTCTGGGAGTGGTGCTGGGATCTCTACGACCCTGAGGTCTACGGCAGTTACCGGGTGCTGCGCGGGGGCGGCTGGTTCGACGAGCACTGGAGCTGCCGGGCGTCCGTGCGCCGCCGCAGCCATCCGACGTTCCGGGTGGACGACGTGGGGTTCCGCGTCACGCGTTCCGCGGCGTCCGGCTAGCCGACGAGGGTCTGGGTGCCGAGGACCGAGAGCAGCCTCAGCCGCTCGGCGTCCTCCGTGCCGGGCCGGGCCGTGTAGACGATGACGCGCAGATCGCTGCCCGCCACGCTGAGCACGTCGCAGTCCAGCCTCACCACGCCCACCTGCGGATGCTCGATGGTCTTGCGCGAGCCCTCCAGCCGGCCGACCACGCCCGCCTCCCACAGCTCGGCGAACCGTTCGCTGTCGGCGCGCAACTGCGCGATCAAGCACCGCAGTTGCGGGTCCTCGGGGTACCTCTGCGCGGTCGCGCGCAGTTCGGAGACCATGGCGGCCTCGAAGGCGCGCATCTCCTCCGGTGTGTGCCGGACGCGGGTGCTCGCGCCCGTGAAGTTGCGCCACACGCCGTTGCGTTCGAAGCCGCGCCGCTCGGACGGATCGCCCATCAGCGCCGCGTACATCGGGTTGGCCAGGAGCAGCGTCCAGGCCGCGTCGGAGACGCCGACGGGGGTGTCCACCAGCCGGTCCAGCAGCCGCTGGACGCTGGGCGTGATGTGGGCGGGCACCGTTTCGGGGCCCGGCGGCACCAGCCCGGCCAGCCGGAACAGGTAGGCCCGCTCGTCCCCCGTCAGGCGCAGCGCGCGGCCCAGGGCCTCGACGACCTGCCCGGACGGGTGGGAGGCCCGGCCCTGTTCGAGGCGGGTGACGTAGTCGACGGAGATCCCGGCGAGCAGGCCGAGCTCCTCGCGCCGCAACCCGGCGGCGCGCCGCCTGCCGCCCGTGGGCAGACCGGCCGTCTGGGGGGAGACGCGGTCACGCCAGCGGCGCAGCGCATGTCCGAGTTCCGTCGCCGTCATGCCCCCAGTGAACACCGTCCGCCCAGGACGTGCCTGGTACCCGCAGTCCCAGGAAGAAGGGGCCTCTGGCCGGCCGCGCCATCGCGCCGGAACCTGGACGCATGACGACAACACTGATCACCGGAGCGAACAAGGGCCTGGGCTTCGAGACCGCCCGCCGGCTCGTCGCAGCGGGTCACACCGTCCTCCTCGGAAGCCGCGATGCCGAGCGCGGACGCCGGGCCGCCGAACGGATCGGCGCCCGGTTCGTCCTCCTGGACGTGACCGACGACGCCTCCGTCGAGGCCGCGGCGAAGACCGTCGCATCCGACGGTGGACTCGACGTCCTCGTCAACAACGCCGGAATCGAGGCGAGGGGAGAGGGCAACAGCGTGATCGGCGCCGCGGAGGTGACCGCCGACCTGATGCGGAGCGTGTTCGACACGAACGTCTTCGGCGTGGTCCGCGTCACCCACGCCTTCCTCCCGCTGCTGCAACGGTCGGCCGCGCCGGTCGTGGTCAACGTCAGCAGCGGCCTGGCCTCCCTGACCGCGCTCTCCGACCCGAACCATCCGGCGTATTCCTACCCGGGCGTCGCCTACCCGACGTCGAAGGCGGCGGTGAACGCGATCACCGTGCAGTACGCGAAGGCGTTCCCGGACATGCGGATCAACGCCGTCGAGCCCGGCTACACGGCGACGGACCTGAACGGGAACACCGGTACGCAGACCGTCGAGGAGGGCGCCGAGATCATCGTGCGGATGGCCCGGGTGACCCCCGACGGTCCCACCGGGGGTTACTTCGACGCCGAGGGCCGACTCCCCTGGTGAGACCCGGCCGCACTCGTCGGCCCGGCCGACGGTCCTCGGTGGTCAGATGACGGCGTCGGCGCGCAGCGCCTCGATGTCGCCGGTGCTCCAGCCGAGTGCCGTGAGGATCGCCTCGGTGTGCTCGCCCACGGCCGGTACGGGGTCCATGCGCGCCGGCAGCCCCGCCAGGTCGGCCGGCGGCAGCAGCGCCTGCACCGTTTCTCCGCCGGGGACGCCCACCTCGCGCCAGCGGCCGCGGGCCGCGAGGACCGGGTGGTCGAGGAACCCGGCGATGTCGTTGACCCCGGCGCAGGCGATGCCGATGGCCTCCAGGTCCTTCAGGATCTCCTCGGCGTCGGAGCGCGCGACGCGCTCGGCGACGACGGCGTTGAGTTCCTCGCGATGGACGACCCGGTCGGAGCCGGTCGCGAAGCGCGGGTCGTCGGCCAGCTCGGGCCGCCCGAGGAAGTCGGCGCACAGCGCGACCCACTCGCGTTCGTTCTGGATGGAGAACAGCACGTCCTTGCCGTCGGCGGCCGTGTAGGCGCCGTACGGCGCGATGGTCGCGTGCTGGGTGCCCAGGCGCGGGGGCTGGGTGCCGCCGTAGCGGGTGTAGTTGGCGGGCTGGCCCATCCACTCGGCCAGCGCCTCGAACAGGGACACCTCGACCGGGTGTGCCGTGCCGGTGGTGGCGCGCGTGAAGAGGGCGGTGAGGACGCCGGTGTAGGCGTACATCCCGGCCGCGATGTCGGCGACGGAGATGCCGACGCGGGCGGTCTCGTCGGCGGTGCCGGTCAGGGACACCAGGCCCGTCTGGCACTGCACCAGCAGGTCGTACGACTTGCGGTCGGCCCACGGTCCGGAGGTGCCGTAGCCGGAGATCGTGCACGGGATCAGCCGCGGCCACCGCTCCTGGAGGCGGTCCACGCCGAGGCCGAGCCGGTCGGCGGCTCCCGGCGCGAGGTTCTGGACGAACACGTCGGCGCCGCCGAGGAGTTCGTGCAGGATCTCGCGGCCCCGGGGGTCCTTGAGGTCCAGCGTGAGGGACTCCTTGGACCGGTTGAGCCACACGAAGTAGCTGGAGTGGCCGTGCACGGTCGTGTCGTAGCGGCGCGCGAAGTCGCCGTCGCCCGGCCGCTCCACCTTGATCACCCGGGCGCCGAGATCGGCGAGCTGCCGCGTGGCGAAGGGAGCGGCCACCGCCTGCTCCAGGCTGACCACGGTGATCCCGGACAGCGGAAGCGGCGGCAGGCTCATGCGGCTACGCCGAGGGTCTCGACGGCCCGTACCAGCGGGGCGAGTTCGGGGTTCCGCGCGGCCTCGTCGAGTGCTTCGCGCAGGGCTCTCTCGTTGGTGGGGCGGGCTTCCTCGAGGAGTTCACGACCGGCCGGGGTGACGTCGGTGTAGATGCCGCGGCGGTCGGTGGGGCAGAGGTAGCGGGAGAGCAGGCCGCGGTCTTCGAGGCGGGTGACCAGGCGGGTGGTGGCGCTCTGGCTGAGGACGACGGCGTCGGCGACCTGCTTCATCTGGAGGTGGCCGCCCTCCCCGTCGTGCTGGCGGCCGAGGACGTCCAGCAGGGAGTACTCGCGCACGCTCAGGTCGTGCCCCGCCTGCAGGGCCCGCTCGATGTGGGCCTCGATCCTGCCGTGCAGCAGGGAGAGGGCGCACCAGCCCTGTGCGAGGGCGGTGAGTGCGGGGTCTGTGGCGGTCATGGGGCCTGCTCCTCCGTCCCGAGGTGACTGACCATCCAGGATAGGGCATGCGTGAAATTTCCAGCGGATGCGCTTATACCGCGCACGCAAGCATTGCTCTTTTTATCCGTGGCCGTCCGGCACGCGCCCCGATAGGGTCCAGACCCCAACTGCCGCACCAGGCACGGAGAGCGATACCCATGACCGGCCGCCGAGCCACCACCACCCTCTGGCGCCCCACCGGACCCCAGGAGCTGGCCCTGGTCCGCGAGCTGGACCGGCGCGCCTGGCCGCCGCGGCTGCCCGAGCAGCCGATCTTCTACCCGGTCCTGGGCGAGGACTACGCGATCCGGATCGCCCGGGACTGGAACGTCAAGCACGACGGCGCCGGCTACGTCACCCGCTTCGAGGTCGACACGGAGTTCCTCAGCCGTTACCCCGTCCAGCAGGCGGGCGGGCGGACGATCCTCGAACTGTGGGTGCCCGCCGAGGAGTTGGACGAGTTCAACGACCACATCGTCGGCAGGATCCAGGTCGTCCACGAGTTCCGGTGAGGTGACCGCCGGACGGCGCCCGTGACCGCTAGGACCGCGCCAGGTGCCTCATCGTCAGGGCCAGCTGCAGTCTGAGCCGGCCCTGCGGTGTGCGCAGGGGCCAGCCGAGCAGGTGCTCGGCGTGGGTCAGGCGGTCCTGGAGCGTGGAGTGGTGCACGTTGATCTCGGCGGCCGCCGCGCGCAGGCTCGCCGTCGCGGCCACGGCGTGCAGGGTGGCCGACAGCCAGGGCGTGGTCGCGGCCGCCGCTTCCAGCGCCCGGACGTCGGGCGGGGGTTCGGCGCCCGGGGCGACCAGGTCGGCCAGCAGGGCGATGCCGCCGAGCTCGTCGGCGTACACCACGCGCGGTCCGGGGTCCTGCGCGGTGCCCTGCGCGGTGAACCGCAGGGCGGTACGGGCGGCGGCCCAGGAACGCGGCAGGTCCGGCACCGGGACGGCGGGGCCGACGCCGAGCCGGCCGGTGGGGAGTCCGGCCCCCGGGTGCGCGGCGACGATGCGGGGGCGGCCGTCGCGCGGGGCCAGGGCGCGTGCCGGTGCCGCGGGGTCCAGGCCCAGCCCGCGGGCCGCGTGCAGCCGGGCCGGTTCCGGGGCCGAGGCGTCCAGGACCGTCTCGATCAGCGCGGGATCGTCGGTGCGAGCCCGGCCCCGGGTGCGGTCGAGGACGAGCCGTACGGCTCCTGCGGCCCGCTCCAGGATCACCGCGTCGACCACGCTCGGCGCCGCCTCCGCCCGCTCCAGCCACAGGGCCGCGGCCCCGCCCGGCGCCAGCGCGGCCGACGGCCAGGCGGCATCCGGCGCACGGTCCGTGTCCCGGCGGGTGCCGTCGGCCTCGACGCGGACGCGCACCCGCCGGTCGGTGTCGACGAGCCGCGCGGGCACCCCGGCCAGCACCGCGGCCCCACGGACCAGCGCCTCCAGACCGGCCCGGGACTCGGCCAGTCGGTCGAAGTAGGCGATGACCTGGACGGCGGCGCCGGCGTCCGGGTCCAGCGCGGTCAGGCGCCCGGCCAGCTCTTTCATGCGTCCATGGTGCGCCATGCGGTCACGTTCCGGGGAGCCTGCGGGGTGCGGTCCCTTTCGGCTTACGACCCCGAGGCCGGCCGGCGCCTCAGTGGTCGCCGCCCAGGAGCCTGCCCAGCCACGCCGACTGCGCCGCCCGGGCCGTCTGCGAGAGCGCCGCCTGCGGGGCGAAGCCGTCGAAGCCGTGGAAGCCGCCGGGCCACACGTGCAGCTCGGCCACCCCTCCCGCCTGCCAGAGCCGGGAGGCGTAGGCGACGACCTCGTCCCGGAAGGTCTCCGCGGAACCCACGTCGAGGAAGGCCGGCGGCAGCCCGGACAGGTCCTCGGCGCGGGCCGGCGCCGCGTACGCGGACACGTCCGGACCGCCGCGCGCCTCGCCGAGCAGCGCTCCCCAGCCGGTCTCGTTCGCCGTACGGTCCCACACGCCGAGGCCCGCCATCTGGTGGCTGGAGACGCTGTCGTTGCGGTCGTCCAGCATCGGGCACATCAGCAGCTGGCCGATCAGCCGCGGCCCCTTGCGGTCCCGCGTGAGCAGCGCCAGCGCCGCTGACAGACCGCCGCCCGCGCTGGCGCCCGCCACGACGATGCGGTCCGGGTCGCCGCCGATCTCCACCGCGTGCTCCGCCGTCCAGACGAGACCGGCGTAGACGTCCTCGACCGGCGCCGGGTGCGGATGCTCGGGCGCCAGCCGGTACTCCACCGACACCACGACCGCGCCCAGTTCCTTCGCCCAGGCCAGCGGCCCGTCCACCCCGAACCGGTTGGTGCCGAGGATCATGCCGCCACCGTGCACGTGGTACACGACGGGCTGCGGCACACCCACAAGCTCAGGAGCGGTGGGCCGGCAGATCAGCAGCGAGATCTCGGGAGCACCCTCGGGCCCTGGCACCGTACGGTCCTCGACCTTGAAATGGCCGTCCATGGTCAGGTCCGGCTCGGCCAGCAGCTGGACGCCCGGGCCCTGGCGTACGGCGTCGATCTCGTCCGGGGTGAAACCGGGTGACACGAGGTCCTTGATCATTTCCAGGGCGGCGGCGAGTTCCGGGTCGAACGGGGGCGGGACGTGACTCATGGGATCTCCTGACGCGGGGCGCGGCGGCTCGTTGCGCCATGATTCGCGCCCCGGCCGGGCTCCGGGGCGCCGCCGTCCGGCGGAAGCTGCCCGCCGTACGGCGGGTGGGCGCCCGCGCATTTCGGTCATGCCCCAGTGTGACCTGCCGTTCTTTACCAGGACATGGCCAGTTCTTCATCTCCTGTCGGTGGAAGAGACCGGATGCGCTGACAACGCTGTCGATTCCCCCACGCACCAGGAGTACCAGTGAACGTCTCTCCCACCGTCTGGCTGCTGACCGTCGCGGCCCTGTGCGCGCTGGTCGCCGCGGACTTCTTCATCGGCAGAAAGCCCCATGACGTGTCGGTCCGGGAGGCGGGGACCTGGACGGTCGTCTGGGTCGCCCTGGCCTGCCTGTTCGGCGTCGGGCTGTTCCTCTTCGGCGGCGGCAAACCCACCGGTGAGTTCTTCGCCGGGTACGTCACGGAGAAGTCGCTGAGCGTCGACAACCTCTTCGTCTTCGTCCTGATCATGGGGAAGTTCGCGGTGCCGTCCCAGTACCAGCAACGCGTGCTGATGGTCGGCGTGATCATGGCCCTGGTGCTGCGCGCGGGCTTCATCGCGGCCGGCGCGGCCATCATCTCCGCGTTCTCGTGGGTCTTCTACCTCTTCGGGGCGTTCCTGATCTGGACCGCCTGGAAGCTGATCCAGGACGCCCGCAAGGAGGGGCACGATGAGGAGTACCAGGAGAACAAGCTGCTGAAAGCGGTGGAGAAGCGTTTCGGCGTGGCCGACCGCTACCACGACACCAAGCTGTTCGTCACGGAGAACGGCAAGCGGGTCATGACGCCGATGCTGGTCGTGATGCTCGCGATCGGCTCCACCGACGTCCTGTTCGCCCTGGACTCGATTCCCGCGATCTACGGTCTGACCCAGGACCCGTACATCGTGTTCACTGCCAACGCGTTCGCGCTGATGGGCCTGAGGCAGCTGTACTTCCTGATCGGCGGCCTGCTCAGGAAGCTGGTCCACCTCAGCTACGGCCTGTCGATCATCCTCGGCTTCATCGGCGTCAAGCTGGTCCTGCACGCGCTGCACGAGTCCGGCGTCCATGTCCCGGAGATAGGCATCCCCTTCTCGCTGGGCTTCATCGTGCTCGTCCTGACGGTCACCACGCTGACCAGCCTGCGGGCCTCGAAGAAGCAGGAGGCGGCCGTCGAGCCCGAACAGGTGGCGTGAGGGCGTCGCGCCACGCTTGACTTCGAGAGCGCTTCAAGACCTAGCGTCACCGGTGTCGGCGAAGGACCGGACGGTCCCGGTGAGCGGAGGCGGACATGCGGGTGGGCGTACACATCAACCGGTTCGACCACAGCGGGGGCGGCCGCGCACTCGGCCGCGAACTGGCCGCGACGGGCGCCGCGGCCGAGGCGGCGGGCGTGAGCCGGCTGTCCGTCATGGACCACTACTTCCAGATGGAGTTCAACGGCGGCGCCGAGGACCCGATGCTGGAGGCGTACACGACGCTGGGCTACCTCGCGGCCCACACCTCCACGGTCCGGCTCGGCGCCCTGGTCACCGGCGTGACCTACCGCCACCCCGGACTGCTGGCCAAGATCGTCACCTCCCTCGACGTGCTGTCCGGTGGCCGGGCCACCCTCGGCATCGGGGCGGCCTGGTACGACCGCGAGCATGAGGGGCTCGGCGTGCCGTTCCCGCCGCTCGCCGAGCGCTTCGAGCGGCTGGAGGAGACCCTGCGGATCTGCCTGCAGATGTGGGACCCGCAGGCGAACGGCCCCTTCAGGGGCGAGCACCACCGGCTCGCCGAGACCCTGTGCGTCCCGGCGCCGGTGAGCAGCCCGCACCCCGAGATCATGATCGGCGGCGGTGGCGAGCGGAAGACGCTCCGCCTGGTGGCCCGGTACGGCGACGCCTGCAACCTGTTCGCCACCTCCCCGAAGGAGGTCCGGCACAAGCTCGACGTCCTGCGCGCTCACTGCGAGGCCGGGGACCGCGACCCCGACGAGATCCGCAGGACCGTCGCCTACACGGGGGAACCGGCCACCGAGGGCGACCTGGACGCCTTCACCCGGGACATCGCCGGCTACACCGGGCTCGGCATCGACACGGTGATCCTGGCGCCACGCATCAGTGAGCCGGCCGAGTGGATCGAGCGCTTCGTGGCCCCGGCCGTTCAGCGGCTGGCGGAGCTCGACTGAGCCGCGGCCGGGCGGCTGCGGGAGACGATCCGCGTGCCCCGGCCGTCGACGATCCGGACCTGCAGCGAACCACAGGCGCAGCGGGTCCACACCGTGGTCCCCGCCGCCGTGCCGTGCCGGGACACCACCTGGAAGGGCTCGGCGCCGTCGGGCCAACCGCAGTGCGGGCAGACGGCGCCGGTCGTGCTGGTCATGGGAACTCCTTCGTGCGGGATCTGATGGGCCGTCGCGACACAGCCAGGGTGCGCCGGAGTCTTCGTACACGTCCAGGTTGACTTTCCGGAGCCGACCTTGAAGCGTGGGCTTCATGATTGACCTGCGCCGGCTTCATGTCCTGCGGGCGGTCGCGCACTACGGCACGGTCACCGCCGCCGCGGCCGCCCTGCACTTCACGACCTCCGCCGCCTCCCAGCAGATCCGCCAGCTCGCCCGCGATCTGGACGTCGACCTCCTCGAACCGCAGGGGCGCGGGGTACGGCTCACCCCGGCCGCCGAGAGCCTGCTCGCGCACGCCGACGCCATCCAGGCCCGCTGGGAACAGGCCGAACTCGACCTCCGGGCCGACCACGGCGAGCCCGCCGGGCCGCTGCGTGCGAGTGGTTTCCCGGTGGCCGTCTCGGTGCTGCTGGCCCCGATGGCGGTCCGGCTGCGCGAGCGGCACCCGCGGCTGGCCGTCCGCATCCAGGAGGCGGGCGTGCCGGAGAGCTTCGACCTGCTCTTCGAGGGGGAGAGCGATCTGGCGGTCGTCGAGGCGACCCCGCACAACCCGCCGCTCGGCGACGCGCGCTTCGATCAGCAGCCCCTCCTGGACGACCCCTTCGACCTGGTCGTCCCCGCCGACCATCCGCTGGCAGGGCTCGGACGCGTCGACCTCGCGGAGGCGGGGCACGAGGACTGGATCGCCCCGGTCCCGGAGAGCCCCTGTCGCCCGCATGTGCTGTCCGCGTGCGGTGAGGCCGGGTTCACGCCGGACATCGTCCACCACGCGCTGGACTGGAACGTCACCGCCCATCTGGTCGCCCACCGGCTAGGCGTCGCGCTGATCCCCCGGCTGGCCCACCTCACCCCGCACCTGCCGATCGCCCGGGTGCCCTGCACGGGCAACCCGCACCGCAAGCTGCTCACCTGCACCCGCCGGGGCGGCCGGACCCGCCCCGCCGTGGTGGCCGCGCTGGCGGAGCTGCGGGAGCTGGCGTCCACGGCGGTGGCCTGACCTTCGAGGGAGCGCGCGCCCGGGGACGCGCCGAGGGGGCCGGAGCGCTGTGCGTGCTCCGGCCCCCTCGGGACCTGCGGTGATACGGCGGTTCCAGCCCCTTGCGGGGTCCGGACGCGTCAGGCGGCGACCGCTTCGCCGGCGTGGCCGTGCAGGCGGGCGACGACCTCGGTGAGCTGCGCGGCGACCTCGGCGTCGTCGGCCGGGTGGGTCTCGGCGAAGCGGGTCAGGGAGCCGGGGATGGAGAGCTTGAGGTCCTCGATCACCTTGCCGCCGGCGATGCCCACGGCCTTGCGGGCCTCGTCCTGCGCCCAGACGCCGCCGTACTGGCCGAAGGCGGTGCCGACCACGGCGACGGGCTTGCCGCCGAAGGCGCCGGCGCCGTACGGGCGGGACAGCCAGTCGATCGCGTTCTTCAGGACGGCCGGGATGGTGCCGTTGTACTCGGGGGAGAAGAGCAGGAAGGCGTCGGAGGCGGCAGCGGCCTCGCGCAGCGTGGCGGCGGCGGCCGGGACGCTGCCCTCGACATCGAGGTCCTCGTTGTAGAAGGGGATGTCGGCCAGGCCCTCGAACAGCACCACGTCGGCGCCCTCGGGAGCATGCTTGACGGCCGCCTCGGCGAGCTGACGGTTGGTCGAACCGGCGCGGAGGCTGCCGACGAGCGCGAGGATACGAACAGACATGCGAAACTCCCGGGTGCTGAAACAGTGCCGTTACGATCCGGACCGAGGTCCGTTTAACTTTCTAGCATCCTAACCGGACCGCGGTCCAGTTTCGTTCCGGATGCTTTACGCTGTTTTCATGTCCGCCGTCCTGCCTCCGTTCCCGCAGCCTCAGGAGCCCGTCGCCCAGCCCGAGTTGCTGCAGGTCGGTGCCCTGGAGGAGGAGCCCGGTCTGCGCGCCGACGCCGCGCGCAACCGGGCCCGGCTGCTGGAGGCCGCCGCCCGGCTGGTGGCGGAGCACGGCGCGGCCGGCGTGACGATGGAGGCCGTGGCCGTCGCCGCCAACGTCGGCAAGGGGACGGTGTTCCGGCGCTTCGGCGACCGCACCGGCCTGCTGACCGCCCTGCTCGACCACTCCGAGAAGAAGTTCCAGGCAGCCTTCCTCAGCGGCCCCCCGCCGCTGGGCCCCGGGGCACCCCCCGCCGAGCGACTGCGGGCCTTCGGCTGCGCCCTGCTGCGCCGCTCGGTCGACGAACTAGACCTGCAACTGGCGGCCGAACCGAGCGCGGAACGCCGGTTCTCCGCCCCGCCCCGCCGCGTCCTGCGCAGCCATGTCGCCCTGCTGCTGCGCCAGGCGGTCCCGGACGCGGACGTCGAGCTCCTCGCCCACACGCTGATGGGATATGTGAGCCCCGTCCTGATCCATCACCTGACCCGGCAGTGCGGGATGCCGTTGGAGCGCCTGGAGGCCGGCTGGTGCGACCTGGTCGACCGGATGACGGCAACCGCGGGCGAACAGTCGCGCTGAGCGTCTTTTTCGCCGCGAAGTTCCCCCACCCGAAAGTTCCACGCACAGGTTCTGCAAAGATGCGGTACGTCATGGTGCAGATACCGAAAACGCCCGCGTCCGCGTCGCCCGTACCGCGCTCCGTGCCCACGAGCGCCGATGTGGCCCGCCTGGCCGGCGTGTCGCGCGCGACCGTCTCCTACGTCCTCAACAACACCAGCGCCGTCCGGATCAGCGAGCCCACCCGCCGCCGCGTCCACGAGGCGGCGAAAGAGCTCGGGTACGTGCCGCACGCGGCGGCCCGCAGCCTGCGCGCCGGGCACAGCCGGATGGTCCTGATGCCCGCGCCGACCTTCCCGGTCGGCCCGCTCTACAGCCAGTTCATCAGCGAGCTCCAGTGGGCCCTGGGCCGCCTCGACTACACGGTCGTGCAGTTCGGCGCGGTCGGCGCGCACGGCGACGAGGCCGCCCGCGCCTGGGCCGAGCTGCGGCCGGTAGCCGTGCTGGTGCCCGGCTCCGGCCTCGGCCCCAAGGGCGTCACCGTGCTCAAGCGCTCCGGGGCCCGGGCCGTGGTCACCCTCGGCCCCGAGGCCGTCGAGGGCGCCCACGCCCTGCTCATGGACCACCAGGCGGTCGGTCACTCGGCCGGAAGCCACCTGTACGCCCGCGGCCGGCGCCGCATCGGCGTCGTCGTCCCCGAAGAACCCGGCCTGGACGCCTTCTCCACGCCCCGCCTCGAAGGCGTACGACGGGCCCTGCACGGCACCGACGCCACCGTCACCGCCCTGTCCCTGGCCTATGAGGAGACCGCCGCCGCGCGGCTCGCCGCCCGCTGGCGGACGCTCGACCTCGACGCCGTGTTCGCCTACAACGACGAGTACGCGATGCTGCTGATGCGTGCCCTGCAGGACGAGGGCGTCGGCATTCCCGAGGAGGCGGCGGTGATCGGGGCCGACGACCTGATGCTGGGACGGCTGTTGCGGCCCAGACTGAGTACTGTCCACATCGAGCTGCCGTCCGGCCGCGACCTGGCCGAACTGGTCGACCGCGCGGCGCGCAACCCCGGCGCCGCGCCCGAGACGCACACGGTGCTGGGAGCCTCGGTGGTCCACCGCGACTCCAGCTGAGACCCAGGGAGGCGGGCCATGCGCACCACGGTCGGCATCATCGGCGGTGGCCCGGCAGGACTGCTCCTGGCCCGTCTGCTGCACCGGGCGGGCATCGACTGCGTGGTCCTGGAGAGCAGGACGCGGGAATACGTCGAACAGCGCCAGCGCGCCGGAATGCTGGAGCAGGGCACGGTCGACGCCCTGCGCGAGGCGGGCGCCGCCGACCGTCTCGACACCCAGGGGCTGGTGCACCACGGCATCGAACTGCGGTTCGCGGGCGAACGCCACCGCATCGACTTCCCGGCCCTCACCGGCGGCCGTACCGTCACGATCTACGCCCAGACCGAGATCGTGAAGGACCTCGTCGCCCTCCAACTGGCCGACGGGCCACCGCTGTTGTTCGGAGCCGAGGCACTGGCGATCGAGAAGCCGGACAGTGAGCGGCCCGTCGTACACTTCCGGCACGAGGGCCGCGAACGGACGCTCGCCTGCGACTGGGTCGTCGGCTGCGACGGCTCCCACGGCATCGCCCGCTACGCCTTTCCGACGGCGACGAGCCGGACGTACGCCCACGACTTTCCGTACTCCTGGCTGGGGATCCTCGCCGACGTCCCGCCGTCCTGCGAGGAACTGGTCTACGCCCGCGGCGAGCGCGGCTTCGCCCTGCACAGCATGCGCTCCCCGGCCGTCTCCCGGCTCTATCTCCAGGTCCCGAACGGGACCGATCCGGGCGACTGGCCCGACGAACGCATCTGGGACGAACTCGCCGCCCGCTTCGCGATCGACGCCGACTGGACCCTGGCCCGCGGCCCGGTCACCGCCAAATCGGTGACGCCGATGCGCAGTCACGTCCACGAGCCGATGCGCCACGGACGGCTGCTGCTCGCCGGGGACGCCGCCCACATCGTCCCGCCGACCGGCGCCAAGGGCCTCAACCTCGCGGTCTCCGACGTCCGCGTCCTGGCTCGCGCCCTCACCGAGCTGCACCGTACGGGAGCGGAGCAACTCCTGGACGGCTATTCGGAGTTGTGCCTCGCAAGGGTGTGGCAGGCGACCCGGTTCTCGTACGACATGACTAGGATGTTGCACGCTCAACCAAATGGGGATGTGTTCGACGACCGGATGCAGCTCGCACGGCTGCGCCGCATCACCGCATCCCGCCACGCGGCGGCCGAACTGGCCGCGAACTACTCGGGACTCCCGCTCACCCTGTGAGTCCCTCCGGTGACCGAACGGAGAGCCGTCATGCCGTTGCTCGACCCCAAGACCTGGCAATCGCGCACCCTGTCAGGACCTGAACACGCCGTCACCGAACCCGCCACCGGCGACACGCTCGGCACCGTCACCCTCGCCACCGCCGAGGACGTCGGGACCGCCGCCGAGGCGGCCCGCGCCGCCCAGACCGACTGGGCCAGTGTGCCCCACTTCGTCCGCGCGGGCGTGCTGCGCAAGGCCGGCGACCTGTTCGCCGCGCACGCCGACGAACTGCGCGAGTGGCTGGTCCGGGAGTCCGGGTCCATCCCCGGCAAGGCCGACTTCGAGCTGCACGTCGCCGCCCAGGAGTGCTACGAGGCCGCCGCCCTCGCCTCCCGCCCGGCCGGGCAGGTCCTGCCCAGCGAGGCGGCCCGGCTGTCCTACACTCGGCGCGTTCCGGCCGGGGTCGTGGGCGTGATCTCACCGTTCAACGCCCCGCTGATCCTCTCCATCCGCTCGGTCGCCCCGGCCCTCGCCCTCGGCAACGCCGTCGTCCTGAAGCCCGACCCGCGTACGGCGGTCTGCGGCGGACTGTCACTCGCCGCGGTCTTCGCCGAGGCGGGCCTGCCGGAGGGCCTGTTCCACGTCCTGCCGGGCGGCCCGGACGCCGGCCAGGCGCTGGTGGCCGACCCGCGGGTGCCGGTCATCTCCTTCACCGGGTCCACCGCGGCCGGCCGGGCCGTCGGCGAGGCCGCCGGACGTCACCTCAAGCGTGCGCACCTGGAACTCGGCGGCAACTCGGCCCTGATCGTCCTGGAGGACGCCGACCTCGACGCGGTGATCTCCACGGCCGCCTGGGGCTCCTTCTTCCACCAGGGCCAGATCTGCATGACCACCGGCCGCCACCTGGTGCACGAGTCGCTGTACGGCGAGTACGTCGAGCGGCTGGCCGCGAAGGCCGACTCCCTCGCCGTCGGCGACCCGTTCCGGGGCCAGGTCCACCTCGGCCCGATCATCGACTCCGGCCAGCTAGCCAAGATCCACGGCCTGGTGGAGGCGAGCACGGCCCGGGGCGCCAAGCTGGCCGCGGGCGGCACGCACGAGGAGCTCTTCTACCGGCCGACGGTCCTCGCCGACGTCGACGAGGGCACGCCCGCCTACGCGGAGGAGGTCTTCGGTCCGGTCGCGCCCGTACGATCCTTCGGCACGCCCGAGGAGGCGGCCGCCCTGGCCGCGACCGGCCCGTACGGACTCTCGCTCGGCATCGTCACCCGGGACGCCGCCCGCGGCCTGGACCTCGCCGAGCGGATCCCGACCGGCATCGTGCACATCAACGACCAGACCGTGAACGACGAGGCGGTCGCCCCCTTCGGCGGCGTCGCCGCGTCCGGCACCGGCGCCCGCTTCGGCGGCGAGGCCAACCTGGAGGCCTTCACCGACGTGCGCTGGACGACGGTACGCGCGGACGTGGCGCCGTACCCCTTCTAGGGCCTTCGGCAGGGCGGGTCACTGGCCGTTCTGCTCGGCCTGCTCCTGCTGGTCCTCGACGGCCTTGCGGACCTCGTCCATGTCCAGCTTGCGGGCCTGCCCGATGACGTCCGTCAGGGCGGCCTCGGGCAGGGCGCCCGGCTGGGCGAACACGGCGACCTGGTCCCGCACGATCATCAGGGTCGGGATCGACTGGATGCCGAAGGCCGCGGCCAGCTCCGGCTGCGCCTCGGTGTCCACCTTGCCGAACACCAGGTCCGGGTTCTCCTCGGCGGCCTTCTCGTAGACCGGCGCGAACTGACGGCACGGACCGCACCAGGACGCCCAGAAGTCGATCAGGACGAACTCGTTCTCCGTGACCGTCTCGTCGAAGTTCTCCTTGGTGAGCTCCACGGTGCTGCTCATGGCGTGATCCCTCTTCCTGGTGTGGGGGCGAAGCCGTCGGCACAACACGGCGGCCCTGGTACATATTCCGCGCACGTACCCATGTGGCCTCGGCGCACACCACCCACCAGACTGACCCCATGACGGAAACGGAATCCATCGCGTACGACGTCGTGGTGCTCGGTGCCGGGCCCGTGGGGGAGAACGTCGCCGACCGCACCCGTGCGGCCGGACTCTCCACCGCGGTCGTGGAGAGCGAACTGGTCGGCGGCGAATGCTCGTACTGGGCGTGCATGCCCAGCAAGGCCCTGCTGCGCCCGGTCATCGCCCGCGCCGACGCCCGCCGCACGCCCGGCCTGCGCCAGGCGGTGCAGGGCCCCCTCGACACGGCCGCGGTCCTCGCCCACCGCGACTACTACACCTCCCACTGGAAGGACGACGGCCAGATCCAGTGGCTCGACAGCATCGGCGCCGACGTCCACCGCGGACACGGCCGCCTCAGCGGACCGCGCACGGTCACGGTCACCGGCCCCGACGGCGGGCAGAAGGTACTGACCGCCCGGCACGCCGTGGCCGTCTCCACCGGCACCCGCGCCGTGCTGCCGGACCTGCCCGGCCTCGCCGAGGTCAGGCCCTGGACGAGCCGTGAGGCCACCAGCGCAAAGGCGGCGCCCGGCCGGCTGATCGTCGTCGGCGGGGGAGTGGTCGCCACCGAGATGGCCACCGTCTGGCAGGCCCTCGGCTCGCAGGTCACGCTCCTCGTCCGCGGCAAGGGCCTGCTGAACCGCATGGAGCCGTTCGCCGGGGAGCTGGTCGCCGAAGCCCTCGTCGAGGCCGGCGCCGACGTGCGCACCGGCACCTCCGTCGAGTCCGTCACCCGCGAGAACGGCACGGTCGTGGTCGTCACCGACGGCGGCGACCGCATCGAGGCCGACGAGATCCTCTTCGCCACCGGACGCGCCCCGCGCACCGACGACATCGGCCTGGACACCGTCGGTCTGGAGCCCGGCTCCTGGCTCGAGGTCGACGACAGCCTGCGCGTCACCGGCAGCCAGTGGCTGTACGCCGTCGGCGACGTAAACCACCGCGCCCTGCTCACCCACCAGGGCAAGTACCAGGCCCGGATCGCGGGCGCCGCCATCGCCGCCCGCGCCTCCGGCGTCCCGATCCTGGAGTCCGACCCCTGGGGCGCCCACGCCGCCACCGCCGACCACGCGGCCGTCCCCCAGGTCGTCTTCACCGACCCCGAGGCGGCCGCCGTGGGCCTCTCCCTGGCAGAGGCGGAACAGACCGGCCGCCGCGTCCGCGCGGTCGACTACGACCTCGCCTCCGTCTCCGGAGCGGGCCTGTACGCCGACGGCTACAAGGGCCGCGCCCGCATGGTCGTCGACCTGGAACGCGAGATCCTCCTCGGGGTCACCTTCGTCGGCCCCGGTGTCGGCGAGCTGATCCACTCGGCGACCGTCGCGGTCGCCGGCGAGGTGCCGATCAGCAGGCTGTGGCACGCCGTGCCGTCGTATCCGACGATCAGCGAGGTGTGGCTGCGGCTGCTGGAGGCGTACCGGGACAACTGACCCACCCGGTCACCGGGGCAACTCGAAGCCGAGGGAGGCCGCCGCCTCCCTGGGCGTCGGCTGCGCCCACCGCTCCGCCATCGCCTGGTTCGAGGACAGCGAACGCAGTTCCGCGCGGTCGAGATACAGCGTGCCGTCGAGGTGGTCCGTCTCGTGCTGGACGATCCGGGCGGGCCAGCCGGTGAACACCTCGTCCACCGCGCGGCCCGTCTCGTCCTGGCAGGTCAGCCGCACCTCGGCGGGCCGCGACACCACCGCCTGCCAGCCCGGCACGCTCAGGCAGCCCTCGAAGAACGCGGCACGCGCGGTGCCGACGGGCTCGTACGACGGATTGACCAGTACCCGGAACGGCTGCGGCACTCGCCCGCGCACCAGCCGTACCTCCTCCGGCACGGGAGCGGGGTCCTCGACGACCGCGATCCGCAGCCCCACGCCCACCTGCGGCGCGGCCAGGCCCACGCCCGGCGCCGCGTGCATCGTGACCCGCAGGGCCTCGACGAAACGGGCCAGCAGGGCCGGCTCCAGCTGTCCGTCGAAGCGCGCGGCGCCGCGTCGCAGCACCGGATCGCCCGCGGCGACGATGGGCAACGGGCCGTCCGTGGCCAGGAGTTCCTCGACCAGTTCGGCCAGCGGCGCGCGATCACGGGAAGAAACCATCGCGCCAGGATGCCACGACCTCTCGGCACACCCCTCCTCCAGAGTGACGCACACCACACGCATCCCCGGGAACTCGGCGGCCCCTTCCCCCGACTTCTGGACCGCCACAGCCCGAGAAACGTCCCCTGCCCCGGGAGAAGCCCGCCGATGTCCACCGCTCCCTCGACCACCACGGACGAGGCCCCGAAACCCGTCGCCGCCCCGGCGCCGTCGTCCCCCAGCAGATGGGCCCCGCTGCGCCCACTGATCCTGCGCCTGCACTTCTACGCCGGCGTGTTCGTCGCGCCGTTCCTGTTCGTCGCCGCCGTCACCGGCTTCCTGTACGCCGGCGCGTTCCAGGCCGAGAAGATCGTCTACGCCGACGAGACGACCGTCTCCGCCGTCGGCGACGCCAAGCTGCCGATCTCCGAGCAGGTGGCCGCCGCCCGCGAGGCCCACCCCGGGGGCACCGTCTCCGCGATACGCCCCTCGCCCGAGGACGACGCGACCACCAGGGTGCTGCTGTCCGGCGTCGAGGGCGTCGACCCGAACCACACCCTCGCGGTGTTCGTCGACCCGTACACCGCCAAGGTGCAGGGGGCGTTGGAGCAGTACGGCTCGACCGGGGCGCTGCCGCTGCGCACCTGGATCGACGAGTTCCACCGGGACCTGCACCTGGGCGAGAACGGGCGCCTGTACAGCGAACTCGCCGCGAGCTGGCTGTGGGTGATCGCGGCCGGCGGCCTGGTCCTGTGGCTGTCCCGCCGCCGTGCCCTGCGCAAGGTGCGTGGCACCAGCGGGCGCCGCCGCACGCTCGGCCTGCACGGCACCGTCGGCGTGTGGGCCGCGGCCGGCTTCTTCTTCCTGTCGGCGACCGGCCTGACCTGGTCGACCTACGCCGGTGCGAACATCGACGAACTGCGCACCTCGCTCGGCCAGTCGACCCCGTCGGTCACGTCGACCGCGACCGGCGAGCACTCGGGCCACGGCGCGTCCGCCTCGGCCGGGGACGCGGAGCACGGCGTGGGCCTCGACAAGATCCTGGCCGCGGCCCGCGCGGAGGGGCTCGGCGACCCCGTCGAGCTCGTCCCGCCCGCGGACGCCTCGTCGGCGTACGTCGTGAGGCAGGTGCAGCGCAGCTGGCCCGAGAAGCAGGACTCGGTCGCGATCGACCCCGCCACCGGTGCGGTCACCGACGTCCTGCGGTTCGACGACTACCCGGTGCTGGCCAAGCTGACCCGCTGGGGCATCGACCTGCACACCGGCGTCCTGTTCGGTCTGGTCAACCAGATCGCGCTGATGCTGCTGGCGCTCTCGCTGATCCTGCTGATCGTCCTGGGGTACCGCATGTGGTGGCAGCGCGGCCGCGGCTCCTCCTTCGGCCGGCCCGTCCCGCGCGGTGCCTGGCAGCAGGTGCCGCCGCAGATCCTGCTGCCGTCCGTGGCGGTGATCGCCGTGCTCGGCTACTTCGTTCCGCTGTTCGGCATCCCGCTGGCCGCGTTCGTCGTGGTGGACGTCGTGCTCGGCGAGATCGCCCACCGGCGGGGCCGGCGCACGCGGACGAGCGGTGCCGACGCGGCGTAGCGGGGTTGCGGCCACCGAGGGCGCGGGACATGGTTCGGGCCCGGCTCCCAGGAAGGGAACCGGGCCCGGACGACGGTCGGTTCAGAGCTGCTCGAAGTCGCCCGCGAGTGCCGAGGCGAGGCGCATGTGCGGCTCCGCCTCCTCGTGCCGGCCCTGCCGCTGCAGGGTGCGGCCCAGCATCAGCCGCGCGTAGTGCTCCACCGGGTCCCGCTCGACGATCACGCGCAACTCGGTCTCCGCGCGCCGCAGTTGGGCCGAGTGGTAGTAGGCGCGGGCCAGCAGCAGCCGCGGTCCGGTCTGCTCCGGCACCTCCTCGACCAGCCCGCCCAGGACACGCGCCGCGGCGGCGTATTCCTTCGCGTCGAAGAACATCTGCGCGCGATCCCAGCGCTCGGTCGGCGTTCCGTGGTCGTAGTACGTCATTTCCACTGCTGACCTCCTTTGCCGCCTTCAACCGCGCAAGATGGTCAAACATTCCACTACTTGTGGAGCTGCTCGGCGAGCGCGGCCAGTTCCGCGTCGGCCCGCTCGGTGACCTGCGTGAGCACCCGCCCCGCGGTCGCCAGATCCTCGGCGGAGATGCCGTCGTAGATCCGGGCGGAGATCTTCCCGGTCTCGCCGCTCGCCTCGCCGTACAGGTCCCGTCCGGCATCCGTGGCCAGCAGCTGCGGGCCCTCGGCCGTCACCAGGCGCTTGGTAACCAGCTCCTCGACGACGCGGTGCACGTCCGCCGTGTCGATCTTGATCGCGTCGGCGATCTGTGTGACGACTCCGTCGCGCTCGACGGGGGCGTCGGCGACCGCGACGGGCCGCAGGGTGAGCATCTGCTGGAAGGTCAGCTCGTGGCGGCCCAGGACACTCTCCAGGACCGCGCGCCCGGCGTAGTGGGCAAGGCCGATGACGCGGCCGTCGACGGTGGGTGCGGTGATGGGCGCGGTGGTGGTCATGACTGCTCCTCTGTCCCTGGGGTCATGTGCTCCTCGGTTCGTGAATACAGTACATGGATACTATGTACATGGCTACTAATGAACGGGGGTTCGTTGGCCTGACGTGGGAGCCCCCGCGGAGCTAGGTTGAGCGCCATGAGCAATCTTGATCGCGAGGCGGTTCCCGCCCTGTGCGGCGGCCGCGGCTTCGTGGTGGCCGAGCCCGTCCGGGAACTCCTCAGCCCGCGTCACGTCAAGCTCGGCGAGTCCACCGAAGTCCGCCGCCTGCTGCCCAACCTGGGCCGCCGCATGATCGGCGCCTGGTGCTTCGTCGATCACTACGGCCCCGACGACATCGCCGACGAACCCGGCATGCAGGTGCCGCCGCACCCCCACATGGGCCTGCAGACCGTGAGCTGGCTGCACCAGGGCGAGGTCCTGCACCGCGACTCCACCGGCAGCCTCCAGACGATCCGCCCACGCGAGCTGGGCCTCATGACCTCCGGCCGGGCGATCAGCCACTCCGAGGAGAGCCCCCGGTCCCACGCCCGACTCCTGCACGGCGCCCAGCTGTGGGTCGCCCTCCCGGACGGCCACCGCCACACCGACCCGCACTTCGAACACCACGCCGAACTGCCCGTCGTCACGGCGCCGGGCGTGACGGCCACGCTCATCCTCGGCACCCTCGACGGCGCGACCTCGCCCGGCACCACGTACAGCCCGATCGTCGGCGCGGACCTCGCCCTCGCCCGCGGCACGGACGTGCGCCTGCCGCTGGAGCCGGACTTCGAGTACGCCGTGCTGTCCATGTCCGGCGAGGCGCAGGTGGACGGTGTGCCGTTGCTGCCGGGCTCGATGCTCTACCTCGGCTGCGGCCGCACCGAGCTCCCGCTGCGCGCCGAGTCGGACGCGGACCTGATGCTGCTGGGCGGTGAGCCGTTCGAGGAGGAGCTGATCATGTTCTGGAACTGGATCGGCCGCACCCAGGAGGAGATCGCGCAGGCCCGCGCGGACTGGATGGAAGGGTCGAGATTCGGGGAAGTGAAGGGATACGACGGGGACCCGTTGCCGGCCCCCGAACTCCCGCCGATGCCTCTGAAGCCGCGGGGAAGGGCTCGCTGACCTGCGAAAATGGCTGATTGGTCGGTGACGGGTGGGCGACTCGCCCCCGTGCGTTGTCTTCCGCAGATCCATCGTGTGCGGGAGGGCGGCTGGGCGCGTCGCAAGCCCGATGCGGGGTGCTGCGCCATCTCACGGTGTCCCCGTCTTTGAGTGGCTGTGGCAGGACGCTTGCTAACCTTTTGCTAACTCTACTGACGCGTCATCAGATATCGGTAAGGGCTAGTGTGCTGCCTTAGCGGTGGTAGGGCGGTCGCTGCAGGTTGGGTGGCCGCTGGACGGATTCAGACTTGGCGAGTGACCGAGTCACCCGCCGGTACGGGGACTTGGTGCTCGGCCTGTCGTTTTGTGGAGGTACCGCAAGGCGTGGGTGGCCGTAGCGGGAGCGCCCTGGTGCTGCTTCCTGGAGGGCATGCTGTGGCGGAATGATCCCAGCAGGTTCTTCGTCTGCTGGTCATACGGCGCGCGTGAGCCCGTGAGCTGCGGCGATTATGGAACGGGCGGCACTTGCGGCTCGTCTGGCCCGCGTATGGTCCGGATCTTGGATGTTCCATCGAGTTCGTGTCCGGATGTCGCCGTTCCGTGAACCGTGACCCCCTATCGGTCGATGAAAAGTGACCCCTTCCGTGATCAAGTGATCAGTCTGGCTGCATGGGAGTCAGGTGGAAGAGGTGATCGGTGTGGAGGACTGGGCTGAGATCCGGCGGCTCCACCGTGCGGAGGGCATGTCGATCAAGGGGATCGCGCGGCATCTGGGGATCGCCCGGAACACCGTGCGGCGGGCTGTGGCCAGTGATGATCCGCCGAAGTACCGGCGGGCGCCGAGGGGCTCGATCGTGGACGCGGTGGAGCCGGCGATCCGCGAACTGTTGGCGGCGTACCCGCGGATGCCCGCGACGGTGATCGCCGAGCGGATCGGGTGGGAACGGTCGTTGTCGGTGCTGAAGCGACGGGTGCGGGAACTGCGGCCGGTCTACCTTCCGGCGGACCCGGTCTCCCGGACGGCGTATCAGCCCGGCGAGCTGGCGCAGTGCGATCTGTGGTTCCCGCCGGCGGACATCCCGCTGGGCTTCGGGCAGACCGGGCGCCCGCCGGTGCTGGTGATGGTGGCCGGGTACTCGCGGGTGATCACCGCGCGGATGCTGCCGTCGAGGCAGGCCGCCGATCTCGTGAGCGGGCACTGGGACCTGCTGTCCGGCTGGAAGGCGGTGCCGAAGGCACTGGTCTGGGACAACGAACCCGCCATCGGACGCCGCCGCGAGGGACGGGCCGTCCTGGGGCATGAGTTCGCCGCGCTGGCCGGGCTGCTGGCCTGCAAGGTGATCCTTTGCCGGCCCCGCGACCCGGAGGCCAAGGGGCTGGTCGAGCGGGCCAACGGCTACCTGGAGACGTCGTTCCTGCCCGGCAGGATGTTCGCCTCCCCGGGCGACTTCAACATGCAGCTGAGCTCGTGGCTTGAGGTCGCCAACAGGCGGGTGCACCGCACCCTGGAGGCCCGCCCGGCCGAGCGGTGGGAGGCCGACCGGGCCGCGATGCTGCCGCTGCCGCCGACCGCACCGCCGCGCTGGTGGCAGACCTCGGTGCGGATCGGCCGGGACCACTACATCCGCCTGGACACCTGCGACTACTCCGTCCACCCGGCCGCGATCGGACGGATCGTGCGGATCGAGGCGGACACCGAAACGGTGCGAGCTCATCTGGACGGCCGCCTGGTCGCCGAGCATGCACGCTGCTGGGCCCGCCACCAGACGCTGACCGACCCGGACCACGCCGATGCCGCCACGGCGATGCGCAGCCAGTACCGCCGGCCGGTGCCGGTGCCGCGGCGGTGTAGGTCGCACAGCCGGATCTGCCGGCCTACGACCGCGTCTTCCAGCTGATCGAGGGCGGCGGCGGAGAGGAGTGAAAGTCATGGCCATCCGCACCACCACGTCCCGGGACGTCGCTGCCGAACTGGCCTTCCTCAGCCGTGCGTTGAGGGCACCGGCTCTGCTGGACGCTGCCGACCGGCTTACTGAACGCGCCACCGCCGAGTCCTGGACGCATCAGGAGTACCTGGCAGCCTGCCTGCAGCGCGAGGTCGCTGCCCGCGAGGCGCATGGAGGCGAGGGCCGCATCCGCGCGGCCCGTTTCCCCGCCCGCAAGACCTTGGAGGAGTTCGACTTCGCTCACCTGCGCGGGCTGAAACGGGAGGCGGTGGCCCATCTGGGCACCCTGGACTTCATCACCGGCAAGGAGAACGTGGTCTTCCTCGACCCGCCCGGCACCGGCAAGACCCACCTGGCCATCGCTTTGGGCATCCGTGCCTGCCAGGCTGGGCACCGCGTCGCGTTCGCCACCGCCTCGCAGTGGGTCGACCGCCTGGCCGCAGCCCACACCACCGGCAAGCTCCAGGACGAACTGCTGCGTCTCGCGCGCGTCCCCGTTCTGGTGATCGATGAGGTCGGCTACATCCCGTTCGAACCGGAAGCGGCGAACCTGTTCTTCCATCTGATCTCCGGCCGCTACGAACGCGCGTCGGTGATCGTGACCAGCAACGCGGATCATCGAGCTCTACACCTGCCAGCCCGAGGGCGCGACGGTCGTCTGCGCCGACGAGCTCGGACCGGTGATCCCCCGCACGTTCCCGCCGGCGCCGGGCTGGCCGCCGGACGGGCACCGCATCAAGTCCGAGGTCGACTACGGTCGCGGGCCGGAGAAGACCTCGGTCTACGGCGCTTTGCGTGTGCGGGACGGACACGAGCTCACCATGACCGCCTCTTCCCGTAACAGTGCCTTCTACCAGCAGTTTCTTCAGAAGGTCGAGGCAGCCAACCCTGTCGGTGACATCTATGTCGTCACCGACAATCTGTCCTCGCACAACAGCTTGTCCACCCGGACCTGGCTTCAGGACCACCCTAGAATCCGGCACGTCTTCATCCCCGTCGGTGCCTGCTGGCTCAAACCTCCAGGAAGGCTGGTGGCGCATCTTCCGCAAGGCCGCCCGCGCCGGCCAGTCCTTCGCCGGACCACCCGAGATCGAACAAGCCACCCGCCTCGCAACGTCCCAGCTCAACGCCCGAGCCCGGCCTTGGATATGGGGAAGACCAGCACCACCAACTCGCCTCGTGCGACGCCGATATGTGTACGTCGTTTGAGGAATCCAGCACTAGACCGTCAGCCAGGCGGCCTGGTCCGGTGGCAGGAGGCCGTCGGCGACCGGGCCGCTGGAGAGCACGAGAGAGGTGTGTTCGGGCAGGCGGTATGCCTCGGCCGAGAGGTTGACCACGCAGATGAAGCCCGGGTCGCGACCGAAGGCAAGGACCCCGGCAGGGGCCCGCAGCCAGGTCAGGGTGCCGTCGCCGAGGGCGGGCAGCTCGCGGCGCAGGTGCAGGGCGGCGCGGTACAACTCCAGCATCGATGTCTCGTCACCGGTCTGCGCCTCCGCGCTGAGCGTCCCCCAGTCGGCCGGCTGGGGCAGCCAGGGTTCGGCGGAGGCGTTCGGCGGGCTGAAGCCGAACGGCGCGTTCCGCCCGGACCAGGGCAGGGGCACCCGGCAGCCGTCGCGCCCGCGGTCGGTGTGTCCGGACCGCTCCCAGATCGGGTCCTGGAGTACGGCCTCGGGCAGGTCCTCGACCTCCGGCAGACCGAGTTCCTCACCCTGGTAGATGTAGGCGCCGCCCGGCAGGGCGAGCATCAGCAGGGCGGCCGCACGGGCGCGTCGCGTGCCCAGTTCCAGGTCCAGCGGGCCCTCGGGCCGGTACGGCTCGTTGGCCACCCAGCGTTTGACGGCCTTGCGGCCGTAGCGGCTGGGGTGGCGTATGACGTCGTGGTTGGAGAGCACCCAGGTGGCCGGCGCGCCCACCTGACCGAGCATGGCGAGCGAGTCGTCGATGACCGCGCGCAGGTCCTTCGCGTCCCAACTTGACATCAGGAAGTCGAAGTTGAACGCGGTGTGCAGTCCGTCCCGGCGGACGTAGGCGGCGAGCCGCTCCGGGGTGTCCGCCCACGCCTCGGCGACGAACGACCGGTCGCCGGGAAACTCGTCGGCCACCTTGCGCCACGCCCGGTAGATGTCGTGCACCCCGTCGCGGTCCCAATGCGGGTGATCGACGTGCTGCCGGGCCAGGGGCAGGTCGTCCGCGTCGTCCCTGCGGGAGAGCGGCCCGAGTACCCCCGCCGGTTCCTGGCGGGGCGGCAGGTCCGACAGCTCGGGGTCCTTGACGAGCCCGTGGGCGACGTCGATACGGAAGCCGTCCACGCCCCGGCTGAACCAGAACCGCAGGATCGACTCGAACTCCGTCCGCACCTCGGGGTGTTCCCAGTTCAGGTCGGGCTGCTGCGGGGCGAACAGATGCAGGTACCAGTCCCCGTCGGGCAGCCTCGTCCAGGCCGGGCCGCCGAAGCAGGAGACCCAGTCGTTGGGCGGCTCGGCGCCGTCCGGTCCACGCCCGGGGCGGAAGACGTAGCGATCCCGCTCCGGGCTGCCCCGCCCGGCCGCCAACGCCGCCTGGAACCAGGCGTGCTGGTCGGAGGTGTGGTTGGGCACGATGTCGGGGATGACGCGTATCCCGTGCCGGTGTGCTTCCTCGATGAGCTGCTCCGCTTCCGACAGGGTGCCGAACAGCGGGTCGATCTGACGGAAGTCCGCCACGTCGTAACCGTGGTCCGCCATCGGCGACTTGTACCACGGGTTGATCCAGATGGCGTCGATGCCGAGCGATGCGAGATGAGGCAGACGGGAGCGGAGGCCGGCGATGTCGCCGACGCCGTCGCCGTTCCCGTCGGCGAAGCTGCGGATGTAGACCTGGTAGATGACGGCGCTGCGCCACCACGGTGCGGTGAGGGACATGGGTGGGGTGGCTCCTTCAAGGGGGCGGGACGGCAGGGTGTCTACTTGGCCGCACCCGCGGTGAGTCCGGAGACGATGCGGCGCTGGAAGACGAGCACCAGGATCACCAGGGGGATGGTGACCAGGACGCCCGCCGCCATCTGGCTGCCGTACGGGGTCTGGTACGTCGTGGCACCGCTGAACTTGGAGATGGCGACCGTCGCGGTCTGCATGCTGGGCTTGTTGGTCATCGACAGGGCGATGAGGAACTCGTTCCAGGCTGCGATGAAGGTGATGATCGCGGTGGTGAAGATGCCGGGTGCGGCGAGCGGGATGATGACCTTGCGGAACGCCTGGCCGCGGGTGCAGCCGTCGACCATCGCGGCGTGCTCCAGTTCGTCCGGCATCTGCCGGAAGAACGTGGTCAGGTTCCACACCGCGAGCGGCAGCGTGAAGGACATGCTGGGCACGATCATGGCCTGGTAGGTGTTGATCCAGCCGATGTTCGTGAACAGCTTCAGCAGCGGAACCACGATGGACACCGTCGGGAACATCGAGGTGGCGATGATCAGCGTGAGGACCAGCCGCTTGAACGGGAAGTCCAGCCGGGCCATCGCGTACGCGGTGAACGTGGCCAGCAGCAGTGCCAGCGTGGTGGTGATGCCTGCGACGATCAGGCTGTTGAGCAGCGCGCGCGAGAACCCCTGGGACGGGCTGAAGACCGACCGGTAGTTCTCGAACGACACCGCATGGGGCAGCAGCGAGGTGCTGAAGATGTCCGCGGTGCTCCGCAGACTGGAGACCAGCATCCAGTAGAAGGGGGCCAGACAGTAGGACACCACGGCGGCGATGCCCAAGTAGGGCAGCCACTGGCGCCATTTGGCCGTGCTGGTCATGCCGTCACCTCCGCACGACGCGGCGTCACGCCGTCCCGGCGCTTGCTCCGGCCCGCGCGCCTGCTCTTGCCGGCGAAGTCGCCGACCAGGTCGGCCCCCAGCAGCCGGACGAAGGCGAACGCGATCAGGAAGACGTAGAGGAAGAGGATCACCGCGTAGGCGGCGGCCGGCCCGTACCGGACGTTGGAGGCCTCGTTCTGCGCGAGCATTGAGAGCGTCTCCACCGAGCCCTTCTGCGCGCCGATGAGGATGTAGGGCAGGTCGAACATCCGCAGCGCGTCCAGGCACCGGAACAGCACCGCCACCAGTAGCGCGGGTTTGACCAGTGGCAGGGTGATGCGCCAGAACTGCTGGAGAGCGCTCGCCCCGTCGAGCCGGGCCGCCTCGTAGACCTCCTTCGGGATCACCTGCAGGCCGGCCAGGACCAGCAGCCCGATGAAGGGGGCGGTCTTCCACACGTCGGCGATGATGACCGCGATCTTGGCCGAGAAGCCGTCGGCGGTCCACAGGACCTGGTGTCCGATGAGGACGTTGGCGATGCCGTCGGCGTTGAAGATCCATTTCCACAGCAGGCCGGAGATGGCCGTGGGGATCGCCCAGGGCACGAGGATGCTGGCCCGCACCACGGACCGGCCCCGGAACGCCCTGGTCATGATCAGCGCCATGGCCACGCCGATCACCGTCTCCAGTGACACCGTGACGACGGTGAAGAGCGTGGTGTTCCAGAAGGCGTTCCAGAAACGGCCCCCGGCCTGGGTGAAGATGGCGGTGTAGTTCTGCAACCCCACGAACGGCTCGGTGGTGTTGAACAAGCCGGTCTTCGGGTCCAGTCCCATCGGCCCGTACAGGGACTCGTTCAGCGCCATGATCGTCGGATAGATCACGACGATCGTCAGCACCAGGAGCGTCGGGGAGACCAGCAGCGCCGCCATCCTCCCCGCGCCCGCTGTGGCACGGGGCCGCCGGCCCCGGAGGTTCGGCAGCGCGGAGGGCCGCCCGGGGCGGTGGTCTGCCGCCGCCCCGGGCTCCCGCACCGCGCTTCCGGGCGGACTCTTCGTGTCGGACATGAGCCGGGTCCTCACTGCGCGGTGAGCTTCTGCAGGTTCGCCTGCAGGTTCTTCAGCGCCTGCGAGCTGCTCTCCTTGCCGGTGATCGCGGCGTAGACCTCCTGCTGGATCGCGGCCGTCACATCGCCGTACTGCACGACCCGCGGGCGCGGCACGGCGTGCGTGATGGACGCCTTGAGGTCGGGCAGGTACGGGTACTGCTTGTCCAGCGACGCGTCGGTGTACAGGTCCGCGTACGGCGAGGCGAGCGAGGCCTTCTTGAGGAAGTAGGTGGAGCTCTCCTCGTTGGTGAAGAACTTGATGAAGTCCACGGCCGTGGCCTTGTTCTTCGCGAAGGATGACAGGGCCAGGTTGGAACCGCCCAGGCTGGAGGTGCCGGGCCCGTTCAGGCCGGGTAGCGGCGCGACCGCGAACTTGCCCGCGATCTTGCTCTTCTCCGCCAGGGAGTACACATACGGCCAGTTGTTCAGGAAGACGAGCTTTCCGGCCTGGAACGCCTGACGGCCGTCCTCCTCCTGGTAGGTGATGGCCTCCTTCGGGATCGTCCCGTCCTTGAAGGACTTGACGAGGAAGTCCAGGCCCTTCTTCGCCTGCGGGGTGTCGACGTCCGGCTTGCCGTTGGCGTCGGTGATGACACCGCCCGCGGAGTTCACGGCCTCGGCGAAGTTCACCGTCAGGCCCTCGTACTTCTGGAACTGCCCGGCGTAGCAGGACATGTTCTTGGCCTCGGGCAGCTTCTTCACCTTGGCGCAGTCGGCTGTCATCTCGGCCCAGGTGGACGGGGGCTGGGTGATGCCGGCCTTCTTCAGCAGGTCGGTGCGGTAGAAGAGCAGCTCACCGTTCGAACTGGCCGGTATCGCGTACTGCTTGCCGCGGTACTGCCCCGTCTGAACCACCGGCTTCAGCATCTTCTGCAGGGGGAACTGGTTCGCGGGCAGGGGCTCGATCCACTGGTGGGCGGCGAACTCCGACGTCCACACGACGTCGGTGGCGAGCACGGTGTAGGCGTCGGACTTCGTCTCCGCGTTCTGGATCATCTGCTGCCGCTGCGAGTCGGCGTCGGTCGGCAGCTGGATGAAGGTGACCTTCTCCTTCGGGTGCAGCTTGTTCCAGCGGTTGAGGATCGTCTGGACGGTGCCGGTGGTGTCCTTGCCGGCCACGTAGGTAATGGGCCCACGGCCCTTGAAGGACGTGCTCTGGGCGGGCGCGGCGGAACTGCTGCCGCCGGACGAGCCGCAGGCGGTGAGCAGCAGCCCGGCGGCGACGAGCGTTGCCGAGCACTGAAGGACTCTGGTCGTCCTGATCTTGTTCACGGGTCTCTCTCCTGGTCGTGCGGAACCGGAGCCGCGACAGTGTTGTCACGGGCTTCTCTGGAAGAAAGCGCAGGTCAAAGCCATGGCAGATGACCTCACGGGGGCGACTTCGACTCGGCCGTGGCAACGTTTGCATGACAGGCGTGCAACCTGGGGAAAACAATCCGCAAATTCCCGGTAATGCGGGCGGCAATTGGCTGAATGCTGTGCCCGTTATGCGGCACTTACTTACCTTTGGCGGTTTCACGTCCGGGCCCGGCGCGTGACAGCGCTGTCACGCTGAGCCTCCCAGAGGTACCCGGCCGTGTTAACGTCCGCTCATGCCTCCAGCTCAACGGCATCCCACGATGACCGACGTCGCCGAACGGGCCGGTGTCTCCCCGTCCACCGTCTCCCGCACCCTGCGCGGCCTGCCGACCGTCTCACCGGAGGTCCGCGCCAGGGTCGAACAAGCCGCCCGTGAGCTGAACTTCGCGGTCTCGCGGCAGGCCGCGAGCCTGGTCACGGGAAGAACCGGGGTCGTGGCGGTGCTCGTGCCCACGCTCACTTCGTGGTTCATGGGCTCGGCGCTGTCCAGCCTGGGCCCGCTGCTGCGCGCGGCCGACATGCAACTGGCCGTATACGTCATCCCTGACCTCACCGAGCGCGCCTCGTTCTTCGAGCATCTCCCGGCCCGCCGCAACGCCGACGCGCTGCTCGTGTTCTCCTTCGACCTCACCGACGAGGAGAGTGCGCGGCTGGACGACCTCGGGATGCCGGTCATCTACGTCAGCCAGCACGTCGAGGGCCGCCCCAGTGTGTACGTCGACGACGTGGCCGGTGCCTGCGACGGCACCCGGCACCTCCTCAACCTCGGGCACCGCCGGATCGCCTTTGTGACGACGGTGGGCGCCAGCGGCTTCACCTTCAGCTCGCACGAGCGGTTGCTCGGCTATCGCCAGGCGCTCACGGAGGCGGGCATCTCCCCGGCCGACGACCTGGTGGTCACGGCACAGGCCCAGGACAGGCGCGCCACGCTGGAGGCGGTCGGTAAGCTGCTGAGCCTGCGGGAACCGCCCACCGCCATCTTCGCCGAACAGGACGAACTGGCCGTCTCCGTCCTCTCGACCCTGCGCAGGACGCGGATCGAGGTACCCGGGCGGATGTCGGTGCTCGGCTTCGACGACCAGCCACTGGCCGAGTGGTGCGACCTGTCAACGGTGGCGCAACTGCCGTCGGAGATAGGGCGCGTGGCCGGCGAGCTGGCCCTGAAGCTCATCAACGACTCAGACGCGGACCACATGCGGCACGTCATCCTGCCCACCCACCTGATCCCGCGGGCCACGACGGCTCCGCCATCAGCCCCTCAGCAGCAGGAGGACGGCGGCCGCGGCGAACGGCGGCACGGGTGACGGGCCGTTAGGGCGCGTATCGGGTCGTTATGCGCAGCTGACCGATGTGGAGTGGGAGTTCATCGAGCCGTACTGCCGATCGGCGAGTATGGCCCGTACCCCGAGCGGTTGCGCAAGCAGTTCGAGGGCGTGGTCTGGCGGTTCAGGACCGGCGGGCAGTGGCGGGAGATGCCGCAGGAATTCGGTGCCTGGTCGACGGTGTCCAATCGTTTCCGGCAGTGGCGTGACGTCGGCGTGTTCGAGGCCCTGCTGGAGGGCCTGATCGCGGAGGCCGCGAAGCGGGGTGAGGTGGATCTGTCGCTGGTCAGTATCGACTCCACCACCGTGCGGGCCCATCACGATGCCGCCGGGATGCACACGAGCCAGGATGTGCTCGCCGCTTTGGAGAAGGCTGCCGCCGAAGAGGAGGAGACCAGGTCCAAGGGGGCGGTCGCGAGGCGTCCGGACACGGCCGTCGCTTTGCTGATCACGGTGGGGGACAACCCGGAGCGCCTGGATAGTGAGGCGTCCTTCGCCGCGCTGTGCGGGGTCAGTCCCGTCGAGCGCTCCTCGGGACGCCGGCAGTACCGTCGCCTCAACCGTGGTGGCGACCGTCAGGCCAATGCCGCGCTCCATCGCATTGTGTTCACCCGTCTGCGGGTCGACCCGCGCACCCAGGACTACTACGAGCGCCGGATCAAAGAGGGCAAGACCCGTCGCGAAATCGTCCGTTGCCTCAAGCGCTATGCGGCCCGGGAGGTCTTCCACCTGGTCAAACAGCTACAGCCAGGACCCCGCTCATAGGGGCTGTGACACGTGAGGACCCCCGTCGGCTTGCTCCGGCGAGGGTCCTGCGTAGACGGGACCGCGTCCGCACGCCGATGGCAGCCGAGGCGCGGGCATGCGCGCATGGTCTCGTCCTGCGGGTTCCAGGAAGGAACCGGTGTCCCGAGACGAGGGTGCTCTTTCGGAGGGGGACAGCGGCTCAGAAGAGAACGCTGGAACTGCCGGGCGATCTCATTTGGCTGAGCAGGGTGACCACGCCGACCACGGTCGCGCCCACGCCGGTCGCCGTTCGCCGCCTGACGTCGCCGCCGCGCCGACGGCGGGAGATGGTGTCAGGAGCTTGCACGGCCGGGTTCGGAGAAGATGTTTGTTCGGGCGTGATTGGTGCAGACGATGAGCTGACACAGCCTTTATGTAGGAGGCCAAGACGTTGGTTACGCCTATTCGGAGCCGGTCTGCTGGCGGTTGGCCTCCGGTAGCACTGTGGGGCCGGTGGTAGTTGTAGTGGATGTTCCAGACCTTGAGGGCCTCGGTGCGCTGCTGCTCTGAGAGCCAGGTGCGGGCGTAGAGGAACTCCTCGGCGAGGATCCGGTTGTACCGCTCCACCTTGCCGTTGTGGCGTGGTGTGTAGGGCGCGGTTCGTTGATGCCGGGATCCGAGTAGTGCGCGGGCGAAGGCGTCGGCTCGGTAGCAGGCGCCGTTGTCGGTGACGATGCGTTCGATGCGGGTGATGCCGTGGGTGGCGTACCACGCGTGGGCGCGGTGGAGGAATCCGACGGCGGTCGCGGCCTTTTCGTCTGGCAGGGCTTCTGTGTAGGCGAGGCGGCTGTAGCCGTCGACCGCGGAGTGCAGATAGACATAGCCGCCGCGTTCTGTCTTCTTCTTGCGCCGATCGACAGCTTTGGCTTGTCCGCTGCCCCGCCCGTGAGCGCGCCAGCCGCCGCCGTCGGGGATGCGGCCGACTTTCTTGACGTCGATGTGGACCATGTGCCCGGGGCGGCGGGCGGTGATCTTCCGTGGTGCGCGGTTGGTCTCGCCGTTGGGGTCGATGAACCGGCGCCGGTTCAGGCCCAGGCTTACGAGGAGGCGGGACACGGTGCGGCGACTGATGGTGATGCCGCCGTTGTTGAGTTCGAACGCGATCCTCGCAGCCGACCACTTTCGGGTGCGGCGGAGGTCCTCAATGCGGGCAACGACGTCGGCATCAGTTGTTGTGGGTTGCCGGTGGGGCGCTGAAGAGCGGTCCAAGAGGCCGAGGTCGCCATGGCGGCGGAAGCGGTTGACCCACTTCGACGCGCACGCGCGAGAGATTCCCATCTCTGCGGCGACGTGGGCGATCGGGCGGTTCCGGCAGCGGTCGATCAGACGGCGCCACCCTTCAGGAGACCGCGGGGCATTGCGATGCGACATGCACGGGCTTTCTGAGCAGGGTGAGGGCAGGCGTCGACGCGGAGGGCCTCCGTGTCGGATCGGTCATCTCAGCGGTCGACGAGCGTGCGAAGGAGTTCCAGGCCCGCCTGCCAGTCACCGAGGTCGCTGTCGGAATTAATGTGGCCGTGGCCTGCGATGAGATGGCCTTCCGCCTGCCACTCGTGTGCGAAGGAGGCGGACGTCGTCGGGTCGCAGTAGGGGTCGTCGTTGCTGGCCACCATCAGGCTCGGGCACGGCAAAGGGCGAGCGGACAGGCCCAGGAACGTCGATGCGGCCTCACGGGGGAACGCCGGTCCCTGGGGATTGGGAGGTGCGACCAGGAACGCCGCCAGCGTGTCGGGTCGTGCCTGCTCCAGCCAGTGCGCAGCTGCCCAGCAGCCAAGGCTGTGGGCCACCAACGCCACCTGGTTATCACGCCGGGAAGCGATCTCGTAGGCAGCCTGGATTGCGGCAACCCAGTCCGACAGGTCCGGCCTGCTCCACGAGGCCGGTGCGATCCGGACCGCTGAGGGCCCCCATCGCTTCTCCCACAAGCTCTGCCAGTGCCGCTCATCCGAACCGTCAATCCCAGGAATGATGACGTACGCGACCATGGCCTACCGCCCTTCCAATCGTGCCCACGCACATCGCGGGGGCACCCTGGGGCGATTCTCGATGGATCAGCGGCAACGATCGGGCTCAGCAAGTGATCTCAAAGAAAGTGGGGGTGACAACGATGGAATCACTCGACGAGATCGACCGTGCCATCTTGGAACTGCTCCAGACCGACGGCCGGCTCACCGGAGCCGAAGTCGGACGCCGCGTCGGGCTGTCCCAGCCGGCAGCCAGCGCCCGCATCCAACGCCTGGAGAAGAACGGGATCATCACCAGCTACCGTGCCGTCGTCGCCCCAGCCGCAGTCGGATTGAACATCCACGCCATCGTCCGGCTACGCACCACCCACGCGCAGCTGTCCCAAGCACTCACCCTTGCCACCAAGACACCCGAGATCGTCTCGACCCTCCGCGTGACTGGCGAGGACTGCCTGCTGCTCGACGTGCACTGTTCTCACGCCGAACGCCTTGAACAGGTCGTAGACTCCCTCGCCCGTTACGGACCGGTCACCACCTCACTCGTCCTGCGCAGCTACCCGCCCAAATCGTTGCCCACGGCACCGTCAACAACGTCCTGACCAGCAACAGCTAGGGACCGGCCCGCCCGACGCACTGGGCGCCGGCAGTGTGCGTACGCGGGGCGAAGTCGGCGTCGCTCGCGGCGCTGCCAGCCGGCGGCGCCACCCCGCACGTCGGCACCGTGCCCACCCCGACTGTCGGCGTACATGTGAACGTGAACGTGCACCACCTCGTACGAATGAGACCGCACCGTTGTTGATGCACGGAGGGGTAGGAGCCGGAAGTCTGCTGCCGTCGGTTCGGGATCGGGGAGGGCGGCTGACGGTGGTGCTGGACCCGCATCGGTGGCTGGAGCTGAGGCGATTTCGCGGTCTCTACGAATCCGGCGCGATGAGCCTGCGGGAGATCGCGAAGGAGACTGGGCTGAACCGGCGCACGGTCACCAAGTACCTGTCGGGTGAGGTTCCGGTCGCGCCGCCGAAGAGGGCCGCGAACGGCCAGCCGCGGCGGCGGGTGGTGGACGAGGTCGCGCCGCTGATCGATGCCATGCTGAAGGCCGAGATCCTCCTCAAAGGGCCGTGATCCACGAGCGGCTGGTGGCCGAGTACGGGTTCACCGGCACCTATCAGCGCGTGAAACTCTACTTGCAGGAGGCCCGACCCAGGATCGCGGAGGAACTCGGGATCAGTCCGGGTGAGCTGGCCGGTCTTCACCGCCAGTTCGAGGTGGTACCCGGGGCTCAGGCCCAGGTGGACTGGGGCGACGAGGGCAAGATTCTGGCACATGTCGGGATCCCGAAGGTCTACTCCTTCCATATGACCTTGCCCTACTCGCGGGACCCGTTCTGCTGCTTCACCACCAGCCAGGGCCTGGCCACGTTCTTCGACTGCCACCGTCAGTCGTTCGCCCCACTTTGGCGGTGTCCCGATGTCGATCGTCTACGACCGCACCAAGACCGTCGTCCGCCGCCACATCGCACCAGGCGAGGCTGTCCCGCTGCATCCGGAGGCAGTCGCGTTCGCCGGCCATTACGACTTCGATGTGGACGTGCTAGCCGCCTACCGTCCTCAGGGCAAGGGCCGGGTCGAGCGGCAGGTCGGCATCGTCTGCGACCATGTCCTGGCCGGTCGGGCCTTCTCCTCGGTCGAGGAGATGAACGCCGCCTTCACTGCCTGAGTCCCTCTGCGGCGGGCGAAGGTCCACGGCACCCACGGCGAGGTCATCGGCCTGCGGGCGGTCCGCGACCACATGGCTCTGCGTCCGCTGCCGGCCACCCCCTACGTGGTCGCCCAGCGATATCTCCGCTACGTCGGCAAGGACTGCCTTGTTGCCGTCGAGGCGAACCTCTACTCGGTGCCGGCGATGCGGGTTCGTCCGCGCCAGCTGGTCGAGATCAGGGCCACGAAATCCCAGGTCACGCTCCACTCCACGACACCCGACCACCAGGGCTCAGGGCGTGCCCACCTGCGGGTTCATCTCTCTGATGCGGGTAGCAGGCGTGGTGCTCGCATCTGCAGTCTTAGCGGGCCCGAGCCGTACCCGGCGACGGCCCAGGCTCGGCCTGGGACACCGGCCTGCTGTCCGGATACAGCAGGCGGAAAGGCCCGGTGGCCTCAAGTCGGTATGCCGGGCCTTGCCGCAGCGGCGATCAGACAGGACGAATGTTCTCCGCCTGCGGGCCCTTCTGGCCCTGGGTGACGTCGAACTCGACCTTCTGGCCCTCCTGCAGCTCGCGGAAACCCTGGGCGGCGATGTTGGAGTAGTGGGCGAAGACGTCGGGGCCGCCGCCCTCCTGCTCGATGAAGCCGAAGCCCTTCTCGCTGTTGAACCACTTGACCGTGCCCTTGGCCATGACTGTCTCCTTCGAGGGAAACCGGGCCCGCACCCTGCGTGCCCGGGAGGTGATCGCCCTGGTCCGGAGAGGCGCTGAAACGCAAGAACGCCCGTGATGGCGATCACAGGCGAACGGGACTTCGGAACCACGACTGCTGGCTCACGACGCTACACCCGCGGCGTGGCAGCCGCTATCAAGACGGCGCCAGTGCCGGTGTGCTTCCAGGCATCGGCCGCCTCAGGCGGAACCTCACTGAATGCACACGGGACGGTCGCCTTGCGGCTGCCTGCACACCGCCTTGCCCTGGAACTTCTCGCGGCTACCGTCCGGTGGCCGCCTCCAGCGCCGTCCTGACCGGACAGCCCCTGCCGCAGGACTGCGGTGCCACGGAGTATGCGTCGGCAACGTCGTCTTCGTCCACCTCGACGACGGGCCGACTGCCGCGGCCATGCCGTCCTCGATCGTGTACATCACCGGTACGACGCCGGTTGCCGGCGGTGCGCGGTCTCGCTCACGGGGTTTCTCCTGTCTGGCATGTGTGTGACTGGCATGCACGTCTGTTCGGCGTGCGTCGTCTGCGCTACGGCTCCGTCGCGCTGCCTCAGGTCGACTCTGTCCAATTTAATGAAAATTGTTTTCAAGTGTGCGGTGCCTAGTCCCGTATGGCGCGCGTCAGTTGCCGCGCTGGAGCGATGCTGAGCGTCCCAGTCGCCAACCGGAGCACTCCGGGGTGGTTCAGTGGGGGTCGCGCAGGCCGAGGCGGAGGTGCTCGATGTGGTGGACGGCCTGGTCGAGGAGTTGGGCGACGTGGTCGTCGTAGAGGCGGTAGACGATGCGTCGGCCGTCGCGTTCTCCGGTGACCAGGCCCAGGGCGCGCAGGAGCCGAAGTTGATGGGAGACGGCGGACTGTTCCATGCCGACGGCGGCTGCCAGGGCGCCGACCGGGTATGGGGCGTGCCGCAGGGTGGTGAGGATCCGCAGCCGGGATGGTGTGGCCAGGGCCTGGAGGGTGGCGGCGACGGAGGTGGCGGTGGCCTCGTCGAGGCGGGCGGCCGCGAAGATGCCGCGGCCGCCCGTTCCTGCTCCGCTGCCGGGTTCAGCGGCGTGCACGGGTCCTCGTCTCACGGGGTGGGCGGACGAACTAAAGCTTCAGGGCGGACGGGGGTTGGGCGAGGCCGGGTCCACCCGCGGTGACCCAGGCGATCAGATCGTCGGTGCAGTCGTCGTCCAGGGCGAAGCCGATCCAGGTGGCCCGGCCGCCGGCCCTGCGGCCGGCGGTGGAGGGCCGGACGACGATGACGTTGGCCTGGTCGCACGGGCCGAGGCAGTCCGATGTACGGACGGCGAGGCAGCCCGCGGAGTCGGCGGCCACCGCGCGCAGGCGGTCGAGCTGCCAGGCGTGGTCGGCGCCTGGGTGCTTGCGTGGGTTGCCGCAGCAGCAGCCGCGGCAGACGACCAGTGTGCAAGGGCGGTTGCCGCGCCGATCGGCACCGTACGGCCGGCGGTGGTGGCGATCGGTGTCGTACGGCGGTTCACAGCGTTGTCCGCGAGGGCAGGCCGTAGGCCCGGACGCGGCCGTCGCGGTAGGCGGTGATCATCAGGTGCGGTCCGGCCCAGGCCAGCGCGCCGACTGCGGCGCCCGTGTCGTCCAGGGTGCGCACCGGTCGCAGCCGGTTGGCGGGCTGTCCGGCGGTGGGTACCAGAGGGCGACCGTTCCGTCGTGGCCGCCGCTGGCGAGGTGTCCGGCGGGACCGGGCCGCCAGGCGAGCGCGGTGATCGTCTCGTGGCAGCGCAGCTGGCGCGGTGCGGTGCCGGCGGGGCCCTTTCCGGAGAAGTCCCAGACCGTCAGGTCCGGCGCCCCGTCGGCGGTGAGCCAGAAGCCGGTGTCGTCGAAGTCGAGGCGGGAGACCTTCTCCGGGTAGCCGGACATGGTCAGTTCGCTGCCGTCGCGGGTGCGCCAGATGTGGATGGAGGCGTCCTGGTTGCCGCTGCAGATCCACTTCTCGGTCGGGGCGACGGCGAGCGCGAGGTGTGAGCCGATGTAGGGGTAGGTGACCACGGGCTGGGCGGTGTGGCGCTCGTGGCCGCGTACGGCCCCGGCCGCGGCCAGCCGTCGCCCCCGGCGCAGCCAGGCGAGGTCGGTGACGGTGGACGCGGCGGGCTCCGTACGCCACAACTCCTCGCTGTCCGCGTCGAGTACGAGCGCCACGCGTCCGGAGGCGACCGCGACCCGCTCGTCGTTGGCCCAGGCGGCGGAGGAGGACCAGGCGCCGGACTCGCGGACGACGGTGCGGCCGTCCGTGCGCCGCCACAGCGCGTACCCCATGGGTCCGGTGACCGCCAAGTGTCGTGCTGGCGAGGGAAGTTGGACCTTCAGGGCGCCGCCGGGCAGCTCGAGTTCTTCCATTTCGGCGCCCATGGCGGCATCGAGGACGCGTACCGTGCCCTCGGCTCCGGCGACGGCCACGAGGTCGCCGCGGGCGCTGAGGGCGACGGGTGCGTCGTCGATGGTGATCTCCCAGGCGACGGTCAGGGCCTGGTCGGGTGCGGTGATGTTCAGAGCAGGGTTGTCTTGCCGGAGCCGAGGAAGCCGGTCAGGACGGTGACGGGGACGCGGCCGTCCACAGGGGTGGGCTGGGTCATGCGGGTCGGGCTCCTTCGGGTGCGGTGGTGAGCAGGGCGGCCTTGAGGTCGTCCTCGGTGATCTGCTCGGCGGGTTGGTGCAGGGTCCAGCGGCGGGGCGGCCCGTTCATGGGGAGGGCGGCGACGACCGTTTCCAGGGGCGGGCAGCCCGGTTCGGTGCAGGCGAGCTGGCGGATCACGACGGCGGTGTCCTCGTCGAGGTCCAGCAGGGTGCGTACGGCCTCCTTCAGCTCGCGCAGCCGTGGGCTCGGTGTCGCGGGGCTTCCGGGGCCAAATCCCAGTGGCATGGCGGCAGTTCTCCTTCGTCTGTGGTGGGCTGACAGCCGGCGCAGACGCCGGTGAGTTCGACGGTGTGCTCCACCGCCGCGAATCCGGAGTCGGCGGCGATGCGTTCGGCCCACTCCTCGACGACCTCGGAGTCCACCGGCCGGCTGCTGCCGCAGGCGCGGCAGATCAGGTAGTGGCGGTGGCTGTCGTCGGGCCGCCACCGCTTACTGACTTCGGCGTTTCGGGGTCTGGATCTGTGTCGGGACCGATGACGCGGTCCGTTTGGGCTGGTACGCCGGAGGCATGCGGTATCCGGACGGGGGCGGGCTGCCCGCCGAGCAGCGCAGGCGCCGGGAAGAGGTGCGGATGCGGGCCGTTGACCTCTTCGAGGAAGGCGTGGAAGTCCCCTGCATCGCCCGGGAGTTACGGGTGAGTGAGAAGTCGGTCTACCAGTGGCGCCGCACCTGGAGGACGGGCGGACGCGAGGCGCTGCGTTCCAGAGGCCCCTCCGGCTACGACTGCCGGCTCGGCCCTCGCCTGCAGGCCAAGCTCGCGATGTG